>CAYOSE010000073.1:0-13197 GCA_964406535.1 uncultured Sphingomonadaceae bacterium
AGCGCGCGAGGTCGCGCACCCGGCCCATATAGCTGGCGCGTTCCTGCACGCTGATGACCCCGCGCGCCTGCAGCAGGTTGAAGAGGTGGCTCGCCTCCACCGCCTGTTCATAGGCGGCCATCGGCACCTCGGCGGCGAGCGCGTTGCGGCACTCGGCCTCGGCCATTTCGAAAGCCTTAAACAGGCCGTCCGTATCGGCAACCTCGAAGTTCCATTTCGACATCTGCCGCTCGTTTTCGAGGAATACGTCGCCATAGCTGACGCCCTCGGCATTGAAGGCGAGGTCATAGACGTTGTCGACACCCTGAATATACATGGCGAGCCGTTCGAGCCCGTAGGTCAGCTCGCCCGCCACCGGTTTGCAATCGAACCCGCCCATCTGCTGGAAATAGGTGAACTGCGTCACCTCCATCCCGTCGCACCAGACCTCCCAGCCCAGCCCCCAGGCGCCGAGCGTGGGCGATTCCCAGTCATCCTCGACAAAGCGGATATCGTGCGCCAGCGGATCTATGCCGATCGCGCGCAGACTCTCCAGATACCAGTCCTGAATATCGGGCGGGCTCGGCTTCAGGATCACCTGATACTGGTAGTAGTGCTGCAGCCGGTTGGGGTTCTCGCCATAGCGCCCGTCGGTCGGGCGGCGGCACGGCTGGACGAAGGCCGCGTTCCACGGCTCCGGCCCCAGCGCGCGCAGGGTGGTCGCGGTGTGGAACGTACCCGCCCCCATCCGCATGTCATAGGGTTGCAGGATCACACAGCCCTTCGCACTCCAGAAATCGTGGAGCGTGAGGATCATGTCCTGAAAGCTGTTGGTCGGATCGCGGCTCATGTCGGCGCGGGCCATGGCGCAGCACGATTTTTCCGTCAATGGCGCGCTGGCGTCGACGGGCTGCACCAGCTTAAGGGATTGGCAGTGGAATGACCGCTATTCGCCCCCTATCTAGACGCGACAATTGCTCCGAAAGAGGTGTCATGATCGACCTGAAGAAACTGTTTTCGCGCGCGCTGGCTTCGCTGGCCCTTGCCGGCGCCTCGGCCTCCTGCGCGCAGGCGGAAACCCCCGAGACGGCGGCCCAGGCCGAAGACGCCATCCCCGGCCCGGCGCTGTGGAAACTGGGCGACGAGGACACGACGATCTACCTGTTCGGCACAGTCCATGCCCTGCCCAGCACACTGGAATGGTACGACGAACGCATCCAGCGCGCTTTCGCCGCCTCTGGCGAACTCGTCACCGAAATCGACATGGCCGACCAGGCCGCCGCCGGGGCGATGGTCGCCAGCAAGGCCAGCCTTGCCGGTGAACAGACCCTGCGCGAGCTGATGACCGAGGAAGACCGCGCCGAGTTCGAGGCGGCTTTGGCCGGGCTCGGCATGCCGCCCGCCGCCTTCGACCGGGTGGAGCCGTGGTTCGCCGCCATGACCCTCTCGCTGCTGCCGCTGATGCAGGACGGTTACCAGCCCGAAAGCGGGGCCGAGCTGAAACTGACGGCCGAGGCGGGCGACAAGACCAAACTGGCGCTGGAAACGGTCGAGCAGCAGATCGACCTGTTCGACAGCCTGCCGATCGCCGACCAGCTGGAATTCCTCGACGAGACGGTCGAGGCCGTGCCGACCGCCTCGGCCACGCTCGACGAGATGGTCGCCGCATGGGTCGCGGGCGATGCCGATGGCCTGGCCGAGATGATGAACGCCGAGCTGGACGACGAGGAGCTGTATCAGCGCCTGCTGGTCGACCGGAACGCCAATTGGGTGGACTGGATTGAGACGCGGCTCGAACAGCCGGGCAATGTCTTCATCGCCGTTGGTGCCGGGCACCTGGCCGGCAAGGGCAGCGTGCAGGACCAGCTTGAACAGCGCGGCCACACGGTGACCCGCATCTGGCAGTGATCCGCACCTGCCTGCTGCTGCTGACCAGCCTCGCGCTGGCGGCCTGCAGCAGCGAACCGGCCCGCGACTGGCCCGCGCCCTCGCCGGCCTTGTGGGAGGTGACGGGTGCTAACGGCCAGCGCGGCTGGCTGTTCGGCACCGTCCATGCCCTGCCTGATGGAGTCGCCTGGCGCACGCCCGTCCTTGAACAGGCGCTGGCGGACAGCAGCGTCCTCGTCGTCGAGATTGCCGATCTGGCCGAGGGGGATGGCGGGTTGTTCGAGCGCGTCGCGCATACGCCTGGGCAAATGCCACTCAGCCAGCGGGTCGAGGACGATGAACGCATGGCACTGACCGCGCTGATGGAACGTGCCGGAAAGCAGGACCGCGACTTTACCGACACCGAAAGCTGGGCGGCGGCGCTGATCCTCTCCTCCGCGATCCGGTCAGGCAATCCCGCCAACGGCGTCGACCGAGCGCTGATGGCCAAGGCGGACCGCCTGGCGGGGCTGGAAAGCTTCGCCGAGCAATATGCCCTGTTCGATACTCTGTCCGAGGCCGACCAGTCCGACCTGCTCGCCTCGGTCGCCAGTGAGGCCGCAGCTGGCGGCAATAGCAACACAATCGAGGCGTGGCTGACCGGCGACATCGAGGTGCTCGAACACGCCCTGACCGGCGGCATGCTCGAACACCCTGCGCTGCGCGAGGTTCTGCTGGTGCGGCGCAATCGCGCCTGGGCCGACAAGATCGACACCATGCTGGCCACCGAACGTCCCTTTATAGCGGTCGGCGCCGGGCATGTGGTGGGCGCGGACGGCCTGCCCGCTTTGCTGACCGAACGCGGCTACACTGTCACCCGCATCCAGTAGCTGCATTTGCGAGTTGTATTCCTGGCCATTCCTGCTAGGGGCCGCGCTCCCCGGCATGGTCATCCCTGGAGGCATGCATTGGGGAGCTATTCAAACGCATTCGAAAGGCACGTATTATGAGCGACGCTCTGACACTGCCGGCCGAGGCGCGCGAACGGGCTGGCAAGGGAGCCTCCCGTGCACTGCGCCGCGAAGGCCGGGTCCCCGCCGTTATCTATGGCGGCAAGGAAGAACCGACCCCGATCCACGTCGAGGAAAAGCTGCTGGTCCAGCAACTCGGCACGGGTCACTTCATGAACTCGATCGTGATGATCGAACTGGACGGCAAGCCGACCCGCACCATCCCGAAGGATGTGGCGCTGCACCCGGTTTCGGATCGTCCGGTCCATGTCGACTTCCTGCGCCTGGCTAAGGACGCCAAGATCGACGTCGCGGTCCCCGTGGTCTTCATCAATGAAGAAGCGAGCCCCGGCCTGAAAAAGGGCGCCGTGCTCAACGTCGTGCGCCACGAGCTCGAACTCACCTGCGACGCGGACAAGATCCCCAGCGAGGTCGAGATCGACGTCACCGGGCTCGATGTGGGCGATTCGATCCACATCTCCAGCATTACTCTGCCCGCGGGCAGCGAGAGCGCGATCACCGACCGCGACTTCACCATCGCCACCGTCGTGGCCCCCTCGGCACTCAAGCGCGCCGAGAGCGAGGCTGCCGATGCTGAAGGCGAAGAAGCCGAAGGTGAAGAAGCCAGCACCGAGGAAGGTGGCGAAGCCAGCGAGTAATCGCCGCTTCACCGCCGTTTCCACGGCCATTACGAAAGCGCCGGGTGTCCCACGGGATTCCCGGCGTTTCTTGCTTTCGCCTCAAACGCCGGCGGGCGCATCCGCGCCCTTGGCTTTCCTCCCCCGGATCAAGTCCGGGGTGCGGACGGCCGTTTGGCCTTGCGGTCGCTTGCGCGCCCGTGACTTGCTTTAACCGCGCCCTCGCCTAAAGCGCTGGCCATGCAGCTTTGGGTAGGCCTCGGAAATCCCGGTCCGCAATATGCGATGCACCGG
Organism: uncultured Sphingomonadaceae bacterium; assembly: GCA_964406535.1. Classification (GTDB taxonomy): domain Bacteria; phylum Pseudomonadota; class Alphaproteobacteria; order Sphingomonadales; family Sphingomonadaceae; genus Alteraurantiacibacter. The sequence continues at coordinate 3,788 of CAYOSE010000073.1, forward strand.
CACAATGTCGGCTTCATGGCGCTCGACGTCATCGCCGAGATGCATGGCTTCGGTCCCATTCAGAAGAAGTTCTCGGGCTGGGTACAGGAAGGCCGCATCGGACCGGTCAAGGTGCTGCTGCTGAAGCCCGCCACTTTCATGAACGAAAGCGGCCGCGCCGTGGGGGAGGCGATGCGCTTCTACAAACTCGGCCTCGACGCGCTGACCGTGTTCCATGACGAACTCGACCTCGCACCGTTCAAGGTCAAGGTGAAGACCGGCGGCGGCACGGCCGGGCATAACGGCCTGAGGAGCATCGACCGCCATTGCGGTGCCGATTTTCGCCGCGTGCGGATCGGCATCGGCCATCCCGGCCACAAGGACCGGGTGCATGGCTACGTGCTCGGCAATTACGCCAAGGCGGAAACGGACGGGCTCGTGCAGATGCTCGGTGCGATCGGCTCCGAGGCGCACTGGCTGGCCGAGGGCAACGACGCCCGCTTCATGAGCGACGTTGCCCTGCGGCAGCAGGATTAGGCCCTCTTTCTCACTGAAGTGAGATCGGCACCGGCCCACTCCCCCTCCCAACCTCCCGACAGGGTAATCTTTGGGAGGTCGGGAGGGGGAGCGGGCTGCCACCGCACCTGTTTCAGTGCAACTGAAACAGAAAACTAGCTAGCGCGCACGCCGGCGCGGCGACGGTTGCCGCCCCCGCCATTTCCCGCGCCATTACCACCACGATGGCGGCGACGCTGGCCACCGCCCTGCCCCTTGGCCTGGCCCTGCCCGTGACCCTGTCCATGACCCTGGCCACCGCCATGACCATGTCCGCGACGCTCGCCGCGACCTTCACCGCGGGCGCCCTCGCCACGCCCTTCACCCCTGGGCTTGGCCGAGACGACGCGCTTGGGCTTGCGACGCGGCTGGTTGCGCGACATCGCCTCGTCGCCCGAGTGGCCGGGCGAGGTCGAACCGATGCGCTTGACCTCCTCGTTGAAGGACGGCGGCAGCGGCACTTCACCGAGGCGCACCTTGGTGAGCCGTTCGATATCGCGCAGGTAATCGCGCTCGTCCGGCGCGCAGAAGGCCAGCGCGACGCCCGCCCGACCGGCGCGCGCCGTGCGCCCGATGCGGTGGACATATTGCTCGGCCACATTGGGCAGCTCGAAGTTGAAGACGTGGCTGACGCCCGGAATGTCGATCCCGCGTGCGGCGATGTCCGTGGCGACCAGCACCCGGACCTGCCCCTTGCGATAGAGCGCCAGCGCGCGCTCGCGCTGCGGCTGGCTCTTGTTGCCGTGGATGGCGACCGCCTCAATACCCTGCTGCCCCAGCTTCTTCACGACGCGGTCCGCGCCATGCTTGGTCCGGGTGAAGACGAGGACGAGGTCCATCTCGCCGGTCGACAGGCCCTTGCGAAGCGCAATGGTCAGCAACGCCTGCTTCTCGTTCTGGTTGACGAAGCAGACATACTGATCGACCCGCTCTGCCGTCGTGGCGGCGGGCGCGACCGAGACCTGCACCGGGTTGTCGAGATATTGCTCGGCCAGCTTGCGGATCGAGCCGGGCATCGTGGCCGAGAACAACAGCGTCTGGCGCTGCTTCGGCAGCAGCGAGACGATCTTCTTCAGCGCATGGATGAAGCCGAGGTCGAGCATCTGGTCGGCCTCGTCGAGCACGATGGTCTCGACGGCGCTCAGGTCCATCGCCCGCTGGTCGAGCAGGTCGACGAGCCGTCCGGGCGTCGCCACGAGGATATCGACGCCCCGCGCCATGCGTGCGCGGTCCTTGTTGACCGAGGTGCCGCCGACGATGCTGGCGACCACCAGACCCGACAGCGCGCCATATTCCTTGGCGCTGGTGGCAATCTGACCGGCCAGTTCGCGCGTCGGCGCGAGTACCAGCATGCGACACGATTTGCGCGGCGTCGGGTTACCCGAGGCGCGCAGTCGGTCGATCGAGGGCAGCATGAAAGCCGCCGTCTTGCCGGTGCCGGTCTGGGCGATGCCGAGCACATCGCGCCCGTCGAGCACGACGGGGATGGCCTGCGCCTGAATCGGCGTGGGCGTGGTGTAGTCGCGGCGCGCGAGCGCCTGCAGGATGGGCTTCGACAGCCCAAGCTCTTCAAAAGTCATGTTATGTATCAAACTCGCAAATAGGCCTCGGCGCGCGCGCACCAAACGGCGCACGCGAACGCGAAGCGGGTTTCTGAACAACCCGCGTGAAAAGGGAGGCTCCGGGAAATCATGCCGAAACGCGGGGCCGGGGCGACTGGGTCGCCGGTTCACGCTGCCGATGCGTTTCGATGACGCGCAAATGGCGATGGCGCGTCCGAAAGTCAATCAAAGAAGCTGCACATGCGAAAAAGGGGAGGTGTACTCGCGAAGCGCCTCAACCTTGGGCCACCGTCCCCGGCCACTCGTCGAGAACATCCGGGTTGCAGATGACTTCCGGCGGCTTTCCAGACACCAGACTGAGCGTCGCCGCAACCGCCGCAGGAGCGAGCGAGGCGATGCATTCATGCGTATGGCCAATGCCGTGCGGGGTCAGGATGGCCGAGGGCACGCTGCGGAGCGGGCTGTCCATCGGCAGCGGTTCGGTCGCAAAGACATCGAGCGCGACACGGAATTGAGGACGTCGTTCCAGTATCTGCATCAATGCCGTTTCATCCACGATCCCGCCCCGTGAGGTGACAATGAGTACGGCGTCCTCTTTCATCATCTCGAGCTCAGCCAGACCGATCATCCCGTGCGTTTCGTCATTCAGCGATGCAAGAACCACGACAATGTCGCTGCGGGCGAGCAGCGCGTCCAGATCCACACGTTCCGCGCCTGCCGGTAATGGCGTCTTGAGGCGCGGCGCCGATACCAGCAGAGAGACGTCCCAGGGCGCGAGGCGTTTGGCCACCGCCTGGGCGATCCTGCCGAAGCTGATGAGCCCGACGGTCCGTTCCTTGAGCATCCGCGAGCGCATGCCCTCGGGTCTGCGCCACCCCGTCCTGAACTGGTTGCGGGCGTCATCGAGATCGTAGAGCGCTGCCAGCATCAGCAGAATCGTGGCCTCCGCCACGCTCTCGACGTTCTGCCATGTGCTGCCGTTCGCGATGATGACGCCGCGGCGGGTCGCGGCCGCAAGGTCGAAACCCTCGATGCCGATAAACGGCGAAACAAGGCCGCGCAGGCCGGGCAAGGCCTCGAAGATCTGCTCGCCCACAGCCTGAAGGCCGGGGGTCACCAGCACGCTGCAACGTGCTGCAAAAGCTGTATCGTCAGTCAGCGCTTCCAGCGTCTCGAACTCGGTAACGGCACAGCCTGCGTCCCTCAAGCCTGCGACAATGGGTTCGAAAAAGTTCCAGGCGAGCGGGGAGCGAACAATCGCAACGGCATTGGGGTCAGGCATACGCCGACAATGATCAGTCCCTGGCGCATGTGCAATGGCAGGATAATCCGCACCGACAGGCATGGCATCAAACCACGAAGCTGATCCAGCTCCTGCAGCCAACTGCCAGCCTCCATCTGGCTTTTCCCTTCGTCCACGCCTATCGGGGCGGCAAAATCGGCAAACACTCCGGCACAGACACCGGAAAACGGAGCAATCATGGGTTTCAAATGCGGTATCGTCGGCCTGCCCAATGTCGGCAAGTCGACCCTCTTCAACGCGCTGACCGAGACGCAGGCAGCGCAGGCAGCCAATTATCCGTTCTGCACGATCGAGCCCAATGTCGGGCAGGTCGCGGTCCCCGATCCGCGCCTCGACACCATCGCGAAGATCGGCGGGTCGGCCAAAATCATCCACACGCAGCTCAGTTTCGTCGATATCGCGGGCCTTGTGAAGGGTGCCAGCGCGGGTGAGGGTCTGGGCAACCAGTTCCTCGGCAATATCCGCGAGGTCGACGCGATCGTCCACGTGCTGCGCTGTTTCGAGGATGACGACATCCAGCATGTCTCCAACAAGGTCGATCCGATTGCCGACGCCGAAGTGGTCGAGACCGAACTGATGCTATCGGACCTCGAAAGCCTCGAAAAGCGCGTGCCTGCCGCGCAAAAGCGCGCCACCGGCGGCGACAAGGAAGCCAAGGTGGCCGCCTCGGTGCTGGGGCAGGCGCTGGACTTGCTGCGCGAAGGCAAACCCGCCCGGCTCACCCAGCCCAATGGCGAAGATGAAGAGCGGCTGTTCGAGCAGGCGCAACTGCTGACGGCCAAGCCGGTGCTTTATGTCTGCAATGTCGCTGAGGAAGATGCCGCGACGGGAAATGCGCTGTCCGAACTGGTCTTTGCCAAGGCCGCGGCCGAGGGCGCGCAGGCGGTCGTCGTCTCCGCCGCGATCGAGGCCGAACTGGTCGCCATGGAGCCAGAGGAGCGGACCGAATATCTGGCTGACCTCGGGCTGGAGGAAACCGGCCTCGCCCGCGTGATCCGCGCTGGTTACGACCTGCTCGGCCTGAAGACCTTCTTCACCGTTGGCCCCAAGGAAGCGCGCGCCTGGACCTTCCCGTCAGGGGCCAAGGCCCCGCAGGCGGCGGGCGAGATCCACACCGATTTCGAGAAGGGCTTCATCCGCGCCGAGACCATCGCCTTTGACGATTACGTCGCGCTCGGCGGCGAGTCCGGGGCCAAGGAGGCCGGCAAACTGCGCCAGGAGGGCAAGGAATATCTTGTCCAGGATGGCGACATCATGCTGTTCAAATTCAACGTCTAGACCTCCCATCCGGTCCTGACGGGCTGCAAATCGCGAACTTCCGCGCTTCCGGTGCTCACGACCGAAAAAGGTCGCTGCGCTCCAGGTCACGAAAGCTCACAATATTGGCCTTTGGCCAGCTATGCTTCCGCCTCGTCATGATCCGAATGTCATGGCGGAGCGGGTAAAAGAAGCGGCGCGGGAAGCATGCCTGCCGCCCGCGCCGTCCGCTGTTTCCTGGCTTGAGAACTTAGCCAGCCATATAGACGGCGTAGGCCTTCCACAGGGCCGCCACCATGGTGCGGTCGCCCTCAGGGACGCTGTCGAAGGTCGCCGCAGCCTCGGCATATTTGCCCTGCTGCACCTGCGCCATGCCTTCGCGCATCTTGGCGGTGGCATTGGTGGGGTCGCGCATCGCGGCCAGCGCATACATGCTCTCGGCCACCGCGAAATTGTCGATCGACCAGTTCACGTCACCGGCGATGAGCGCGCTTTGCACGTCGCTGGCCGCCTCGGCCTCTGCGACGAGCTCAGGCGCGTCGGCCTGATCGGCAGCGGTACGCCCGTCGGCGATGTTCTTCACCTCGACGTAATAGGTGTCGGTCGCGTCGAACTGGCCCGCGGCGAGCCCTTCAGCCAGCACGTCGACGACTTCGTTCGACATGATGCGCGGATCGGCATTCTCGATATACATCACCGAATATTCACGCAGCGGCAGGCTGTCGGCGATCCGCAGCAGGCGCAGCAGGTCGAGCTGGACCTGCGGCGTGGTTTCGTTGAGGCCGTTGATGATCTGCAACGCGCTGGAGAAGTTCTTCGGGCTCGGATGCAGCTGGACGGCCATCAGCGCGGCTTCATTGCCCGCCTCGACCATGTCGGAGTCGTAAGCCGTCTGCAGCGCGCGCAGCACCCATGCCTCTGGCACCGGGTTCCCGGCTGCGGCTTCGGTGCGTGCCTGCTCCATCAGGTAGGCGACGGCCTGCGCCTCGTTACCCTCGCGCATGTAGCTCTCGCCGATCAGACCGCGGATGTCCTCATCCCGGTAACCGGCATCCCACGAGGCCTGCAGGGCGGTGCGCGCCTCGGCATAGTCGCCCGCATTGATCGCGAGACTGCCAACGAAGAACTGGAAGCGGCCGACATTTTCCGGTTCGACCATGCCGCTCGCCAGCATCATTTCCAGGCCCGCGCGCTGCAACGCAGGATCCTGCAGGTTGGTGCCGGTCTGCAGGTGAATCTGGCCCGCCAGCAGGCGATCCTTTTCGGTGCTGATGGCAGCCACGAGCTCGGGCAGCTTGGTCTTGACCACGTTCCAGTCGGGGGACTCGCCCTTTTCGGCGGCCATCACCTCGTTATAGGCTTCGACGAAGCCACGGGAGTTATCCTGCGCGTAGGCCGCCGGAGCCGTGATGCCCGTTGCCACCACCGTGCCGCAGCCCAGCGCCAGCGCCAGCGCGAGGGTGGATACGGCGCGGCGGGCACCCTTGCGGCGTGACATGCGAATCATGGATAAATTCTCCTCAAACATTCGGGGGGAGCACGACCAGAGGCCATGCTGCAAATTGCGGCGAGTTTGTTGCCCGCTCACTTCTGGAATTGCAATCATCACTTAAGGATTGCGGGCTGAACCGCGATTTAACGAATGCGGCAGTGCGGCATCGGGCACCCACCGGGGCAGACCGGCCACAAATGTGGATAAGGGGCCCCTGAACCGCCCCTCACAGGCCCCCAGACTGGCCAGTTTGAGCCCCCTCGCCTAGGGTTTCGCGCAGAAAAGACGATAATTTAAGAAGAGTGATAACGCGCCTGTGAGCGACGATACCGAAATTGCTCCGCCGCCCTTTGGTGGCGACGAATTTGACCGCATCGACATCGTCGATGAGATGAAGACGAGCTACCTCGATTACGCGATGAGCGTGATCGTGGCGCGCGCCCTGCCCGACGTGCGCGACGGGTTGAAGCCCGTTCACCGGCGCATCCTGTTTGCCGCGCATGAAGGCGGCTATGTCGCCGGGCGGCCCTATCGCAAGAGCGCCCTGATCGTCGGCGACGTGATGGGTAAATACCACCCGCATGGCGACAGCGCGATCTACGACGCGCTCGCCCGCATGGTACAGCCATGGTCGCTGCGCGTGCCGCTGATCGACGGTCAGGGCAATTTCGGCAGCATGGATCCCGATCCGCCGGCCGCGATGCGCTATACCGAGAGCCGCCTGGCGCGGGTCGCCAACTCGCTGCTCGACGATCTTGACAAGGACACGGTCGACTTCGCCGACAACTATGACGGTTCGCGCAAAGAGCCGACCGTCCTGCCGGCGCGCTTCCCCAACCTCCTGGTCAATGGCGCGGGCGGCATCGCGGTGGGCATGGCGACCAATATTCCGCCACACAATCTGGGCGAGGTCATCGACGGCTGCCTTGCTTTCATCGACAATCCGGCGATCTCGTCCGAAGAGCTGATGGAGTTCATCCCCGGCCCCGATTTCCCGACCGCCCCGCTGATCCTCGGCCAGTCGGGCGCGAAGGCCGCCTACACCACCGGGCGCGGTTCGATCCTGATGCGGGCTCGCCACCAGATCGAAAAGGGGCGCGGCGACCGCGAAAGCATCGTCCTCACCTCGATCCCGTTCCAGGTCGGCAAGGCCGGGCTGGTCGAGAAGATCGCCGAGGCGGCCAAGGACAAGCGCATCGAGGGCATCTCCGACATTCGCGACGAAAGCTCCAACCGGGGCGGTGTGCGGGTGGTGATCGACCTCAAGCGCGACGCTACGGCGGAGGTCGTGCTCAACCAGATCTGGCGGCACACCCCCGCCCAGGCGAGCTTCCCCGCCAATATGCTGGCGATCCGCGGCGGCCGCCCCGAAACGCTGTGCCTGCGCGACATCGTCCAGAGCTTCGTCGCCTTCCGTGAGGAGGTCATCACCCGGCGCACCAAGTTCGAACTGGCCAAGGCGCGCGACCGCGCCCACGTCTTGCTCGGCCTGGTGGTGGCGGTGTCCAACCTCGACGAGGTCGTGGCGATGATCCGCGGCTCGTCGAACCCGCAGATTGCCCGCGAAAAACTGCTCGCCAAGGAATGGCCGATCGGCGACATCGCGCAATATATCCGGCTGGTCGAGGCGATCGAGCCCAATGCAGAGCAGGAAGGCGGCACCTATCGCCTGTCCGAACGGCAGGTGAAGGCGATCCTCGACCTGCGCCTGCATCGCCTGACCGCGCTTGGCCGCGACGAGATCGGCGACGAGCTGAAGGAACTGGCCGAGGCGATCGAGGGCTATCTCGAAATTCTCGCCGACCGGGTGAAGCTCTACGCGGTGATCCGCGAGGAACTGGAGGAGGTGCGCGAAAACTTCGCCACCCCGCGCGTGTCCGAGATCGCGCCCGCCTGGGACGGGCTGGAAGACGAAGACCTGATCGAACGCGACGAGATGGTCGTGACGGTTACGCTGGGCGGCTATATCAAGCGCACCCCGCTTTCGACCTTCCGGGCCCAGAACCGTGGCGGCAAGGGCCGCTCGGGCATGAGCACCAAGGACGAGGATGCGGTTTCCTCCATGTTCGTCACCAGTACGCATAACCCGGTGCTGTTCTTCTCGACCGCCGGCAAGGTCTATCGCCTCAAGGTCTGGAAACTGCCCGAGGGCGCGCCGCAAACGCGCGGGCGGCCCATCGTCAACCTGCTGCCCGCGCTCGATGCGGGCGAGACCATCGCCACCGTGCTGCCGCTGCCCGAGGACGAGGACAGCTGGGGCGCATTGTCGGTTGTCTTCGCCACCGCCAATGGCGGGGTGCGGCGCAACGCCATGGACGCCTTCGCCAACATCCCCTCCAACGGCAAGCTGGCGATGCGCTTCGACGAGGCTTCGGACGATCGCCTGATCGGCGTCGCGCTGCTCGATGCGGGCGACGACGTGCTGCTGGCGAGTCGCAACGGCAAGGCGATCCGCTTCGCCGCCGAGGACATTCGCGAATTCACCAGTCGCACCTCGACTGGCGTACGCGGCATGAACCTGAAAGACGGGGACCAGGTGGTTTCGCTCTCGATCCTGAAGCCCACCGGCACCACGCCCGAAGAGCGCGAGGACTATCTGCGCTTCGCCCCGTGGAAGGCGGAGAAGGATGGCGAGCCCGAGCTGACGCCCGAACGCTTCGCCGAACTGACGGAGCTGGAGCAGTATATCCTCACCGTCTGCGCCAATGGCTATGGCAAGGTGTCCTCGGCCTATGAATACCGGCGCATCGGGCGTGGCGGACAGGGCGTCACCAATATCGACAATATCGCGCGCAACGGCCCGGTCGTGGCGAGCTTCCCGGTCTCGTCCGGCGAGCAGTTGATGCTGGTGACCAACCAGGCCAAGCTGATCCGCATCGGGCTTGAAACCCTGCGGGTGCTGGGCCGCAATACCGCCGGTGTGCGCCTGTTCGATGTCGGCAAGAACGAGCACATCGTCTCTGCCGTGCGGCTCGACGAAGAGGAAGAGCCCGAGAACGAGGCGGAAGAGGCCGTGACCGAGGAGATGGTAGAGCGGCGCGGCGGCGATGACGAGGTTCCGCCCGAACCGACGATCGACCGCGACGAGGATCTGGACGGGGACGGGGAAGCGGGCGCCTAGACAGCGTGCCTGGGACCTGTGGCCAGGTTCGGCGATTTCGCGGAACGTCTGCTATCCTGGCGTTTCGAACGAAAGCAGCCTTTCGGCTAACGACCCAATTGCGGACGTTCCGAAATGCTGCTCAATATGGCGGATGAGCCT
>CAYOSE010000074.1:0-12932 GCA_964406535.1 uncultured Sphingomonadaceae bacterium
GCAGCACTTCAGGGATCGTGCGCCCTTCCCATTCCTGAGGTCGGGTATATTGCGGATATTCGAGCAGCCCCGTTTCGAAGCTTTCCTCGGTACCGCTGGAAGGCGCGCCCATTACGCCGGGAAGCAGGCGAATGCAAGCATCGAGTATCGCAAGTGCAGCAGGCTCTCCGCCCGAGAGGACGATGTCGGCGAGGCTGACCTGCTCGATCTGCGGACGGCCTTCGAAAAAGCGCTCGTCAAAGCCCTCGAAACGGCCGCAAATCAGCGTAACGCCCGGCCCTGCCGCGAGCGCGCGAATACGCTCCTGCGTGATCGGTTTGCCGCGCGGGGTCATGGCCAAAACAGGGATTTTTTGCGTGATGGCCGTGCCACCCACGCCCTCCACCCTTCCGCCCGGATTCTGCCCGGGTACGTTCCGGGTGGAAGGGTGGAGGGCGTGGGTGGCTTGGGAACGCTCGACAAAATCAAGCGCCGCCGCCAGCACATCGGCCTTCAGCACCATCCCCGCCCCGCCGCCGGCGGGCGTATCGTCAACCGTGCGGTGCTTGTCCGTCGCGAAATCGCGAATCTGCACCGTCTCGCACGACCACTTGCCCTGTACGAGCGCGCGTCCGGCCAGCGACACGCCGAGCGGGCCGGGAAACATCTCCGGATAGAGCGTCAGGATCGTGGCAGCGAAACCCATCAGCCGGCGTTTTTCGCCCGGTTGCGGGCATAGGTATCGCCCAGCAGGCCAACGCCAAAGCCGGTCACGCCGGTCAGGACGCCAATCGCGAACAGGGCCATCGCCCAGAGCGGCATCACGTTTTCGCAAGGATCGGTGGTGCAGCTCAGATCCTCGGTCAGGGCGATCCACAGGGCCCAGGCGAAGAACGGCAGGCAAACGGGCAGCGTCGCCAGCAGCGCATTGCGGAAATTGCGGCTCGCGGGCCGGAAATGGCCGAGGGCAAAACCGATCGCGAGCGGCATCAGGATCGTGGCAGCGAAGATAAGCAGTTCGAAGAGCATGCCCCCGCCTCTAGCGCTGCATGTGGGCTGTTGGGAAGAGCGCGTGTCCGGCAAGGTGGATGACCTGCTGTCCGGAAGACGTCTCCGGACAGAGTGTCAGGCTGTGCCGGTGAGGCTCATTCGAACTCACGGGCCGGCTGATTGAATTTCCGGTCGACGGCGAAGCTAAGGTAGATCGCTATCGGGAACGCTAGCCCGAACATCGCCAGATACATGATAAGCGCATAACTCAGATCATCCGTGTACGATTCCTCGCCGCCCATCAGTACACTCGAAAGAACCGCAAAAACGACTGCCAGAATGACGCTCCATATGCCCCTGGCAAGCCACCCAAACCTCGGCGACCACAGGAACAGGATCAGGACAAAACCCGTTGCCACCAGTGACGAGTAGAGCGCGGTCACCAAGGCATAGATCAAAACCTCCATCGCGATCCTCCTAAGACGCAAAAGGCGGTGGCAAAACCAAGCCCGATCATGCGCGCGCCCTCACCCGCAACCGCCGCAGCCGCCGCCACAGCCACCATCGCCGTCGCCATCACCACCGCTGCCGCTATCGCCCGAGGAAGCGCGCAGGCGGTGCAGATCGCCCAGCGGCGAGGTCGCCAGCACGCCGGTGCCGAACAGCGCCACCGCCATGCCCGTCTCCTGCCCGGTGGGCGCCATCCGCAGCCGACCGGAACGGGCGCGGGCATCCTTGACCGCCGCCTTGCCCGCCTGCGTGTGACGCTTCGTCCCCCACCAGCGGGCGAGGAAGGTGATGCCGGTGATAATCATGAAGGCGATCAGGAAGCCGACCGGCTTGTCGCGGGCCACGCCGACCTCGTACTTCCAGTAGCCCAGGGCGAGCAGGAACAAGAGTGGCAGGCCGGCGAACAGGCCGATCTGCAGTGCTTCGCCCTGCCCCATCATCAGCCCGCGATTGACCAGCCTGCGCTCGATATCGCCGGCGAAACCGGCAGTCGCGCTCATGACCTTGCGCCAGCGCTTCGGCTCGGCCCCGGTCAGCAATTCACGTTCGGCCATCGTACTTCCCGCATGGCCGGGCAGCGCCACCAGCTTGCTGCCCTCGGCCTGCATCGCCCCGCGCGCCATCAGCCGCGAGACCACCGTTTCCGCCAGCCGGTCATGCCCCTTGGAGAGATAGGCCAGTTCGTCCTCGTCCATGACGATTGTGTTGTTGCCCGCAGGCCGCAGCCACTCGGCAATCGCATAGCCGGTGAGGATCGCCGCGAGGTAAAGCACACCATACAGGATCAGGAACGGCGTTGCCGTCCAGTCGAGGGGATTGGCTCCGTTCACAACAGCTTTCCCAAGGCGAAACCCAATCCAAGCAAGACGACCATCATGAAGATGAAGCTCGCTATACCCCCGCGGTCCTTCAGAAAGATTACCCGGTCGGGAAACACGCGGAAGGCACGCGTCTGGCGACCGAACCGCTCGGCGGCGGGCGACCAGATGTCGGCAGGAGGCGTCCCCCACAGCGCCTCGTAGGATTTGAGTGTCTGCGCGTAGTCTTCGAAGTAGCGCGCCCGATCCGCCTCGCTGCCGGTGGTCGGACCGTGATGCAGGTCGCGCCCCAGCACCTCGGGACAGAAAGTCTGCCAATAGTCGCGGCTATAGGTGAGGTGCAGGTGCCAGGCCTGGTCGATCTGGTCGGACGGTGTGACCGGATGTTCGGCGGTGACGGCAAGATAGCAGAAGCGCTTGTACTCGCCGATGACACGCAGCGTGTAGTCCTCGCTCCAGCGGTTTTCGCGCGCCAGCCGCGCGGCAAAGGTCAGCCTGGCGTCGGCGGGGCCGATCTCATGCGCTGCAAGCCGCGACCAGAGCGCCTCATCCATCGCCGGGCTAAACGATCCGACGGTCGACCGGCATCAGCTCGGGTTCGTCGTCGCGCTCCAGCGCAAAGGGCCTGGCCTCACCCAATCGCCGGTCGACGAACCACGCAGCGGGCAGGCAGATCAGCAGGCCGAGGAACAGCGTGATCGCGGTCAGGGCAAACAGGCCGATAACGAAGGGCGCGGTGTCGACCGGGCCGTTGTCGCGTACATAGGCGACGAACACGAAGGCCATGGGCGCGATGACGGCGGCAGCAGCCGCCCATAGCTTGCGCCGTTTGCGGCTCCAGTGTGGCAGCAACCGCTCGAACACGAGTGTAAGACCCCCGGCCAGCGCGGCGAGCAAGGCCACACCGCCACTCAGCGAAACCAATGTTTCGAGAAATTCCATCCAGTCCCCCGACCCCTGTTTGAGGCGAGGTTAACGCGTGGTGACGGACTGCTCAACTCTCAACATAATCCGGGTGGATTTGCAGGGACTTATCGTCCCATTCGGGAACCGCTTCGGGCCGCATCGGCACCAGGAATCGCTTTCCCGCCCTTTGGCCCGGCTTGCCATCGGCGGAGAGCCGCTCGATCTCGATCACGTCGCCCGCGCCGTAATTCTCGACATTGACCACCGTGCCGAGCACGTCGCCCGCTGGCGTCACGGCGGCAAGACCGATGAGGTCGGTGTAGTAATATTCGCCGGGTTCGAGCGGCGGCAGCGCCGCGCGCGGGACGGTCAGCACGGTGCCGCGCAGCTTTTCCGCAGCGTTGCGGTCGGTGCATTCGGCGAAGCGGGCGATGGCCCCGCCCTTGTTGTCGTCGCGGACCTTCTTCAGCGTCAAAGCGCCGTCATTGAAGGCCTTGTGCGCTTTCAGCGAGGGAATGCCCTCGCCGAACAGCTTCAGGCGGACTTCGCCCGTCACACCATGCGCGCCGGTAATGGCCGCCAAAGTTACTGGTTTTGGCGTGACGGGCTTGTCCTGCACCAAGGAAATCAGTCCTCGGCCTTCTCTTCTTCAGCCGGAGCTTCCTCGGCAGCCGCTTCCTCAGCAGGCGCTTCGGCGGCAGCTTCCTCGGCGGGCGCTGCTTCCTCAGCCGGAGCTTCGGCAGCAGGCTCTGCCGCGTTCTGGGCCTCTTCCTCGGCGGCCTTGGCGGCTTCCTCGGCTTCAGCGAGCTTGGCGGCCTTTTCCTCGGCGCGTTCCTTGGCGGCTTCGCCCGGCTCACCCTTCTTCGGGTTGTTGCGTGCGGCGCGCTCCTTGATGCCGGCGGCGTCGAGGAAGCGCAGGACGCGGTCCGACGGCTGCGCGCCGACGCCCAGCCAGTAACGCGCACGGTCCTCGTCGAGCTTCACGCGCTCAGCCGAATCCTTGGGCAGCATAGGGTTGTAGGTGCCGATCTGCTCCAGATACTTGCCGTCACGGGGTGAACGGCTGTCCGCCGCCACGATGCGGTAATAGGGGCGCTTCTTGGCGCCACCGCGCGAAAGCCTGAGTGCAATTGCCATTATGTGTCACCTTTCCAAATCAAATAACTGATAAATCGAAAAACTATTTCTTGTTGAGCAGGTTCTGCAGGTCGGGCGGCAGGCCACCAGCCCCGCCACCGCCAAGGCCACCCATGCCGCCGGGCAGGCCGGGCATCCCGCCACCGCCGGGCATGCCGCCCATACCGCCGCCACCGCCAAGCAACGCGCCGAGGCCCTTCAGGCCGCCCATCTTCTTGATCTGCTTCATCGCGCGGCCCATTTCCTGGTGCATCTTGAGGATCTTGTTGACCTCCTGCACCGAGGTTCCCGAGCCCGCCGCGACGCGCTTTTTCCGCTTGGCGTTGAGCAGCTCGGGCCGCGCGCGCTCCTTGGGCGTCATCGAGCCGATGATCGCGTCCATATGGACCAGCACCTTGTCGTCCATGCCGCTGGCGGCCATCGCCTGCTTGGCCTTCTTCATGCCGGGCATCATGCCCGCCAGCATGCCCAACCCGCCCATCTTCTGCATCTGGGAGAGCTGCATCCGCAGGTCGTTCATGTCGAACTTGCCCTTGAGCATGCGCTCGGCGAGCTTGTCCGCCTCTTCCTTGTCGATCGTCTCGGCGGCCTTTTCGACCAGCGAGACAACGTCGCCCATGCCGAGGATGCGGTCGGCGACGCGCGCCGGGTGGAAGCGCTCGATCGCGTCGAGCTTCTCGCCGGTACCGACAAACTTGATCGGCTTGCCGGTGACCGCACGCATCGACAGCGCCGCACCGCCACGCGCATCGCCGTCCATGCGGGTCAGCACGACACCGGTCAGCGGCACCTCGTCCGAGAAGCTCTGCGCGACATTGACCGCGTCCTGGCCGGTGAGGCTGTCGACCACCAGCAGCACTTCTGCGGGGCCCGCGACACCGGCGACGGCCTTCATCTCGGCCATCAGCGCTTCATCGACATGCAGGCGGCCCGCCGTATCGAGCAGCAGCACGTCGGAATTCTGCAGTTTCGCGCTCTCAAGCGCGCGCCGTGCGATATCGACCGGCTGCTGGCCGGGCACGATCGGCAGCGTGGCGACACCGGCCTGCTGGCCGAGCACGGCGAGCTGTTCCTGCGCCGCCGGACGGTTGACGTCGAGCGAGGCCATCAGCGGCTTCTTGCCCTGCTTGTCCTTGAGCAGCTTGGCGATCTTGGCAGTGCTGGTGGTCTTGCCCGACCCCTGCAGGCCGACCATCATCACCACGGCGGGCGGGCGGACATCGAGGTTGAGCGGGATACCTTCGCCGCCGGCATCCTCGCCGCCGAGCATCGCGACCAGTTCGTCATTGACGATCTTGACGACCTGCTGGCCCGGCTTGACCGATTTGAGGACCGCCGCGCCCACTGCCTTTTCGGTGACGCGGTTGATGAAGTCGCGCGCAACGGGCAGCGCCACGTCGGCTTCGAGCAGCGCGACGCGCACCTCGCGCATGGCGCCGCGCACGTCCTGCTCGCTTAGCGCCCCGCGCCCGCGCAGGGCATCGAAGACACCGTTCAGCCGATCGGACAGCGTATCGAACATGCGCGTCTCAACTCCAAACCATGCGCCGCCCTGCGAAACTCAGGGGTAAACGCGAAAAACGCCGGCGGACGAGAACTCGTCGGCCAGCGTGCGATCCCGATCGGGACCGACTTGATCTTCCAACCCGAAACAACGGGGCTGGATTGCCACGTCCCCCGGATCAAGTCCGGGGTCCTCGCAATGACGAGGACAATTTCAAGGACCATTTCGTCGGATTTCGGTTCAAGGCGAAGGCGAAAATGGTGGAGTGCGAGAACCGGAGCGGAATGGACTAAAGGTCCATGAGCACCGGAAGCACAGCAATCCGCCATTTGCAGCCCGCCATGGGCCGAAAGGCGATGAAATGGTGGAGCCTAGCGGGATCGAACCGCTGACCTCTACAATGCCATTGTAGCGCTCTCCCAGCTGAGCTAAGGCCCCGTTCCACTTGTGTTCCGCACCCTGGGAGGTGCGTTCCCCGCTGCCCCAAATCATCTTCGCGGCGGCGCGGAGGCAGCCCTTTATTGCGGGGCTGCCGCTTGTGCAAGAGATAATGACAGGTGCCCGCCAATCAAGTTCAGCGGGCGCGCGCCATCAATTATCTTCTTCCTTGTCGTCATCGCTGGTGGCGACGCCGAGATCGTCGTCACCGCCCAGGTCGACGTCATTGTCGGGCGAATCGTCGTCGTCATCGACGTCGATATCCTCCAGATCGTCATCGGCCAGGTCGGAATCGGAATCCTTGCCCTCGTCCTTCTTCTTGTCCTCTTCCTCGAACGGAATCGGCTGCTTGGACTTCAGGACCGGCTCGGGCGTCCATTCATTGCCGCATTCGATGCAGGTGACCGGGTCTTCCGACCCCAGGTCGTAGAAGCGCTCACCGCATTTGGGGCAGGTCCGCTTGGTGCCCCATTCTGGCTTGACCATGGTATATCCTCGATGCTGCTGCGCCCGGGCCGGGCGGAGCGGAAAATTGGCGAATCCGTTGCGAACCGGCCCTGACCAAATCCCGGACAAAAATCCAGAGAAGTTCGCAGGCTGTGTTCGTGCCGGGAATCGAAGGCGCGCGCCTTGCCACAGGGCCATGCCGCTGTCAAAAGCCCGCCGCCGTGACCAGCCATGCTTCCTCCCCCGCGCAGCCGCGCCGCTTTGCCCCATCCGCCCCGCTGACGGGGCGCATCCGCGTGCCGGGCGACAAGTCGATCAGCCACCGATCGATCATGCTTGGCGCGCTGGCCGTGGGGGAGACGCACATTTCCGGCCTGCTGGAGGGCGAGGACGTGCTCGCCACAGCGCAGGCGATGCGGCAGATGGGCGCGACGGTCGAGCGAGAGAGCGACGGAACCTGGCGGGTCCATGGCGTGGGCGTCGGCGGATTACTGCAACCTGATGGGCCGCTCGACATGGGCAATTCGGGCACCTCGACGCGGCTGCTGATGGGCCTCGTCGCCAGCCATCCGATCACCGCGACCTTTGTCGGCGATGCCAGCCTGTCCAAACGCCCGATGGGCCGGGTGATCGAGCCGCTGTCGCAGATCGGCGCCGAATTCGAGGCGAGCGAAGGCGGCAGATTGCCCCTCACCCTGCGCGGCATCTCCCCCGCCATCCCCATCACCTATCGCCTGCCCGTCGCCAGCGCACAGGTGAAGAGCGCTGTGCTGCTGGCGGGGCTCAACACCGCCGGGGCGACCACCGTGATCGAGCCGGTGCCGACGCGCGACCATTCGGAGCGGATGCTGCGTGGTTTCGGTGCCGATCTGTCGGTGGAAGAGAAGGACGGTGAACGGATCATCACCCTGCATGGCGAGGCCGACCTCAAACCGCAGGACATCGTCGTGCCGGGCGACCCCTCCTCCGCCGCCTTCTTCGTGGTCGCCGCGCTGCTGGTGCCCGGAAGCGATCTCGTGGTCGAGAATGTCGGGCTCAACCCGACGCGTGCGGGGCTGTTCAACGTGCTGCGCGCCATGGGTGGCCATATCGAGGAGCTGGACCGGCGCGAGGTCGGCGGCGAGCCGGTCGCGGATTTGCGCGTGCGCCACTCGGCGCTGACTGGCATCGCGGTCGACCCCGCCCTCGCCCCGAGCATGATCGACGAGTTCCCGGTACTGTTCGTCGCCGCTGCGCTGGCGAGCGGCACCACCACCACCACCGGACTCGACGAATTGCGGGTCAAGGAATCGGATCGCCTCACCGCCATGGCCGAGGCGCTTACGCTGGCGGGGGTGCAGGTCGAGGAACACGAGGACGGTCTCACCATCCACGGCACTGGCGGCGATCCGCTGCCCGGCACGCCCGTGGGCGCTGCGGTCGTGACGCATATCGACCACCGCATCGCGATGAGCATGGCGGTGGCGGGGCTGGCCTCTGCTGGCGGCGTGGCGGTCGACGATACCGCCCCCATCGCCACCAGCTTCCCAACCTTTCAGGCGCTGCTCGATAAGGCGGCAGGAGCGTGAGCCACCTTTTCTCCCGTCATGCTGAACTTGGTTCAGCATCCATACTTCAGCCCGCCCGGTTGGTGCGTGAGGAGGAATGGACCCTGAAACAAGTTCAGGGTGACAATCATGGTTCTAAACAATGATCTCCTCCGATCTCGCCAATTATATCGGCTTTGCCGGCATGGCCTGCATCATCGCCGCCTATGCCTACCAGACGGCTTCAAAACAGCCCAACCCCTTCATCCAGCACAGCACCAACCTGTTGGGCGCGGCGCTGTTGACGATCTCGCTGCTGGTCCACACCAACCTCGCGAGCCTGGTGCTGGAGTTTTTCTGGGCCTCGATCGCGATCTATGGGTTGGTGAAGGCATGGCGGACGCGCGGGAAGAAAACCTTGTGAGCAAGAAGGCCTTCAGCAGTGAACTGGAACGAGCGCTGGCGAGGCCGGATGTGAAAGACCTGCTAAAGGCTCTGCACGATCACAAGGCTTGGGGCGACCTAATGCGTTCGGATCCGAAGGAAGCAGAGAGGCGTGAGGGTGAGTTCGACAATTGGCTCATTTTTGAGCGACAAGACACCGATTTGATGTTCGCCTTGGTAGCTTTGGCACTGAACTCCTATGACGACCCTGACTTTCTTGGTCTGATGGCAGCTGGTCCCCTCGAAGACCTGTTGCTCGCCTTTACAGAAAATCCAAACGGCGAATGGCAAGCTGGAAGCCCATCAGACGAAGTGTTTGCGAGAGTAATGCTCGAAGCCAAACTGAGCCGACGATACAGATGGATGTTGAATGGTGTCTACACAACTCATCTGACATCCCAGCAGGCGAAGCTGTTCAAGAAAAATGTCGAGAAAATCGCGTGGGATGACTTCCCGTCGAGAGACGAGCCATGATTATTGCCGTCGACGGCCCCACCGCCAGTGGCAAGGGCACCATCGCGAAAGCCTTAGCTGTGCATTTCGGCCTGCCGCATCTTGATACCGGCCTGCTCTACCGCGCGGTGGGCTGGCAGGTACAAGCGAACGGCGCGGACCCTGACGACCCCCAAGCGGCCCTCAAGGCGACCGACTTCGCCGACAGTCTGCTCGACGAGCCCGGACTTCGCAGCGAGGCGACCGGCGGGCTGGCGAGCCGCGTCTCGGTCTATCCCGAAGTGCGGCAGGCGCTGTTCGAACGGCAGCGCGCCTTCGCTACGCAGCCGGGCGGCGCGGTGCTCGATGGCCGCGATATCGGCACTGTGATCGCGCCCGATGCCGACGTAAAGCTGTTCGTCACCGCCAGCGTCGAAGCGCGCGCCATGCGCCGCTGGACGGAGATGACCGAGCGCGGCGAGGACCATTCGCTCGCCGCCATCGAGGACGATCTGCGCCGCCGCGACGCGCGCGACATCAACCGCAAGGACGCGCCGCTGGTGGCCGCGCCCGATGCTGTCGTGATCCACACGTCCAGTCTCGACCGCGAGGAGGCCATCGCCGCCGCGATCCTCGCGGTCGAACAGGCGATCGCGGGCTGACATGCGCGCACGCGACACCTCGCCCCTGCTGCTGGCGCTGACCGCCCTCTGGCTCGCAGGCCTCGTCGCCTCCGGCTGGCAGCCTTACGACCGCGCGACCTGGTGGATGGAGGTCGCCCCGGCGCTGATCGCACTCCCCATCCTGTGGGCCACCCGCCGCAAGTTCCCGCTGACCTCGCTCGCGCTGGTGCTGATCGGCGCGCATGGCCTCGTGCTGATGCTCGGCGGGGCCTACACCTATGCCCGCGTGCCGATAGGTTTCGCGGTGCAGGACTGGCTCGACCTCGAGCGCAATCCCTATGACCGCTTCGGCCATTTCATGCAGGGCTTCGTCCCCGCCATCGTGCTGCGCGAGCTGCTGGTGCGGCTCGGCGGCCTCAAGCGCGGCTGGCTGCTGACGGTGCTGGTGCTGGCCTGCTGCCTTGCCGTCAGCGCAACGTACGAGCTGATCGAGTTTGGCGCGGCCATGGCGCTGGGACAGGGCGCGGACGAGTTTCTCGGCACGCAGGGCGATCCGTGGGATACGCAATGGGACATGCTGATGTGCGTGATCGGTGCAGCTTGTGCCCTCGCCTTGCTGACACACCTGCATGATCGGCAATTGCAGGCGAAAATCAGCCTTTGATCGATACGCCCGATCACACCGTTCGGAACTAATTACTTTAGCATTCTCTAATGTAATACTATCTCCATGGGACCCCCAGGGCACGACCCGATCCTCAACATGGAGACTGAGAATGACCGATACCGCAACCACCGAAGCCGCGCCGCAGGGCGCCCGCCTGAACGAACCGGCCCCCGATTTCACGGCCAAGACCACGTCGGGCACCAAGTCCCTTTCCGATTACAGCGGCAAGTGGCTGATCCTGTTCTCGCACCCGGCCGACTTCACCCCCGTATGCACCACCGAGTTCATGGGCTTCGCCCGCCATGCGGAGGAGTTCGCCGCGATGAATTGCGAATTGCTCGGCCTGTCGATCGACTCGCACTACGCGCACATCGCCTGGATGCAGAGTATCGAGCAGAATTTCGGCGTGCAGATTCCCTTCCCGATCATCGAGGATATCTCGATGGAAGTGGCCAGCGCCTATGGCATGATCCATCCCGGCGCGTCCGACACGCAGGCCGTGCGCTCGACCTTCTTCATCGACCCAGACGGCATCCTGCGCGCCATGGTCCACTACCCGATGTCGAACGGTCGCTCGATCTCCGAATTCGTCCGCCTGCTCAAGGCCATGCAGACGAGCGACGCGAACAAGATCGCGACCCCGGAAGGCTGGCAGCCGGGTGAGGACGTGATCGTCCCGCCGCCACAGACCGCCGAAGCGGCCCGCACGCGCAAGGACGAGGGCTACCAGTACACCGACTGGTACTTCAGCACGAAGAGCCTCTGAGGCCCTTCGCCAGCGATACTTCGCGGGCGGCCCGGCTCCACGCATGGTGCCGGGCCGTCCGACCTGTCCTACATACCTCACACAGCATCATTCACGCCCGATGCGCTGCCCCTTCCCAGCCCGCACCGATTCCAGTGCCAGGACCGTGTTCCATGTGTTCGATCCTGTAGGATTTGCCGGCTTTCGCAGCGCCCCGGCGACACCCGGTTTCGCTTGCCTTTCGTACGCCTTTGGCCTAGGCGCGCGCCCGTTCAAGCAACTTTACCGGTTGAAGGAACCCGTGCGACGGCATCCGGCCCCGCGCGGAGATCGGCCTCTTGCCCCCGTACGGTTCGCGAATAGTCGCGAACAGACGGACCAAGACCCGGGGTAAACCCGTGGCCGGTAGCAAAACGAAGACAGGATACTGGAACCTTATGGCTAGCACTGCCAACCCGACCCGCGACGATTTCGCGGCTCTCCTCGACGAACAGCTCGGCGGCGCCGAGGGCGGCTTCGAAGGCCGCGTCGTCAAGGGCACCGTCACCGCCATCGAAAATGGCATGGCGACCATCGATGTCGGCCTCAAGAGCGAAGGCCGCGTCAACCTCAAGGAATTTGCCCGCGGCGAAGACGACCACGGTCTGTCGGTCGGCTCCGAGGTCGAAGTCTATGTCGACCGCGTCGAGAACGCCGAAGGCGAAGCGATGCTGTCGCGCGACCGCGCCCGCCGCGAAGCCGCGTGGGACAAGCTGGAAAACGAATTCGGCGAAGGCAAGCGCGTCGAAGGCCGCATCTTCGGCCGCGTCAAGGGCGGCTTCACTGTCGACCTCGACGGCGCCGTGGCCTTCCTGCCCGGCAGCCAGGTCGATATCCGCCCGGTGCGTGACGTCGGCCCGCTGATGGACATGCCGCAGCCCTTCCAGATCCTGAAGATGGACCGTCGCCGCGGCAATATCGTCGTCTCGCGCCGCGCCGTCCTGGAAGAGACCCGCGCCGAACAGCGCAGCGAGCTGATCGACAAGCTGGCCGAGGGCCAGGTGATCGACGGCGTGGTCAAGAACATCACCGATTACGGTGCCTTCGTGGACCTGGGCGGCATCGACGGCCTGCTGCATGTCACCGACATGAGCTACAAGCGCGTCAACCACCCGACCGAGGTGATCGAGATCGGCCAGACCGTGACCGTCCAGATCGTCCGCATCAACCCGGAAACGCAGCGCATCAGCCTCGGCATGAAGCAGCTCGAAAGCGATCCGTGGGAAGGCGTCGGCGCCAAGTACCCGATCGGTGCCAAGGTCACCGGCGAAGTCACCAACATCACCGAATATGGCGCCTTCGTGGAGCTGGAACCGGGCATCGAGGGCCTTGTCCACGTGTCCGAGATGAGCTGGACCAAGAAGAACGTCCATCCCGGCAAGATCGTCTCCACCTCGCAGGAAGTCGAGGTCATGGTGCTCGAAGTCGATGCCGAGAAACGCCGCATTTCGCTCGGCCTCAAGCAGGCCCAGCGTAATCCGTGGGAGGAATTCGCCGAGGCGCATCCGATCGGCTCGACCGTGTCGGGCGAAGTCAAGAACGCGACCGAGTTCGGCCTGTTCATCGGCCTGCCCGGCGACGTCGACGGCATGGTCCACATGTCCGACATCGCCTGGGGCATTTCGGGCGAGGACGCGCTGGCGCTGCACCGCAAGGGTGAAGAGGTCAACGCGGTCGTGCTCGATGTCGATATCGACAAGGAGCGCATCAGCCTGGGCATGAAGCAG
>CAYOSE010000075.1:0-12905 GCA_964406535.1 uncultured Sphingomonadaceae bacterium
AGCACCTTCGAATCGAGCGGCAGGATCGGCCCGCTGGCAGAGTAGTTGTAGGCGGTCGAGCCAACCGGCGTCGCCAGCAACACGCCGTCGCAGGCGAGTTCGGCCACGCGTACGCGGTCATTCACCGAAATCTCGATCTTGGCGGTCTGGCGCGTTTCACGCAGCAGGCTGACCTCGTTGATCGCATAGCTTTTGCAGCTTCTGCCGTTGCTGGTGCGCGCATCCATCAGCAAGGGCGAGACGGCGACCGGCTTGGCCCGCGACAGTCGCCGGGTAAGGTCGAGGCGCTTCTCGTACCGATTCATCAGGAAGCCGACGGTGCCGAGGTTCAGGCCGTAGGCGGGGATCGTGCGTCCGGCGTCGATCATCGCGTGGAGCGTGTCGAGCATGGTGCCGTCGCCGCCCAACACGATCGCGACATCGGCCTCATCCAACGGCACCCAGTCATGGCTATCGCGGATCGCATGCGCGGCTTCAAGCGCCCGTTCGCTCGTTCCGGGCACGAGGGCCAGCTTCTGGGCCACCTTCACCGATCCAGCCAGTTCCATATTGTTCTCCTTACCCCCAGCCGGGGACCCTCACGCACAACCTATGGAGCAGCGTCTCGATTTGCAACGCGCGCAACGCGGCGCATGACCTGCGCTGCCGGGCGGGCCAAGGGACTGCCAATGAAAGAAGAGTCGCATAAGATGATTGATCGCCGCCTCACGGACGATCGCCGCAACCCAGAGCTGGAGGGCAGTGCGATGGCGCTGGCTCAGGCGATGGAGAACGGTGACATCCGCCTGCTTTACCAGCCGCAATATGCGCTCGACGGCACAATTGTCGGCGCGGAGGCGCTTGCCCGTTGGGAACGCAGCACCGATGCGGCGGCCAATGATGGCGAGCAAAGCATGGCCGGGGAGGCGCTGTTCGCACTGGCCGAGGCCACCGGACAGGCGCAACAACTGGGCGATCACTTGCGCGCCATAGCCTTCAATACTGCGGCGTGCTGGCCGGAGGGCCTGCGCCTGTCGTTCAACGCCACCCCGCAGGACCTTGGCCGCGATGACTTTGTCGCCTCACTGACCGAACTGCTTGAGCAGACTGGCTGCGACCCTGAGCGGCTGACGCTGGAGATCACCGAGCAGGCCGTGATGCGCGATCTGGCCAATCCGGCAGCCCGGCTGAAGCGGATTCGCGCACTGGGCATCGGTGTGGCGCTCGACGATTTCGGCGCAGGTTTCTGCAATTTCGGTTACCTGAAAAAGCTGCCGGTCGATTGCCTGAAGCTCGATCGCTCGATGATTGCCGGGGTAGGCGAGGACACGCGCGATCTCGAAATCCTGCGTGCGATTGTCGCCATGGCCCGCGCGCTCAACCTTGCCGTGGTGGCTGAAGGGGTCGAGAGCAAGGCGCAGCGCGACCTCGTTATCGCCGAGGGCTGCACGGCTTGGCAGGGATTCTATGGGGCAGGGCCGCTCGCGGAAGCGGATTTCCTTGCGCGCGCTATCGCAGGCTGATCGCTAGCGCTTTTTCTGCGCTTTCCGGACGATGGCCGACAGACCCTTGGTCAGCTGGAACAACCCGTTGAGGCGGCTTTGCGGATCGCCCCAGGCGCGGTTGATGACCAGCTTCATGTCGGGGCGCAGCTTGGCGGTATCCTGCAGCCGCTCGACATAGGCGATCAGCCCTGCCGGGTCGGGGAAGTCGTCCTGGTGGAAGCTGACCAGCGTCCCGCGCGCACCGACATCGATCTTGGCAATATTGGCGGCGATCGCCTGATGCTTGATCTCGATCAGGCGGATGAGGTTTTTCGTCGGCGCGGGCAGTTCGCCGAAGCGGTCGATCATCTCGGCGGCGAGCCCCTCGACCTCTGCCTTGTCCTTCGCCTCGTTCAGGCGGCGATAGAGTGCCATGCGGACGGCGAGGTCGGGGACATAGTCCTCGGGAATCATGATCGGCGCATCGACGGTGATCTGCGGCGATAGCCCGCTGCGATCCGCGGCCAGCCCGGCATCGCCCGCCTTGGCGGCGAGGATCGCGTCCTCCAGCATCGACTGGTAGAGTTCGAAGCCAACCTCGCGGATATGACCTGACTGCTCGTCGCCGACCAGATTGCCCGCGCCGCGAATGTCGAGGTCGTGGCTGGCGAGCTGAAATCCGGCGCCCAGCGAATCGAGGTCGCCGAGCACCTTCAGCCGCTTTTCGGCGACTTCCGACAGCGCGACGTTTTTCTCGGTCGTCAGATAGGCATAGGCGCGGATCTTGCCGCGTCCGACGCGGCCGCGCAGCTGGTAAAGCTGGGCGAGGCCGAAGCGGTCGGCACGGTGAATGATTATCGTGTTGGCGCTGGGGATGTCGAGCCCGCTTTCCACGATAGTGGTCGAGAGCAGCACCTCGTATTTCTTCTCGTAGAAGGCGCTCATCCGCTCTTCCACTTCGCCCGCCGCCATCTGGCCGTGCGCGGTGACGACCTTCACCTCGGGCACATGCTCGTGCAGCCACTCGGCGAGCGGTTCCATGTCGGAGATGCGCGGCACGACGATGAAGCTCTGCCCGCCGCGATGATGCTCGCGCAGCAAGGCCTCGCGCATCACCATGTCGTCCCACTCCATCACATAGGTCCGCACCGCGAGCCGGTCGACGGGCGGGGTCTGGATGGTGGAGAGTTCGCGCAGGCCCGACATTGCCATCTGCAACGTGCGCGGGATCGGCGTGGCGGTCAGCGTCAGGACATGCACGTCGGTGCGAAGCTGCTTGAGCTTCTCCTTGTGGTTGACGCCGAAGCGCTGCTCCTCATCGACGATGACGAGGCCGAGATCCTTGAACTTGGTGTTCTTGGACAGGATCGCATGGGTGCCGATGATGATATCGACCGTGCCATCGGTCAGCCCCTCGCGCGTGGCCTTCATTTCGGCGGCGGGCACGAGGCGCGAGAGCCGCCCGATCTTGAGCGGAAAGCCGGAAAAGCGCTCGACGAAGCCCTGAAAATGCTGCCGCGCGAGCAGCGTAGTCGGGGCGACCACGGCCACCTGCTGCCCGGCCATGGCGGCAACGAAGGCGGCGCGCAGTGCGACCTCGGTCTTGCCGAAGCCGACATCGCCGCACACCAGCCGGTCCATCGGCTTGCCCTCGCCAAGGTCCTTCAGCACGTCGTCGATGGCGGCGTCCTGATCGTCGGTCTCTTCCCACGGGAAGCGGTCGACGAACTGGTTGTAGCTGGCTTCCTCGGCTTCGAGTACCGGCGCTTTGCGAAGGGCCCGCGCGGCGGCGGTCGCCATAAGCTCGCCAGCGATCGCCTGGATGCGCTCTTTCAGCTTAGCGCGCCGTCGCTGCCATGCCTCGCCACCCAGCCGGTCGAGCACCGCACCTTCCTCGCTGCTGCCATGGCGCGAGAGGACATCGAGGTTCTCGACCGGGATGTAGAGCTTGTCGCCGCCCGCATATTCGAGCGCGACGCAATCGTGGCGGCTCTTGCCCACGGCGATGGGTTCGAGGCCGATATATTTGCCGATGCCGTGGTCGAGATGGACGACGAGGTCGCCTTTCCTGAGCGCCTGCAATTCGGCGAGGAAGGCGTCGGAATCCTTCTTCTTCTTGCGCCGCCGGACGAGCCGGTCGCCCAGCAGATCCTGCTCGGTGACAAGTTCGAAGACATCGCTGGCAAAGCCGCTGTCGAGCGGCAGAACCATGGCGACGGGTTTCGCCTTGCCGGCCGCCTTGGGCGCGGACAGGCCGAGCGCTTCCTGCCAGTTATCCGCCAGCGCCATGTCGAGTCCCGCCTCACCGAGAATGGAGGCGATGCGGCTGCGTGAGCCGGTGGAATAGGCGGCCAGCAGCGGGCGTTTGCCGCGATTGGCGAGCGCGCCGAAATGGCTCGCAAGCGCCTCGTAGACATTGTCGCCGCGCGCGCGTTCAGGCGTGAAATCGCGCGCCGATTTGAAGCCGAAATCGACCGTGGTGGCGCTATCCGGCTCGGCAAAGATCGAGCTCTTGTGGATCGTATGCGCGGTCATCGCCGCATCGAGTTCGCCGCGCTCCAGATAGAGCGCGTCGGTCGGGAGCGGCCGGTACGATCCCGCTGCCGCCGCGCCTTTGGGCCCGGTCGTGTCGGTGCGCTGGCGGTGATAGTCGGCAATGTCGGCGAAGCGTTCCTCGGCGGTCTGCAGTGCGCCAGTTTCGATGACGACGAGATCCTTCGCGTCGAGATGGTCGAACAGGGTCGCCATCTTGTCCTCGAACAGCGGCAGCCAGTGCTCCATCCCCGCCAGCCGCCGCCCGTCGCTGACCGCCTGGTAGAGCGGGTCCTGCGTGGCGACCGCGCCGAACAGCTCGCGATAGCGGCTGCGGAAGCGCTTGATGCTGTCCTCGTCGAGCAGCGCCTCGCTCGCGGGCAGCAACAGATGCGAGTCGACCACCCTGGTGGTGCGCTGGGTCGAGGTGTCGAACTCGCGCAGGCTCTCCAGCTCGTCGCCGAAGAAGTCGAGCCGGAGGCCCCCTTCGAGGCCCGAAGGGTGGATGTCGAAGATGGCGCCGCGCACCGCGAACTCGCCCGCGTCGATCACGGTGTCGGTGCGTGTGTAGCCTTGCAGGCGGAGCAGGGCGATCAGGCTGTCATGCCCGATGGTCGCGCCCGGTTTCAGCTCGCGCACCGATTCGCGAATGCGGAAAGGGGTGGGCACACGCTGGAGCACGGCGTTGATCGTGGTGACCAGCAATTGCTGGCCATGTTTGCCGGATTGCAGCGCGTGGAGCGCCGCCATCCGCCGCGCGCTGACCGACATGGCCGGGCTGGCGCGGTCATAGGGGAGGCAGTCCCAGGCGGGAAACTCGATCACCTCCAGCTCGGGCGCGAAGAAATGCGCGGCATCGGTGACCGCGCGCATCGCTTGCTCGTCCGGCGCGATGAACACCGCCCGGCCCTTGCTGGCGCGGGCGAGGTCGGCCAGCACCAGCGGCTGTGCCCCGCGCACGACGGAGGACAGCGTCAGCGGCGTATCGGCATCGAGGATGCGGGAAATGTCGGTCATGGTGGGCTTGGGCGGGGCGTTCGGGTCAGGGCAGGCGTGCGTTAGATGCGAACATAGTCGAGCTTGCGCAAGCGTTCGAGCATCGGCCCTGCGAATGCGGGGGGTGCGGGGGCCGTTCCCAGCGCCCAGGCCATGATATCGACATCGTCATGGTCGAGCAGCGCCTCGAACCAGGCGAGTTCGCTCTCCTCCCAGGTGGCGTGCCCGGCGTCGAAAAAGCCGCCGATCATGTAGTCGGCCTCGCGCGTGCCGCGATGCCAGGCGCGAAAGCGGGCGCGCGAAAGGCGGGTGTGGAGGGATGGGGACGACATTGGCAGCGCTCCTACCGCCTGCTTGTCCCTTGCGCTAGACCCCTGCCATGCGGCCCGAAGTGCTCAATCCCCTGTTTGCCGAAGTGGCAACGCTCGACGGCGTCGGGCCGAAGCTGAAGAAGCCGCTCGAAAGGCTCGGGCTGGAGCGGGTGCGCGACCTGCTGTTCCACCTGCCCGAGCGGTTCGTTGCGCGCCGCGCGGTCGCCGATCTCGACGAGGCGCAGCTGGGCGAGGACATCGTGGTCGCGCTGACCGTGACCGAGCATCGCGCCGCGCCCACGCGCCGTGCGCCCATGCGGGTGCTGGCGCAGGACGAGAAGGGCAATATCTGCGCGCTCACCTATTTCGGGAAGGCCGGATACGGCGCGAAGAAAGACCTGCCGCTGGGGGCGAAGCGCTGGGTGGCGGGTAGGCTCGACCAATATGGGCAGATGCTCCAGATCGTCCATCCCGACCATGTGGTGGAGGACAGTGCGGCGCTGACGGGCCGCTTGTGCGAGCCGGTCTATCGCCTGTCCGAGGGGCTGACGCAGCCGCGCATGGCCTCGCTTGCTCAACAGGCGCTGGGCCGCCGACCAGAACTTGCGGAATGGATCGACCCGGCATTGCTGGCGCGCGAGCAATGGCCGGGCTGGGCGGATGCGTTGGAGCGGGTCCATGCCGGGGAAGACACCAAGGCGCGTGAACGCCTCGCCTATGACGAACTGTTCGCCAATGCGCTGGCACTGATGCTGGTGCGCGCGAGCAATCGCCGCCGCAAGGGGCAGAGCCTGCAGGGCGACGGGAGCCTGACCGGCAAGCTCGAACTGCCCTTTCCGCTGACTGGGGCGCAAGCGCGCTCGGTTGAGGAAATTCGCGGCGACATGGCGCAGGAGGTGCCGATGCTGCGCCTGCTGCAGGGCGATGTCGGTGCGGGCAAGACGGTGGTCGCGCTGCTGGCGATGCTGGCCGCGGTCGAGGCGGGCACGCAAGCCGCGCTGCTCGCGCCGACGGAGATCCTCGCCCGCCAGCACTTCGAGACCCTACGGGCGATGGCCCGGCCAACGGGGGTGGAGATCGCGCTGCTGACGGGCCGCGACAAGGGCAAGGCGCGCGAGAGCATCCTGATGGGCCTGCTCGATGGCAGCATCGCCATGGTCGTTGGCACGCACGCGATCTTTCAGGAGGCGGTGCAGTACCGCAATCTCGGCCTCGTCGTGATCGACGAGCAGCATCGCTTTGGCGTCAACCAGCGGCTGCTGCTGACGCAGAAGGGCAGGCGCACGCCGCATACGCTGGCGATGACCGCAACGCCGATCCCGCGCACCCTCGTCCTCGCCGAATATGGCGAGATGGACGTCAGTCGCCTCGACGAGATGCCGCCCGGTCGCCAGCCGATCGATACGCGCGTGGTCTCGGTCGAGCGGATGGACGATGTCGCGGCGGCGGTGGGGCGCCATATCGACGGCGGCCAACAGGCCTATTGGGTGTGTCCGATGGTGCGTGACAGCGAGGTGGCCGACCTCGCGGCAGCTGAGGCCCGCCATGCCGCGCTTAAGGAGCGGTTCGGTGCCGCTGTGGCCCTCGTTCACGGCCAGCTTCCGCCAGGGGTCAAGGACGCCGAGATGGCCCGCTTCGCCAGCGGCGAGGCGAAGCTGCTGGTCGCGACGACGGTGATCGAAGTCGGGGTCGACGTGCCCGCGGCCACGTTGATGGTGATCGAGCAGGCCGAGCGCTTCGGCCTCGCCCAGCTACACCAGCTGCGCGGACGCGTGGGGCGCGGCGCCGAGAAGTCGACCTGCATACTCCTGCGCGGCGAGGAATTGTCCGAAGTGGGCAAGAAGCGACTGACGTTGATGCGCGAGACGCAGGACGGGTTCCGGCTGGCCGAAGAGGATCTGGAGATGCGCGGCGGCGGCGAATTGCTCGGCACGCGCCAGTCGGGCGATAGCGCTTTCAATGTCGCGACCTTCGAGGACGTCAGCCGCTGGCAGGAGGTTGCCAATGACGATGCGCGGCTGCTGGTCGAACACTCCGGCGGTGATGGGACCAGCCTTAGCGGCGCGCGCGGCGAGGCGGCGCGGACCTTGCTCTATCTGCTCGAACGGGACTGGGGTGTCGCGCTGTTGCGGGGTGGCTAAGCGGCTTTTCCACCTGCGTGGGAGCGGGCCGGTGCCGAATGCTCTAGCCAAATAACCTACGCAGCCAGCCGAACAGCGAGAATCCGCTGGCCCGCTTCTCTTCCGCGGCTTGCTGCTCTTCGCGCAACAGACGGGCGCGCAATTGCGAGCGGGTGCCGGTTTCCTGCACCTGGGCAAGGCGAGGCGCGGCGGGCGCGGCGAAGGGATCGAAGACCTCTTCCTCGTCCTCGTAATAGGTCGTGGTGCCGTAGCTGCTCCCTTGGGGGACCGGCTCGTCATGGGCCGGTTCCTCGTAGGTTGGCTCTTCGGCAAAGCCATCATGCCCGTAGGAGTCGGCTGCGGAAGGTTCGTCGTACGAGGCGGGGGCGTCGAGAGCCGGCTCCGGATCGGCGGAGAAAGGTTCGGGCGGAAGCTGGTCGCTCGGCTCCTGCTCGGGCGGAACCAGCCGCCAGCCATCGCCATGCGGCGTCTCGTCGTGGTCCTGCTCGGGTTCGCTGCTGAATTCGGGGAGCGAGAAAGAGGGGCGCGCAGGCTCCGCCTCTTCGGGCGGCGCGGGCTGCTGCGCCTCGGGTTCGGCTTGGATCGGCGCGTCGTAATGCGCTTCCGGCCCGGCAGCGGGCAATTCGGGCCCGGCGGGTGGCTCGGTCGCACCCGTATCGAAAGTCGGTTCGACAGGCGTGACCGGGAATTCAGGCGGGAGCTCGGACGTAGCGAAGGAGGTGGCGTCGCCGGGTGTTTCGACCGCTTCAACCTCGTCCTCGGCATGCAGCGCATCCTGCAGCAACGCATCGAGATCGTCGTCGGCGACCACATCGTCGTCGCTCTCGATCGCTTCCTCGCCATCCTCGATCGGGGCAAGGCCGAGGAAATTGGTGCCGGGGCGCGGCGCTGCGACGTCGCCGCCTTCCATGATCTGTGCGCCACACAGGTCGAACGCTTGATAGGCCTTTTCCAGCTCGTCCGGGTCGACGGTGAGGACGGGCTTCTTCTTGAAGGTCTTGGGCCGCAGCATGACGAGGCTGCCATAGGGGCCCTCGTCGCCTTCGAGCTCTTCCTCGAACGCCTCATAGCCTTCGCTTTCGCGCGGCTTTTTTTGCGCGAGCGGCGAGTACCCGGTTTCGTCGGGGATTGGCTCTTCGGGAAGCGGTGCGATGCCCATAGGGAGCCTGTTTGGCGCGATATGGTCGAAACCTCGTTATCGACTATGGTTTCGCTGTCGTTAATTTCCGCCGCGCCAATCACAGGAACAGACAACGGATATTTCGGTTTTCCCATTGCCTGCCCCCGACCGGCTACCTAAACCCGCCGCTCCATCCGGCTCGAACCACAGAAACGCCCTCCCTTGATCCTTTCCCCTTTCGAATGGACGATCGCCAAGCGCTACATGCTGCCGGGCCGCAGCGAGGCGGTGATTGCGCTGGTAGCGGGCATCTCGATCACCGTCGTGATGCTGTCAGTCGCGATGCTGGTGATCGTGATGAGCGTGATGAACGGCTTTCGCGCCGAGCTGCTCGACCGCATCACCGGGCTCAATGGCCATGCCATCGTGCAGGCCTATGGCGGCCAGCTGGAAGACTGGGAGAATGTGCTGGCGCAGGTCGAGGAAACGCCCGGCGTGCTCAAGGCCTCGCCGCTGATCGAGCAGCCGCTGCTCGCCAGTTTCAACGGGCGGGCCGAGGCGGTGCTGGTGCGCGGCAATGTCCAGCCCGATATCGACGATTTGCGTCCCAGCGTGATCATGGGCGACCTGTCGACCCTGCAAGCGGGTGAGCGCAATGTCGCGATCGGTTCGCGTCTGGCGCTCAACCTCGGCGCGCGGCTGGGCGACACGATCACGATCATCAATCCGCAGGGGCGCACGACCCCGTTCGGTACCGTGCCGCGGCAGGTCGGCTACACGGTCACCGCGATCTTCGAGGTGGGCATCTACGATTTCGACGAGCGCTTCGTGGTCATGCCGATCCCCAACGCGCAGCAATTACTGCTGATGGGCGACAATATCGGCATGATCGAGGTCACCACCGCCGATCCCGATCAGGTGGACGAGATCATGGCCCCGGTCGCCAATAATCTGGTCGGGCGCGCGGTCGTCACCAACTGGAAGAGCATGAATGCCAGCCTGTTCGAGGCGTTGCAGGTCGAGCGGGTCGCGATGGCTTTCGCGCTGTCGATCATCGTGCTGGTCGCGGCGTTCAACATCCTCTCCTCGCTGGTCATGCTGGTGCGGAGCAAGACCCGCGATATCGCGATCATGCGGACCATGGGCGCGACTCGAAAGAGCCTGCTGAAGATTTTCGTGACCGCCGGGTCCATCGTCGGCGCCATCGGCACGCTGGCGGGCCTTGGGCTTGGCTTCACCGTGCTCTTCTTCCGCCAGTCGATCGTCAAGGGGATCGAGGCGATGACCGGGCAGAACCTGTGGGACCCACAGATACGCTTCCTGACCGAGCTGCCATCGCGCACCGATCCGGTCGAGATCATGGCGATTGCGGGCATGGCGATGGGTCTGTCTTTCCTCGCCACGCTCTATCCGGCCTGGCGCGCCGCCAATACCGACCCGGTCGAGGTGCTGCGCTATGAGTGAGCCGGTGATCGAGCTGACCGACCTGTCGCGCAGTTTCGAGCAGGGCGGCGTCACCATCGACGTCCTGCGCGGGGTGAGCCTCGCGATCCAGCCTGGCGAGATCGTCGCACTGCTCGGCCCCTCCGGCTCGGGCAAGTCGACCATGCTGCAGGCCGTGGGGCTGCTTGAGGGGGGCTTTTCGGGCTCGATCGAGCTGGCGGGCGAGCCCGTCGCCGATCTCGATTCCGCCGGGCGCACGCGGCTCAGGCGCGAGCATCTGGGGTTCATATACCAGTTCCACCACCTCCTGCCCGACTTCACCGCATGCGAAAACGTGGTGATCCCGCAACTGCTCTATGGCGTGAGCCGTGCCGAGGCGGTGGTGCGGGCCGGGCAGATGCTCGAAAAGCTGGGGCTCGGCCACCGGCTCGACCACCGGCCGAGCAAGCTGTCGGGCGGCGAGCAGCAGCGCGTCGCCGTGGCCCGTGCGCTCATCAACCGGCCGCTGCTGGTGCTGGCGGACGAGCCGACCGGCAATCTGGACGAGAGCACTTCCGAAAAGGTGCTGGCGCAGTTCCTCGAACTGGTGCGCGGGCAGGGCAGTGCGGCGCTGGTCGCCACCCATAACGAGCGCCTTGCAGAGCGGATGGACCGCGTTGTACGGCTGCAGGATGGACGGCTCGTCTAGGGCCAACTCATTTCGAGGAGTACAGCATGACCGACCATCCCGGCACCTTTGGCGGCGAAGGCACTTACGATGGCAAGATCGACTGGGACGATGCCGCCTCGGTCCACCGCAGGGATGACGGTCAGGGCCTGCTGGATGCGATGAAGGGCCTGCACCGTGGGACGTTCGCCGAGATGGCCAAGCTGGTCAGCCTGATGCCCGAGGACGAACGTGGCGAGTATCAGGTGCAGAAGGCCGGCGACCGCGCGTATAGCGCCGCCGAGATCATGCAACTGGTCGCGCGTCCCGACTTCCCCGGCTGATCCGCTCAATGATCGACGCCTTCACCGAATGGTTCCTCTCGCTGGGGGCCAATTACGGCGTCAACCCGTGGATCTTCGGCGCGATCTATGTCGGTGCGATCCCGTTCTTTTTCGCCTCGATCGGGTGGCTGGTGAAGCGGGCGCGCGCGGGTCGCTCAACCGTTGTTCCGGCCATGTGCGCGGGACTGTGCTTCGTCTCCGCCTATCTCTACCTCGCGATAGCCGGGCGCAACATCCCGCTCTGGGTCTGGGCCTTCCTGGGGGTGTTGGTGATCTACGGCGCGGTTTCGACCATTCGCGACACGCGCCGCAAGATCACGGCGGCGAAAGCGGACGGTGACGCCCAATAGTTGTTCATAAGGGCGGCAGCGAATTGCCCTTGGCCGCGCAATGCCTAGGTTGGGCAGATGGCCTTCGCTCCCTTCGTTCCCCTGCGCGTCCTGTCGAGCTATTCGATGCTCGAAGGCGCGATCGATCCCAAGGCCATTGCCAAGCTGGCCAAGGAACGCGGCTTTCCCGCCATCGCCATGGCCGACCGCAATGGTCTGTATGGTTCGACCGCCTTTGCCGCGGCCTGTGCGGGCGAGGGCGTGCAGCCGATCGTGGGTGCGCTGCTGGGCGTGGCGCGCGATGACAGCGAGGTGGTCGATTACCTGCCGCTGCTGGTGCAGGAAGAGGCTGGTTGGCTCAACCTGTGCCATCTCGTCAGCCGCGCCCATCTCGACCGCCCGCTGGAGCGTGAGCCGCATGTCATGATGGCCGACCTCGACGGTCGTACGGACGGGTTGATCGCGCTGTCGGGGGGCGCCGAGGGCGCGGTGACGCGGCTACTGGCCGATAGCAAGGCGGCCAAGGCTGAGGCGTTGGCGGATCGCCTTGCGGCGCTGTTTCCGAGGCGCTTCTATGTTGAACTGGCGCGGCGCGGGAACGCGGTCGAGGAGGCCGCCGAAGCTGCGCTGATCGACCTCGCCTATGCCAAAGACCTGCCGCTGGTCGCGACCAACCCGGCCAATTTTGCCGAGCCGCATATGGCCAGCGCACACGATGCCATGCTGTGCATCGCCAGCTCCAGCCAGATAGATAGTGCCGATCGCCCGCGCACCAACGAACAGGCCTTCGTAAAGTCGGCGCCGATGATGGCCGAACTGTTCGCCGACCTGCCGGAGGCGACCGCCAACACACTCGTGATCGCTCAGCGCTGCGCCTATGCGCCGCCCAAGCGTGCGCCGATCCTGCCCAGCCTCGCCGGCGATCAGGAGGGCGAGGCGCGGATGCTGGCCGAGGACGCCAAAGCGGGCCTCGAAGCGCGGCTCGCCAGATATGACGAGCTGACGGACGAGGAGCGCGCGACATATTTCGAGCGGCTCGATTTCGAGATCGGGATCATCACCCGGATGGGCTTTCCCGGCTACTTCCTGATCGTTGCCGACTTCATCAAATGGGCCAAGACGCAAGGCATTCCCGTGGGGCCGGGGCGTGGCTCGGGCGCAGGTTCGCTGGTGGCATGGGCGCTGACCATCACCGACCTCGACCCCATCAAGCTGGGCCTGCTGTTCGAACGCTTTCTCAATCCCGAACGCGTTTCCATGCCCGACTTCGACATCGACTTCTGCGAAACGCGGCGCGGCGAGGTGATCCGCTACGTGCAGGAGCGCTACGGTCAGGACAAGGTCGCGCAGATCATCACCTTCGGCAAGCTGAAGGCGCGCGCCGTGTTGCGCGATTGCGGGCGCATCCTGCAAATGCCCTATGGCCAGGTCGACCGGCTGACCAAGATGGTGCCCAACCACCCGACCGACCCGTGGACACTGCCGCGCGCACTCAATGGCGTGAGTGAGTTCAAGCGCGAATACGACAATGACCGCGAGGTGAAGCGGCTGGTCGATCTGGCGATGCAGTTGGAGGGCTT
>CAYOSE010000076.1:0-12592 GCA_964406535.1 uncultured Sphingomonadaceae bacterium
AGGCCAGCTCGATCGTGTCGGCCATGGTCGAGGTGCCGTGGGCGTTGACATAGTCGATGTCGCCCGGCCCCAGCGCGGCCTTCTTCAGCGCCATCCGCATCGCCAGTTCCGCGCCCTTGCCTTCGGGGTGCGGCGCGGTGACGTGATAGGCATCGCCCGACAGGCCATAGCCCACCACTTCGGCATAGATCGTCGCCCCGCGCGCCTTGGCATGCTCATATTCCTCGAGCACGATCACGCCAGCGCCCTCGCCCATGACAAAGCCGTCGCGGTTCTTGTCATAGGGGCGGCTGGCTTCGGTCGGCCTGTCGTTCATGCTCATGTTGAGCGCCTTGGCCTGCGCGAAACCGGCAATGCCGATCGGGCAAATGGTCGATTCCGCGCCGCCCGCCAGCATGATGTCGGCATCGTCGTCGCGGATCATCCGCGCCGCATCGCCGATCGAGTGCGCGCCCGTCGAACAGGCCGTCACAACCGCATGGTTCGGGCCCATCAGGCCGTATTTGATCGAGACCTGGCCGCTGATGAGATTGATCAGCCGGCCATGGACGAAGTGCGGGCTGACCCGGCCCGGACCACGATTGGCCAGCACCAGCGATTCGCTCTCGATCCCCGGCAGGCCACCAATGCCCGAACCGATCGAGCAGCCCGCGCGCATCTTCGTCGCCTCGTCCATCTCGGTCAGGCCGGCATCTTCCAGCGCCTGCCCGGCGGCATCGATCCCGAACACGATGAACGGGTCGACCTGCCGCTGGATCTTGAAATCGACGCGCTTGCTCGGGTCGAAGCCATATTCGTGATCGGCCGGCTTCACCTCGCAGGCGATGGTGCTCTTCTGATCCGACGCATCGAACTTGGTGATGGTCCCTGCACCGCTTTTACCCGCGATCAGGTTCGCCCATGTCGTCTCGACATCCGCCCCCAGTGGGGTGACGAGGCCCAGTCCGGTAACGACCACTCGACGCATTATCGCTCTCCAAAATCAAGAAAGGCCCAGCCTCTACCGGCCGAGCCCTCCTATCCCGTCCAGCAGGGAAGACCGGCCCATGTGAAAGCCGGTACGAAGCCGGTTCGGGCCGGTTGTCCCAACCTTAGTCGGTGTGCTCTTCGATATACTTGTTGGCATCGCCGACAGTGTTGATCTTCTCGGCAGCATCGTCGGGGATTTCCACGCCGAATTCTTCCTCGAAAGCCATCACCAGCTCGACAATGTCGAGGCTG
Source organism: uncultured Sphingomonadaceae bacterium (assembly GCA_964406535.1). Taxonomy (GTDB): domain Bacteria; phylum Pseudomonadota; class Alphaproteobacteria; order Sphingomonadales; family Sphingomonadaceae; genus Alteraurantiacibacter. Next base: position 1,222 of record CAYOSE010000076.1, read on the forward strand.
TCTGCGCCCAGATCGTCGATGAAGCTGGCATCGGGAGTAACCTTGTCTTCCTCAACGCCCAGATGCTCGACAACAATCTTCTTCACGCGGTCCGCGATATCGCTCATTCCTGTGCCCTCTTCAAACACGCATTCCTGTTACGCCAGTTGCCCTAGTGAAGCGATTGGCGAAGGGCAAGAGGGATGCGAAAGACTGTGCTCAGCGCCTGTGGAGCGTTCGAATCTCCGCCAACGCCTGAATGCACAGCCGCGGCAGCAGGCTGAGGCCCGCCAAAATCCACGGGAAAAGCAGCAGGGCCCAGTAGCCATTATTGCCGCGCGCGATCAGGCTGACCAATAGCAGCGCACCGATGCCGAACAGGAAAATCAGCCGCCCACCGCGTCCAGCAACCACCCAGCCATAGAGCGCCGCGATCAGCACCGCGCCCCCGGCGACCCGGTCGAATATCCGCAGCAGCGAGAAACCCGTGGCATTGAACAGCGCGAATGCAGGTCCCTCGGCACCGAACCAGCCCGGCGAAGCAAGGTCATCCGGCAGGCGCGCCTGCATCACCGCGAAAGCGTGCCCCGCATAGGCTGTTGCGACGAGGGCGATCCCCGCAAGCCACAGCAGCGCTTCACGCCAGTCGCGCCGCATGATGGCCAGCCCCATCCCGGCCAGCAGCGCCAGCAGCGCGAACTCGCGAAAGCCACCCGCCAGCACCATCAGCGCGACCGCCCAGCCCGCTCTGCCCGGTCGGTAGAGTGCGGCGGCAAGGCCGACCAGCGCCCCGGTCCAAGCGTCGTGCAGCGGCAAGGCGGCAGCGAGGAAATAGAACCCGCCCAGCGCATAGAGCAGGAAGGCCGCAACCACTTCGGCAGCCGCGAAGCCCGATCTGTGCAGGCGCAGCGACCACCCGGCAGCCCCTGCCAGGGTCAGCAGTCCGCCGAGCACGCGCACAGCCCGGCCCCCAGCCAGGCGAGCACAGGCGGGCGGACGGTATAGAAGGGGTAGAGGGGATATTGGGCCGCGCGATGTTCAGCGGCGGCGGCGAAGTAATAGCTCTCGCCATTCGCCACGCGCGCCGCAATCGACCTGTAGAGATCGACGTCAGTCGGCCCCTGATAGTCAAGCGTATTGCCCATGCTGGTCGGTTCGGGCGCACTGACCAGCCACACAAAGATGCTGAACAGGCACAGAGCCAGCAGACAGGTCGCCTGACAGGCTCGCAAACGCACCAACAGCGGGGTCAGCCGACCGTCAAGCAGGTGCGTCATCCCCGTTGCCCCCGCTCTTACCCTTCGGGCGGCAGGTCAAAGGGGTCGTCCTCACGCTCTTCGGACTCGCGGCGCAGTTCGACGCTGCGTTCCGGCGCGGCCAGCGGCGGCAGTTCGAGCAGTTCGTCGGCCGTGCGCGGCTCGCTGGCGCCATAGGGCGCGGGCGGCAGGCTGGTGCCCGCTGCGGGCTCGAGATCACCCGGCTTGCCGCATCCCGTGAGCAGAGCGAGCAGCGCGATGGCGGAAGCGACGCGGCTCACGCTGCGCCCCCCAGGTAAGCCTGCGCCAGCGCCACCTGCTTCTTCACCTGCTCGGGCGCGGTGCCACCATAGGCGGCACGCGAAGCAACCGAGGCATCGACCGACAGCGCCGCGAACACGCGCTCGTCGATGCGCGAGTCGATTTCCTTCAGCGCATCGAGCGACAATTGGTCGAGCGCGACGCCGTTCTTTTCAGCCAGCTTCACCGCCGCGCCGGTAATGTGATGCGCCTCACGAAAGGGAATGCCCGCCTCGCGCACCAGCCAGTCGGCGAGGTCGGTGGCCGTGGCATAGCCAAGCTCCGCCGCCTGCCGCATGCGTTCGGTCACGAAGGTGCAGTCGGCGACCATGCCAGTCATCGCCGCGATGGACAGGCCGAGCAGACTGGCCGCCTCGAACACCGGCGGCTTGTCGTCCTGCATGTCCTTCGAATAGGCGAGCGGCAGCCCCTTCATCGTCACCATCAGCGCGGTCGCACAGCCGACAATCCGCCCCGCATGGCCGCGCACCAGCTCGGCCGCGTCGGGGTTCTTCTTTTGCGGCATGATCGAGGAGCCGGTCGAGAGCGTATCGGGCAGCCTGACGAAGCCGAAGGGCTGGCTCGCCCAGATCACGAATTCCTCCGCCAGCCGCGAGAGATGCAGCGAGCATTGCGCCGCCGCCGTCAGGTAGTCCATCGCGAAATCGCGGTCGGACACGGCATCGAGGCTGTTCGCGGTCGGCACATCGAAGCCGAGCGCCTGGGCGGTCATCTCGCGGTCGATGGGAAAGCCCGTACCCGCCAGCGCCGCGCTGCCCAGCGGCGACTGGTTCAATCGTGCGCGGGCATCGTGGAAGCGCGAACGGTCGCGCCGGATCATCTCGAAGTAGGCCATTAAATGGTGCCCGAGCGTCACTGGCTGCGCGGTCTGCAAATGGGTGAAGCCGGGCATGATCGAGGCGGCATGCTCGTCTGCCCGCGTCACCAGCGCGCGCTGCAGCTGTTCGAGCGCGGCGTCAGTCTGGTCGATCGTGTCGCGCACCCACAGGCGGAAATCGGTCGCCACCTGATCGTTGCGGCTGCGCGCCGTGTGCAGGCGCCCCGCGACCGGTCCGATCAGCTCGGCCAGCCGCGATTCGGTGGTCATGTGGATGTCCTCGAGGTCCCAGTCCTCGGGCACACCGTCGCGATCATATTCGGCAGCCACTTTCTCCAGCCCGCCCAGAATTGTCTCGGCATCCTCTGCCGTCACGATCCCGCAGGCACCAAGCATGGCGACATGCGCGCGGCTCGCCTCTATATCCTGCTGCCAGAGATTCTTGTCGAAGGGGATCGACGCGTTGATCTCACGCATGATCGCCGAGGGTCCCTCGGCGAAGCGTCCACCCCACATCGTGCTGGAGGCCTGATTGGTGCTCAAAGGTTCGTTTCGCTTTCTTGTGGCTGCCGGAATGGCGGCTGGCATTCTGGCTGGCTGCGATACCGGGGAGCCGGAGGCCACGCAAGCAGATGGGCAGGCGGAGCGCGGTTCAGAAGCCGCCACAGCGGGCGAAGGCCCGGCCATCGCCTCACTGACCGGGGTGCTCAACCGGCACCTGGTGGGCGAGCTGATCCCGGAGGTCACGCTGACCGACCCTGAGGGCAACGAACTGGTCCTGGCCGAAATCGGCGAGCCGGTGCTGCTGAACCTGTGGGCGACCTGGTGCGCGCCTTGCGTCGTGGAAATGCCACTGCTTGACGAGCTGGCCGCCGACATGGCTGGCGAGCTGAACGTCGTGACCGTGAGCGAGGACCTGCAAGGGGCCGAGGCGGTCGTGCCCTTTTTCGAAGAGCGTGACCTCCAGAATTTGCCGCAATGGCTCGACCCCGATAATGCGCTCGCGGCCAGCTATGGCGGCGGCGCGGTGCTGCCGCTGACCGTGCTCTATGACGCGGACGGCAAGGAGATCTGGCGCGTCATGGGTGGCTATGACTGGGCGGGCGAGGAAGCGCGCGCGGCGATTGCGGAAGGTCTGGCGGCAAGCCAGAGCTGACCGGACGTGCCAAAGAAGGTTTCAGGGGAGGATTGAATGCAGAGATTCGCAGGTCAGGTCGCGGTCGTCGTAGCAGGCACAGAAGGCATCGGCCGGGCCATCGTCGAGGCGCTGATCGGTGAAGGTGCCAAGGTCGTTGTGGGCGCGCGCACCAAAGAGAAGCTCACGGCGCTGGAACAGGAACTGGGCGAGGCCTGTGTCGGCGTACCCACCGATGTCCGCTCCGAAGCCGATGTCGAGGCGCTGATCGCCACGGCGGTATCGCGCTTCGGCGGGATCGATGCGGTGTTCAACGTCGCGGGCAAGTCCGCTGGCGGGACGATCCTCAACCTCACCGAAGAGCGGATGCGGTCCGCGCACGATATCTCGCTGATGGGCACGATGTTCGGCATCAAGCACGCCGCTCGCCAGATGATCGAACAGGGCCGTGGCGGCGCGATCGTCAACGTCTCCTCGGTCAATTCCTTCATCCCCGCCGTCGGCGCGGGGGCCTATGTCTCGGCCAAGGCGGGGGTCGACATGCTGACCAAGAATGCCGCGCTGGAGTTGGCCCGCCACAATATCCGCGTCAACGCGGTACTGCCGGGCCTGACCGAGACCGCGATGACCCAGGGGATGCGGAGCAAGCCCGCGCTGATGGAGGAATTCGAGGCGCGGATCGCGATGGGCCGCGCGGCGGACGTCAGCGAGATCGCCGGGCCGTGCCTGTTCCTGGCGACCAAAGAAGCATCCTACGTCACCGGGGCCACGCTGGTCGTCGATGGCGGCTGGGCGCTGACCGGCTATCCGGACCTCAGCAAGCATTTCTGAGGCGCGAGGCCGGGGTTGTGGTGCCTGCACGGGGCTGGCCGCAGCCTAATTTGCAGGAAAATGGTGGGCGGTGACGGTCTCGAACCGCCGACCCTCTCGGTGTAAACGAGATGCTCTACCAACTGAGCTAACCGCCCGGCAGCGTCGCTGCGGATGCGCCCCATAGCCGAAGGTTTCCCGGCACGAAAGGGCCCTGTCATGCATGGCTGGATTCGCCCCGCCCGCAGCGCTAGGGCGCGGCGATGCACGACGCCGCGCTCCTCGTCCTTGCCACTGGCGGCACCATCGCCGGACAAGCGGGCTCGGCCGCGCGCATGGACTATCGCCCCGGCCAGATCGACATCGCCGATTTCCTGACCGCCTTCGCCGCTCTGGGCATGCCCGCGAAGCTGGAAGGGCGGCAGATAGCCAATATCGATTCGGTCAATATCGACGCGACTGTCTGGCGCGCGCTGCACGCGGCGGCAATGGCAGCGATCAATGACCCGGCCTGCGACGGGATTATCGTGACCCACGGCACCGATACGGCGGAGGAGACGGCCTTCCTGCTCGACCAGACGCTGCCAACCGCCAAGCCGGTGGTGCTGGTCGGCGCGATGCACCCCGCCGATGCCGTGGGGTCGGACGGCTTGCGGAACTTCGCCAATGCCGTGCGGGTCGCGAGCGATCCAGCGGCTGCCGGGCGCGGCGTGCTGGTGGTGATGGGCGATCAGGTGCTCGCGGCAAGGGACGCGCGCAAGGGGCGGACGCGTGGGACCGATGCCTTCCGGGGCTTCCCGCGCGGGGCGGTGGCGCTGGCCAATCCCGCCTCGGTCGACTGGCTGCAACCACCCTGGCGCCTCGGCGAGGCAGCGCGCTGTGCCTTTCCGGAAGAGTTTCCGCGCGTCGAAATCCTCCATGTCCATGCGGGCATGGGCGCGGACATTGTCGAGCGGGCCGTGGCAGCCGGGGCGCGAGGCATCGTCCTGGCCGGCGCAGGCGAAGGCAATGCGCCCGATACTGTATTCGCCGCGCTGGCCGAGGCCGCCAGCAAGGGCGTGGTCGTCATCCGCTCCTCGCGCACTGACGAAGGGCTGGTCGACCGCTGGCCGCAGGATGACACGGCAGGCTTCGTCGCCGCGCGCGCGCTCAACCCGGCCAAGGCGCGTATCCTCGCGCAATTGCTGATTGCCAATGGCGTGACGGAAATTGCGGCGGTGCAGGATGCGTTCAACCGACGCTAGAGCGGACTCGTGCGTGACAGACGGCTGGCCACCACCCTCACACCTAATTCAGACCAGCCCGGACGCCTCTTGCCCGAGCAGCGCAAAATAGCGCGCCATGGCATCGGCCGCATGGTCACTCAGCGCGATAAAGGCGCGGCGGCGGTCACTTTCGTCCTCGACCCGCACGAACAGCCCCGCCTCTACCATCTGGCCGATCCAGCGCAGGGCCGTGGTCGGCGGTACGCCCGAGGCGATGCACAGCGAGGTCACCGAGACGCGCACATGCTCCGCGCGCGCAGCCGTCAGGTCGAGCAGCATGTCCCACGCCGGATCGGCGAACAGCTCGCCATCGAAGAACCGCGCCCGCTTCTGCCGCTGTTCGATAATCCGCCGCACCAGCCGCGGATCGGGCAGCGGCGGGCGCGCCTGCCGAACCTGCGTTTCCGCCTGCACCGGAACGCGCATGCTCTCGCGCCCCTCGCCGCCGAAATCGAACGCGCTTGAGCCGCCCGAGCCGATCCGGTCGAGCCGCTGGGCAATCTCCCCGACCTGCTCGGTCAGACGCATCAGGGCCATGCGGTCAGTCTCGGACATTTCGCGCAGGCGCCCCCCGCGCGCATCGGCCAGCATCCGCCCAAGCGCCACCACGCGTTCGCCGCGTGTCGGATTGACGAGGAGTTGCGGCCCGCTCTGCCAACAGCAGGCGAACACATCGTCGAGCGCATCGACCGAAGTCGAGACGATCAGTCGCGCCCCGGACCGCGCCGCGCGCGAATCGAGCCGTGCCAGCGCCGCCAGACCGGCGGCATCGGGCAATGGGCAATCGAGCACGACAATCTCGCCAAGCGCGGTCGCTGTGCCATCGAGAATGCATGCAAGGTCCCCGACTTCGCGCGTCCCGAAGCCAGCCGCTTTTGCATCCTCGAAAATCTCGTCCCGGACCCGCGCCCGGTCGGCAAAAATCGAAATGGCCAGCGGCAGCCCGGCACTGTCGGCGGCCATTTCATACTGAAAATCGACGACGGCCATATGCGTAGTTCCCCTGATTCGGCCCTTTCATGCACTGAGAACAGGGTGGGAACAAAAGAAGATCAAGTCAAGACTTAGTCAGCCACATACTGGCCAACCAAGGGCACGCCCGTCTGCCCGGCCCTACAGCTCCGCAAACGGATTCCGCACCAGGATCGTGTCGTCTCGCTCGGGGCTGGTCGAGACGCTCGCCGCCGGGCATTCGATCAGCTCCTCGATCCGGCGAATATACTTGATCGCCTGCGCCGGCAGATCGGCCCAGCGCCGGGCACCCTCGGTGCTTTCCTGCCAGCCTTCCATCTCCTCGTAGACCGGCTCGATCCGCGCCTGATCGACCGAGCTTGACGGGAGATAATCGATCACTTCACCATCGAGCTTGTAGCCGGTGCAGATCTTCACCGTCTCGAACCCGTCGAGCACGTCCAGCTTGGTCAGCGCGATCCCGTGCACGCCGGAAATGGCGCAGCTCTGCCGCACCAGCACAGCGTCGAACCAGCCGCAGCGACGCTTGCGGGCGGTGACGGTGCCGAACTCGTGGCCCTTGCGGCCCAAAGTCTCGCCCACCTCGTCGTCGAGTTCGGTCGGGAACGGCCCGCTGCCCACGCGGGTGGTGTAGGCCTTGACGATGCCAAGCACGAAGCCCGCCGCGCCCGGGCCAAGGCCCGACCCGCTCGCCACAGTGCCACTGACCGTGTTCGAGCTGGTGACAAAGGGATAGGTGCCGTGATCGACATCGAGCAGCACGCCCTGCGCGCCTTCGAACAGGATGCGCTTGCCTTCGCGCCTGGCACTCCTGAGGCGGCTCCAGACAGGTTGCCCGAATTGCTGCACAAACGGTGCGATCTCGGTCAGCTTGGCCAGCAGAGCGGCACGATCGACCGGCCCTTCGCCAAAGCCCGCCCTCAGCGCATTGTGATGCGCGCACAGCCGGTCGAGCATCGGATCCAGCTCGTCCAGATGCGCCAGATCGCACACGCGGATCGCGCGGCGGCCGACCTTGTCCTCATAGGCGGGTCCGATACCGCGACCGGTGGTGCCGATCTTGCCCTTGCCCGCCGCCGCCTCGCGCATGACGTCGAGATCGGTGTGCACCGGCAGGATCAGCGGGCAGTTGTCGGCAATGCCGAAATTCTCAGGCGTGATCGAAACGCCCTGCCCCTGCAGCTTCTCGATCTCGGCCTTCAACGCCCACGGGTCGAGCACCACGCCATTGCCGATCAGCGACAGCGTGCCGGTGACGATGCCCGACGGCAGCAGCGAAAGCTTGTAGGTCGTATCGCCCACCACCAGCGTGTGGCCGGCATTGTGCCCGCCCTGAAAGCGCACGACGACATCAGCGCGGTCAGCCAGCCAGTCGACGATCTTGCCCTTGCCTTCATCGCCCCACTGGGCGCCGATCACGGTTACGTTGGCCATGCACAAATCCTGAGAAGATGGGGTTGGAAAAACACCGGGTGCGTTAGGAGGGTCGAGTGCCCACGTCCAGCCTCTGCCTATGCATTCGGTGGAGGGTGTGGCCTTTGCCGCTGCGATGCAGCGGACTATCCGATGGCCGCTATGGGCTGTAGGTTCGGGCGGCGAATCTTCTTCGGACAGGATAGCTCTCCCCGCCCATGCCCCGTTTGCAGACGCTGATGAACGTGGCGCTGGGCTATGGCGCGAAGGCCGAACGGCGGACGGGACCGCGCTATCGCACCCCCAGCGAGACGCTCAGCTATGGCGCACATGATCTCCACGCACTCGATATCCATCAAGCCAGTGCAGGAGAGGCGAAACCGCTGCTCGCCTTCATCCATGGCGGCGCCTGGCAATTCGGCGACAAGGCGCGACGCGCCCGCGACCGGAAGGTCCCCTTCGCGCATGACGAAGGCTGGCATTTCGCCGCGCTCAATTTCCGCCTTTTGCCCGAAGTGGGCGTGATCCATATGGCGCAGGATGTGGCGCGTGCGCTGGCGAAGCTGTTTGCCGAGGCAGGCAGGCTGGGCATTGACCCGCAGCGCGTCGTTCTCGCCGGTCATTCCTCCGGCGCGCATCTTGCGGCGCTGGTGGCTAGCGATCCGGCATTGCTCGGCGCACATGGTCTTGCGCCCGACATGCTGGCAGGCGTGCTGGCAATCGACGGTGCCGCCTATGACCCGTCTCGTCCGAGTACGCAGTCACGGTTCCTGTCGCGGCGGCTGATCGATCCGGCCTTTGCCGGAACTCAGAGGGACGCCATCTCGCCCATCGCCCAAATCCGTCAGGGACGCGCATCAATCCCGCCGTTCCTGATCCTGTCGGCCAAGGTGAAGCGCGGTGAAACCCAGTCGCGCCTGCTTGCGCGCGAGTTGAACCACGCGGGACACAGGGTGCGCTTGCGCGAGTTCGACGAACGCGGAATTGCCGGGCATGTCCGGCTCAGCCGACGCTTCGGCAGGCCCGACTATGGCCCCACCGAGATTGCCCGCGAATGGCTGCGGGAGAGATTGGCCTAACCGATCGGCCTGGCTTCGCCGCCGTCGAGTACGTGCGAGCAGCCCAGTGCGGCACCGTCATCCTCGGGCGCAAGCGCCGCAACGGTCCGCCAACCCAGCCCGCGCAGCTGCGCTGCGGCAGCCCGGTCATGGCCGAGCGGCAGGAACAGGCGGTTGCCCAGCTGCTCGTCAGCCTTGACCGCCTCCACCAGCATTTCGGGGAACAGCGAGAAACCCGTCGCCACCTCGCCCGAGCCGCCAATCGTGTAGGTGCCGCCACGCCCCAACGCGCCGCGCAGCCCCTCGGCATAAAGGGTGAAGCCGAACCAGCTCTGGTATTCAAAGCCGTGCCGCTCAGTCGGGTCGAGCGTCAGCCGCGCGCGACCATCGACCCGCGCCGCAATTTCCTCAAGCCCGGCGATCCGGCTGGCGAGCGCCCCGCCGGCATCGACCGCGCGCAGCTTCTCCACCGCTTCGGCCAAGGGGCCCGCTGCATAAAGCAACGGCATATAGGCCTCGCCGCCTGCCTCGCGCAGCGCGCCGGCATCCTTGGCGTCCAGCTCGCGGCGCACGGCCACGCGCTGTTCGGGCGACAGCGGATACTCGCTGTCGGCAAGCGTATCGACCAGATCGGGCAGCGTGAAGTCGACCGAAATGCCGGTCGCGCCAGCGGCCTCCAGCGCGGCGATGGCGATCTCGACGATCTCGCCCGCCGCCGCAACGCTGTCGCTGCCAACCAGTTCGGCCCCCAGCTGCAGCCATTCGCGGCGCGGATCGAGCTGGTCGCCCAGCATCCGCGCGACCATCCCGGCATAGGCGAGGCGCAGCGGGCGCGGGGCCTCGGCAAGGCCAGTCGCGGCGATCCGCCCGACCTGCGCGGTGATATCGCCGCGCAGCGCCAGCGTGCGGAGGCTGCGCGGGTCAGTGAAGCGGAACATGTTGCGGGTCTTCAGCCCGTCCATGCGCCGCGCCATGCTCCCCTCGAACTCGATCAGCGGCGGGCGCACGCGGTCATAGCCGTGCGCTGCGAGCACGCCCATGGCCGCGTTTTCGATACGCGCCGCAGCCGCCGCGCTTTGCGGCAGCCGGTCTTCGAGCCCCTCGGGCAGCAGGTCGGATGGTTTCTCGCTCATCAGGCTGCCGCCCCTAGCGTCACTGTCGAAAGAAGGACAGACCTCTTTGCGGTCATAACGGCACCAGCCCACTCCCCCTCCCAACCTCCCGATAGGTTAGAATTTGGGAGGTCGGGAGGGGGAGTGGGCCGGAGCCGCAATTGTTTCAGCTTGGCTGAAACAGCGATCAGAAGGACAATGCCTTCACCGTCTTCACACCCTCGAGCTTGCAGGCCCGGTCGATGACGTCGGCAGGGATCGCCTGGTCGACCGAGAGCAGCAGCACCGCTTCCCCGCCAGCATCACGGCGACCGAGGTGGAAGGTCCCGATATTGATGCCCTCCTCACCCAGCAGCGTGCCCACGCGACCGATGAAGCCCGGAACGTCCTCGTTGACGATATAGAGCATGTGCCCGGCCAGCTCAGCCTCGATGCCGATGCCGAAGATCGACACCAGACGCGGGTTCTCGTTGCCGAACAGGGTACCCGCAACCGAACGATCGCCCTGGCTGGTGGCGACGGTGACGCGCAGCAGCGTGTGATAGACGCCCTCGCGCTCATGCCGCACAGAACGCACATCCAGCCCGCGTTCCTTGGCGAGATAGGGCGCGTTGACCATGTTCACGCTCTGCGAATACTGCTTCATCAGCCCGGCCAGCACGGCCGCCTCGATCGGCTTGCCGTTGAGCTCGGCCGCTGCACCCGAACGCTCGATGCTGATCTGGGTCAGATTGCCATGCGCCAGCTGGCCGACCATGCTGCCGAGCTTCTCGGCGAGCGCCATATAGGGGCGCAGCTTGGGCGCTGCCTCGGCGCTGAGCGAGGGCACGTTGAGCGCGTTGGTGATCCCGCCATTGACGAGATAGTCGGACAGCTGCTCGGCCACCTGCAGCGCGACATTGACCTGCGCCTCGGTGGTCGAGGCCCCCAGATGCGGGGTGCAGATGAAGTTCTTCGTGCCGAACAGCGGGTGGTCCTTGGCCGGCGGTTCGGTCTCGAACACGTCGAGCGCGGCACCTGCAACATGGCCGCTCTCGAGCAGGTCCTTGAGCGCCAGCTCGTCGATCAGCCCGCCGCGCGCACAATTGACGATACGCACGCCGTTCTTGGTCCGCTCCAGCCGCTCGCGCGAGAGGATGTTGCGCGTCTCGTCGGTCAGCGGCGTGTGCAGCGTGATGAAATCTGCGCGCTTTTCCAGCTCGCCCAGATCGACCTTCTCGACGCCCAGCTCGA
>CAYOSE010000077.1:0-12304 GCA_964406535.1 uncultured Sphingomonadaceae bacterium
ACCCATGCGGCGGGCGTGGTGAGCGGCGACCGTCCGCTCGCCGAGCTGGTGCCGCTCTACCGCGATCCGCGCTCGGACATGCCGGTGACGCAGTTCGACATGAAGCATGTCGAGGCATCGGGTCTGGTGAAGTTCGACTTCCTCGGCCTGAAGACGCTGTCCGTCCTGCGGAAGGCCGTCGACCTGCTGGAAGAGCGCGGCATTACCATCGATCTCGACACGCTGGCGTGGGACGATCCGGGGGTCTTCGCGCTGCTCAAACGCGGCGATACCGTGGGCGTGTTCCAGCTGGAATCGGAGGGTATGCGGCGGACGCTCGCCGCCGTGCGCCCGACCACGTTCGAAGACATTATCGCGCTCGTCTCGCTCTATCGCCCGGGCCCGATGGACAACATCCCGCTGTTCGGCCAGCGCAAGAATGGCGAGGCGGAGATTGAATATCCGCATCCCAAGCTCGAAGGCATTCTGGCCGAGACCTACGGCATCTTCGTCTATCAGGAACAGGTCATGCAGGCCGCGCAGATCCTCGCGGGCTATTCGCTCGGCGACGCGGACTTGCTGCGCCGCGCGATGGGCAAGAAGGTGCAGGCCGAGATGGACGCGCAGCGCCAGCGCTTCGTCGATGGCTGCAAGGAGCTGTCGGGAATCGAGAAGAAAGAGGCGAACGCGCTGTTCGACCTGATCGACAAGTTTGCCGGCTACGGCTTCAACAAGAGCCACGCCGCCGCCTATGCGCTGCTTGCCTACCAGACGGCGTGGCTGAAGACGCACTATCCGGAAGAATTCTACGCCGCCTCGATGTGCTTCGACATGCACCAGTCGGAAAAGCTCAGCATCTTCGTCGACGATCTGCGGCGCAACGGGCTGGCGCTGCTGGGGCCGTCGATCAACGCCTCGCGCGCTGAGTTCCATGTCGAGCAGACCGATGAGGGACATGCCGTGCGCTATGCGCTGGCGGGCCTGCGGAACGTCGGCGAGAAGGCGATGGATGCGGTAGTCGCCGAGCGCGAGAAGGCGGGTCTGTTCGAAAGCCTGGAGGACGTGTTCCGCCGGATGCCACCGGGCGCGATGAACCGCCGCCAGCTCGAAAGCCTCGCCAGTGCCGGGGCGTTCGACGACCTCGAACCCAACCGCGCCAAGGTGCTCGCCAATGTCGACATGCTGCTGGCCGTGGCGGACGAGTCGGCGCGCGAACGCAGCAGCGGGCAGAACGGGCTGTTCGGCGGAGAAGACCATGCCGAACCGTCACTGCGTCTCGCGGAAACGGACCCGTGGACCCGGACTGAGCAGATGGCGGCCGAGCGCGAAACCTTCGGTTTCTACTTCGCCGAGCATCCGGTCGAACAGTTCCGCATGATCGCCTCGGCCAATGGCGCGCGCTCCTATGCCGCGCTGATGGAAGCGGGCGTTGCGGGCGGGCGCGCCCCGGCGGTGATGGCGGCCATGGTCGAGAGCGTGAACAAGGGCCGGACGCGCAAGGGTGGCGAGTTCGTGCGCGCTGATTTCTCCGATTCCTCCGGCCAGTTCAGTGCTGCCTGTTTCGAGGAATCGCTGGTCGACAGCTTCCAGCGCTGGGCCGCCGAGGGCACCTGCGTGCTGCTCAATGTCGAGCTCGATGCGCCCAACCCTGACGAGCCGCCGCGGGTCACGGTGCGCGGGGCGAGGCCGCTGGCCGATGTCACTTCGTCGGCGCGGATGTTGCTGGAGATGGAGGTCCATTCGGGCGAGGCGCTCGACCAGCTGGCGGTGATGCTCGAACCGGGCAAGCCGGGTTATGGCGAGGTCGTGGTGCGGTTGTCTCTCGGCAATGAGGACTATGTTTCGCTATGTTTGGGCCACGATTTCGCGCTCGGCGGCGAGATGGTCGACCGCCTGGCCGAGGTGCCCGGACTTACCGGGGTCTCGCTCAAGCCCAAGCTCGGGCCGCGCCTTAGCCGCGCCGCATAGGTCCGATCGACATCCAGCCCTGACCGCCTGCAAATGGCGGGTTTCCGTGCTTCCGGTGCTCACGACCGCAGAAGGTCGCTGTGCTCCGGGTCACGAAAATCTACCATTTTCGGCATATCATCATCTGAATGTCGACCGGACCTGGAACGACACCTAGAGAAACCGAGCGGTACCTAGGGTGACAGAGCGCGCCAGAACGCATGCTTCGCGACCTCGATCAACATCCACGCAAAAAGGGCCGGGAGTTTCCTCCCGGCCCTTTTCAGTTCAGCCTGTGGGCTGGTGATCGAGCTTAGTTGCCCGAGCGTCAGTTTCCTGATCCGGGCCCGTAGGTGATTTCCACGCGGCGGTTCTGCGGCTCACGCACGCCATCGGCGGTTTCAACGCGCGGCATGCTCTCGCCGAAGGCTTCGCTGGAGATCAGCGCCTCGGGAATACCACGCTGCGTCAGGTAGCCCTGGACGCTCTCGTTACGGCGTTCGGCGAGGCCCATGTTGTAGCTGACCGAGCCCGAACGGTCGGTGTGACCGGCAAGCATGATGTCGGCCGTACCGCAATCGCCATAAGCCGTGATCGCCGAGTTGAGCACCGAAGCGGCCTCGGGCGAGATGTCCGACTTATCCCAGTCGAAGAACACGATGTACGGCCCCTCATTGCAGACTGCAGCCGGCGGCGGGGGAGGCGGCGGTGGCGGTGGTGGCGGAGGCGGCGGCGGCGGCGGGGGAGGCGGCGGTGGGGGCGGAGCCTCCGCACCACCGAAGTTGTAGATGAACGATCCGAGGATCGAGTGGGTCGCCACATCGACTTCCAGGTCACGGCCCAGCTGGTCGACCAGCTCGACATTGTCGACGCGCAGATAGCGATACTTCAGCGCGGCGTCGAAATTGCCGGCCAGCGGCGCGCGGACCGCCGCGATGCCCTGATAGGCGAACTTGATGTCGTTGTCGTCGAGGAAGCCGATGCTGATCGGGTTCACCGTGATCGCATAATTGCGGACATTGGCGATGCCGACACCGCCGCCGACAGAGAAGCCGACGCTGTCGTCGCCGCCGAAGTCGAGCATCGCGTTGAACATGCCGGTGAGGATTTCGGCCTCACCGCCGACCGGCGAATATACGCCGAGTTGCGCCTGCGGCAGGTTGTCGGGGATGCCGACCAGCGAAGCGTCGATCTCGTCGAGGTGAAGCTGCTTGAACGCACCCTCGATCTCGAAGCGGGCCGGGCCTGCGTCATAACCGAACACGAGGCCGGCTTCCCAGCCGGTCTTGGGGTCGGCGACGATTGTCTGCCCCGTCGTGCCGACATCGTAGTCGAGATCTTCGGCAAACACGACACCGGCTTCGGCGCCGAGGTAGAACTCGCCATCACGTGCCATGGCCGGCGAGGCCAGCACGGCGGAAACGGCTGTAGCGGTGGCAAGGCCGAGTGCTACTTTCTTCATTGAACAAACCCCCATGTGATCAGGCACGATTCGTGGCTCGCAGCCCGGTTCAGCTAGGACCCTTATGCGACAATGCCAAGACATCGCGCAAGTGATTGAGTGCCCACCGCGCTCTTATAACAGCGAAAGTTGCGCGTCGATGGCTGGCGGCGGCGACGGTGGCCGAAAGCGGCTTGAATCGAGTCCCAGCTGCGACGGACCGAGTCCGGCGCGGCGGCAGGCGAGGCGAAAGCGTTGCCGGAACAGATCGGCCCAGGTGCCTTGCGGGCGCAGGCGGGAAAAGAATTGCGAGTCATTGTCGCGCCCGCCGCGTGCCTCGCGCACGATCGCCATCACCTTGGCCGCGCGGTCCGGGAAATGCACGTCGAGCCATTCGCGGAATAACGGCGCAACCTCGTGTGGCAGGCGCAGCAGGATCCAGCTCGCCGAGCGGGCCCCGGCGCTGGCCGCCTGCGCGACCACGCTTTCGAGATATTCGTCGGTGATCGCCGGAATGACCGGGGCGATCGAGCAATGGGCGGGGATACCGCGTTCAGCCAGCGCAGCGAGGGCCGCCAGCCGCTTGGCCGGGCTGGCCGCGCGGGGTTCGAGGCTGCCCGACAATTGGGGGTCGAGGCTGGTCACCGAAATCGCCACCGCCACGAGATTCAGCTGCGCCATGTCCGCCAGCAGGTCGAGGTCGTCGAGCACCCGGTCGGACTTGCTGGTGATGATCACCGGATGGCGGGTTTCGAGGCAGGTTTCGAGCACCTGTCGGGTGATGCGATATTGCCGCTCGATCGGTTGGTAGGGATCGGTATTGGTGCCAAGTGCAATAGGTCGGGGCTCATAGCCGCGCCGCGCCAGCGCTTTGCGGAGCAGGGCGGCGGCATCGGGCTTGGCGAACAGCTTCGTCTCGAAATCGAGCCCTGGAGAGAGATCGTGAAAAGCATGGGTCGGCCTGGCAAAACAGTAGATGCAGCCATGCTCGCACCCGCGATAGGCATTGACCGAACGGTCGAAGACAAGATCGGGCGATTTATTGAAGGTGAGGACCGATTTGGGGTGCTCTTCGGTCACGCTGGTCCGCAGCTTTGGCGGCGCGCCGTCCACGACCTCTTGCAGGTCGCGCCAGTCGCCGTCCGCCTCACGCGCATTGAGGCCAAAGCGTTGCGGCACCTGCGCCGACTGTGCGCCTCTGCCGCGCCGGGGGACTACCCTCTTGCCCATAGAACATTAATAGAACACAATCCCCGTTTCAGCAAGTTGAGGACTGTCTATGTCGTTTCCCGAAGCCAGTTTTGTCGAGGCCAACGGCATCGAAGTGGCGACCTATCAGTCGGGCACGGGACCGGCCGTCGTGCTGTTGCACGGCTTTCCCGAACTGGCCTGGTCGTGGCGCCATCAGATGGAGCATCTCGCCGAACGGGGCTGGCATGTGATCGCCATCGACCAGCGCGGCTATGGCCTGACCGGGCCGCAGGGGGATCTGGCAGCCTATCGCATGGCGAATCTTGCGAGCGACGGGATTGGCGTTCTGGATGCTCTGCAGATCGGGCGCGCGGCTGTCGTCGGGCATGATTTCGGCGGCGTGGTCGCCTGGACCCTCGCGCGCGACCATCCGGATCGCATCCTCGGCGTGGCGAGCCTGAATACCCCCTATACGCGGCGGACAGGGCAGGACCTTGTCGCGACCATGCGCGAATATCGCGGCCCCGAAAACTACATGGTCCAGTTCCAGCAGCCGGGCGTTGGCGAGGCGCTGCTCGAACGCGATATCGCCGCGACCTTTCGCGGCCTGATGCGACGTCCGCGCCTGACACTGGCCGAATTCAGGCAGGCAGGCCCGCGCCTGCAGGCGCTGCCCATGTCGCTCTTTATCGGCGAGCCGGAGGTGGCTGGCGATCCGGTGATGAGCGAGGCGGAACTGGACGTTTACGTCGATGCCTTCACACGGACGGGCTTCACCGGGCCACTCAACTGGTACCGCAACCTCAGGCGCAACTGGGAAGATGGCGCGGGCAAGCCGGACCTGGTGACCGTGCCCGCCCTGATGGTCACGGCGAGCGACGACTTCTTCCTGCCGCCGGACACAACCGCCGGAATGGAACGACATGTCCCCGATCTCGAGCGGCACCAGATCGCGGATTGCGGCCACTGGACGCAGTGCGAGCGCCCGGAGGAGGTGAATCGGGTTCTCTCCGACTGGCTGGAGCGGCGCATCCGTCCGCTGCTGGCGGGCGGCGTGAAGCGCGACTAGGCCCTATTTTTCCTTCAACCGCGGCATCAGCTCGACGAAATTGCAGGGCCGGTTGCGGCTGTCGAGCTGCTCAGAGAGGATCTTGTCCCAGCCGTCCTTCACCGCCCCGTTCGATCCGGGCAGCGCGAACAGATAGGTCCCGTTCGCCAGCACCGCGCAGGCGCGCGACTGAATGGTCGAGGTGCCGATGGTCTCGTAGCTGATCCAGCGGAACAGCTCGCCAAAGCCGGGAATGTCGCGCTCCTTCACGCGGTCCAGCGCCTCGGGCGTGACGTCGCGGCCCGTCAGGCCGGTGCCGCCGGTGGAGATCACCGCATCGACATTCGGATCGGCGATCCATGCGGCGAACTGCTCGGCCAGCGCCGCCACGTCGTCGCGCATGATCGTGCGCGCGACAAGATTGTGCCCGGCACCCTCGATCCGGCCGGCGAGAATGTCGCCCGAGGTGTCATCCTCCGGCCCGCGCGTGTCGGACACGGTCAGCAGGGCAATGTTGATCGGCTTGAATGTCCGCTCGAGGTCGATGGCCATTATTGCGATCCTGCCGACATATAGATGCGGCCCCTGCTGCCATCGGTCAGCAGCGGCCAGGCATTCTGCGCCAGCGCCAATCGGCTGGGCGAGGGGGCACCCGCCTGCCGCTCGTAATTCCAGTAGTTCCGCATCACCACCGCGACGTAGCCGCGCGTCTCCCAATAGGGAATGGCCTCCATGTAGAGCAGCGGGTCGCCCTGGTCGTTGATCTCGCTGTTCCAGCGCCTGACCGGGGTCATCCCGGCATTATAGGCCGCCATGATCTTGGGCAGGCGCGCGCCAGTCGCCGGATCGTCGCGCAGGGCGATGATGTTGCGCTGGCCGAAGGCGAGGTTGGTGGCGGGATCGAAGATATCGACGCTGCCGCTCGACAGCCCCAGCCGGGGCGCATGTTCGCGCACGGTGATCGGGGTGATCTGCATCAGCCCCTGTGCGCTGGCCGGGCTGACGGCCTCTGCGCGGAAAGCCGATTCCTGCAGGATGTGGGCATAGGCGAGCGCCGGATCGACCTGCCAGCCGGTCGTCGGCATCCACTTGGGCGCGGGATAGGCGGCGGCAGCGTCCCCCGACCCGCCCGACGGCGCATTATAGGCCATGTAAAGCTGGGTGCGCGGCAGCGACAATTCGCGCGCCAGCCGCGAAAGGGCCGCATACTGGCGCTCGGGTCCGAGCCGCGACTGGTGCAGCAGCACCTCGCTGGCGAGATTGTCCTCGCCGATCTCCATCAGCGCAGCGGCGATGCGGACGTTCGGCAGATTGCCGATCGCCTGCCAGTCGGCGCTGGTCAGTTCGGGCTGGGCAAAGCGGTTGGGCGTTTCGCGACCCAGCTGCTCGGCGGCGAGCATGCCATACAGCGTCTGGTCGGCGCGCGCGGCATCCTCCAGCAATTGCGCGGCGAGGTCGGGCTGGCGGCAGCGCAAAGCGGCACGGCTGCCCCAATAGAGCGCGGCGGAGCGCAGTTCCGGGTTGATCGCGCCAAATGCGGCGCGGCGGAAGGCCTCGCCCGCCTCATTGCAGTCGCCCAGCCGCCAGGCGGCGAGCCCGGCGACCCATTCGCCCTCGGCCACCCAGGCACCGCTGCCGCCGCTCACGGTTCGCGCCATCGCCAGCGCCTCGGCATCGCGGTTTTCGATGAAATAGCTCCAGGCGACCTTTTGCCGCCATTCGGCGCGGGCTTCGGGCCCGAGCGCGCCATCGACGCCGTCGAGCAGCAGCCGCGCGCTGTCCGGATCGTCATTGCTGATCGCCTGCTGGATGGCGGAGGCGATCTCGGGCGTCATGGCCGGGTCGAAAGTGGTGTCGGGCCGGTCGCGGCGCGGGAAGCCCCGGCTCTGCCGCAGAGGCGTGAGATAGGGCGTATCGGGCGCACGCTCGGCCCCGCGCGTCACCGCCAGCCGGGCCAGTTGCTCGGCCTGCGGCAGGGTGGAGCCGCCGCGCGCGAACCAGTCCTCGATCTGCGCCAGCTCGACGCGCGGGGAATGGGCGTGGGTGAAGAACTCGGCCTCCGCCACCAGTTTCAGCGGACCGTTCTGGTCTTGCGCCAGCAGCGCCTGCACCTCCTCCCAGCGCTCGTCTTCGATCGCAGCGAAGAGGGCGCGATATTGCTCGCGCTGGCTGGCCGACAGCTGCGGCGGGACCGGCGACTGCGCCATGCGGGCGGTGAAATAGGTGCGCGAATCCTGCGCCTGGGCAGGCAGCGCGGTGGCCACAGTGGCGAGTGCGGCAGCAAGAACGGTTTTGGCAATCATCGCGGGGAATGTTCCCAGTCGAGCCAGCGCCGCCACAAATCGGCGCGCAGTCGGGCATTGGCGAGCAGGCTGGCGGGTGAATAGGTCGGCAGGACGGGGGCGGGCGGGCTCTCGTCCAGCAGGGGATGCAGGTCGCGGCCCATGACGATGCAGCGCTCGGGCCGGGCCAGCGCGACGTGGTGCTGCGTCAGCGCACCGAGGCCGCCTTGCGCCAGCGCCTGCCAGTCGGGCAGCGGCATGTGCCGGGGCAGCGCGGTGGCGAGGTAAAGCTCGCCGGGCGCAAAGCCCATGGCGCGCGCCATATTGGCGATCAACCGACCCTGTTCGCCGGACAGCAGCGCCTCGCGGTCTTCAGTCTCGGGCATGGCGACCAGCACCAGCAGCTTCGCGCCCGCCTCACCCACCGGGGCAATGCGCGGGAACGACCCGCCTTCATCGAGCGAGGCCTCGTCCAGCCACCATTGCCGGAAGGCGCTAAGCTCGGTCGGCCAGCCCTCGGGCGCGCCGCCGATTTTTGGCAGTTCCGGGGCGGCAGGTTGCGGTGGGGCCGCGAGCGGGGTGGGTTGAGGACGGCCGTTGGCATCATGCGCCTCCGGCTCAGCCAGCAGGCATTGCGGATCGTCAAGAAAGTGCTGGTCAACGCCCGCTTCGCGCCACCAGTCCTGCGCTGCGGCAATCCTCTCGGCAAGGCTCAAGGCAGGTTCCCGTCCCATCACGCACGTCCCACGCTCTTGACCTGTCCGTGCCCAGCGATCAAGTGCGCTAGCGACAAATCGCACCAGAGGGGTGACCGAAGGATGACTGAACGCGAATCAATGCCTGTCGACGTGGCGATCGTTGGCGCGGGGCCTGCAGGCCTCTCTGCCGCGATCCGCCTGAAACAGCTCAATGACGAGCTGGAGATTGTCGTGCTCGAAAAGGGCGCGGAGGTCGGCGCGCACATCCTTTCGGGCGCGACGGTCGATCCGCGCGCGCTGGACGAGCTGCTGCCCGACTGGCGCGACACCTGCCCGCTGGCGCAGACCCCGGTGACCGAGAACCACCACTGGGTCATGACCAAGGGCGGCAAGTACGAGATGCCGCATTTCATGATGCCGCCGTTCATGTCGAACGATGGCAATTACACCGGTTCGCTCGGCAACCTGACCCGTTGGCTGGCCGAGCAGGCCGAGGGGCTGGGCGTGCAGGTCTTCCCCGGCTTCCCCGCCGCCGAGGTGCTGTTCGACGATCCTTCGACAAGCTCAGGAGGCGCGGTCATGGGCGTGGCGACGCAGGACATGGGCATTGCCGCCGATGGCAGCCACAAGGGCGAGTACGAGCCGGGCATGGAATTCCATGCCAAGTACACGCTGCTGGCTGAGGGCGCGCGCGGCAATCTGACCAAGCAGATGAAGGCGAAGTATGACCTTGAGGCGGAGTGCGAGCCGCAGGTCTATGGCCTTGGCATCAAGGAATTGTGGGACATTCCTGCCGAAAAGCATGAACCTGGCCGGGTAATCCACACGCAGGGCTGGCCGCTGTCGGAGAACGACGCATGGGGCGGCGGTTTCCTCTACCATCAGGCCGACGGGCAGGTCGCGCTGGGCTTCGTGACGGCGCTCGATTACGCCAATCCCTACATCTCGCCGTTCCAGGAATTCCAGCGCTGGAAGCAGCACCCGGCGATCCGCGAGATCATCGAGGGCGGCAAGCGCGTCGCCTATGGCGCGCGCGCGATCAACGAGGGCGGCTGGCAGAGCGTACCCAAGCTGGCCTTCCCCGGCGGCGCGCTGATCGGCTGCGCGGCGGGCTTCGTCAACGTGCCGCGCATCAAGGGTAGCCACACGGCGATGAAGAGCGGCATGCTCGCCGCCGACGCCATTGCCGCCGCGATTGCGGCGGGCCGCGAGAATGACGAACTGGCCGAATATGACAGCGAGCTGCGCTCCAGCTGGATCGCCGACGAGCTGAAGCTGGTGAAGAATGCCCAGCCGCTGGTGGCGAAGTTCGGCGGCGATCTCGGCACGATGTTCGCCGGGATCGACATGTGGATGCGGACGCTCAAGATCGGCCTGCCGTTCTCGATGGGGCATCACCCCGATTACGAGGAGACGGGCCGCGCCGATCTCTATTCGCCGATCGCCTATCCGGCGCCCGACGGGAAGATCAGCTTCGACCGGCTGACGAGCGTGTCCTTCTCCTTCACCAACCACGCCGAGGATCAGCCCTGCCATCTGCAGCTGAAGGACGCCGAGTTGCAGAAGGACAGCGAGTTCGAGATCTATGCCGGCCTCTCGCAACGCTATTGCCCGGCGGGCGTCTATGAATGGCTGGTGGAAGAGGGCGAGGAGCCCAAATTCGTCATCAACTCGCAGAACTGCGTCCATTGCAAGACCTGCGACATCAAGGACCCGAACCAGAACATCAACTGGACCACGCCCGAGGGCGGGGGCGGCCCGAACTATCCGAATATGTGATGGTTTCGTTGGCTTCGTCATTGCGAGGAACCGAAGGTGACGCGGCAATCCAGTGCGGACCGCGAGACGTTCTGGATCGCTTCGCTACGCTCGCGATGACGAGTTCGTCGATTGCATCTGACTGAAACAGCCTACGCCAAGATCAACCTCGCGCTGCATGTCCGCAAGCGGCGCGAGGATGGCTATCACGAGCTGGAGACACTGTTCGCCTTCGTCGATGCGGGGGACGTGCTGACGGCTACCAGCGCCGAGACGGACAGCCTGCAGGTGCTTGGCGAATTCGCCAGCGTGCTCGACGATCCGTTCGACAATATCGTCGCCAAAGCCCTGAATTCGCTGCCGCGGCCTGACGGCCTCGCGGTGACGCTCGAAAAGAACCTGCCCGTCGCGGCGGGGCTGGGTGGCGGCTCGGCAGATGCCGGGGCAATCTTCCGCATGGTCGAGGCGGCTTACGGCCTGCCCGATGACTGGCACGAGCGGGCGGCCAAGCTCGGCGCGGATGTGCCTGCCTGCGTGCGTAGCGAAATGGCGCTGGGGCGCGGTACGGGCACGGAACTTGAGTCGGTCGAAAACGACCTCGCCGGAATGCCGATATTGCTCGTCAATCCGCGCGTACCGGTGCCCACCGGGCCGGTGTTCAAGGCATGGGATGGCGTGGATCGCGGGCCCATGCCCTCGGGCAAGGCCTCGGTGATTGCGCTGATGGGGCGCAACGACCTCGAAGCTCCGGCTATCGCCATCTGCCCCGAAGTCGCCACCTGCCTTGCGGCGCTCAAGGAAACTTCGCCGTGGCTGGCGCGTATGTCAGGCTCGGGCGCGACCTGTTTCGCGCTCTACGAAGACGCCCGCCAGCGCGATGCCGCCGCCGCGAAACTCGCGGGCGAACAGCCGGGCTGGTGGCAAATGTCAGGAGCCTTGCGGTGAGTTTCGTGCCCTATCGCCAGATCGGAGAGGCGCGGCCCGGCGGGATCGTGCTGGTCTCCGACCACGCCAGTAATGCCGTGCCCGAAGGGATCGACCTTGGCGTTCCGACCGAGGTGATGGACCGGCATGTCGCGGTCGATATCGGGGTCGAGGGTGTGGCCGAACGGCTCGCCCGGCGGCACAGCATCCCGGCGCATCTCGCGACGCTCAGCCGCCTCGTGATCGACCTGCACCGCGAGGAGGACCATCCCGGCCTGATCCCCGAGACCAGCGACGGTATCCTCATCCCCGGAAATATCGGGGCCGACCGGCAGGGGCGGATCGACCGCTTCTACCATCCCTATCACGATGCCATGTCGCGCTGGCTGGAGGCGGCGCAGCAGGGTCTGATCCTGTCGCTGCACAGTTTTACGCCCAAGCTGGAAACGAAGCCGGAGGAGGAGCGCCCGTGGGAAGTGGCGTTACTCTACAACCAGCGGGACGAGGCGGCGCTCCACGCGATCCGGCTGTTTCGCGAACTTGGCTTCACTGTGGGCGATAACCAGCCTTATTCGGGCCGCGACCTCAATGCGACGATGAACCGGCACGCAGAGGCGGTGCACCGGCACTATCTCGCCATCGAGATCCGCAACGACCAGATCGCCGACGAGGCCGGACAGGCGCGCTGGGCGGCGCTGATTGCCGATGTCGCGGGCCGGGTGCAGCTGGCGCTGGAAAGCGCCTGAGCCGCCGGCAGATAGCGCCTGACGTTCAAAACGGGCTTAGAATGGGCGCAATGATCGGCTAGGGGGGCTCTCGATAACCCTAGCAGGACAGAAGATAATGCCCGCCTATCGCTCCCGTACCTCCACCCATGGCCGCAACATGGCCGGTGCCCGTGGCCTGTGGCGTGCCACCGGCATGAAGGACGAGGATTTCGGCAAGCCGATCATCGCGATCGTGAACATCTTCACCCAGTTCGTGCCGGGGCACGTCCACCTGAAGGACCTTGGCCAACTGGTCGCGCGGCAGGTGG
>CAYOSE010000078.1:0-12239 GCA_964406535.1 uncultured Sphingomonadaceae bacterium
CCTGATCCCGCGCCACCTGTTCAAGATCCCGATCCAGGCCGCGATCGGCGGCAAGGTGATCGCCCGCGAGACCATCGCCGCGCTGAGGAAGGACGTCACTGCCAAGTGCTATGGCGGCGACATTACCCGCAAGAAGAAGCTGCTGGAGAAGCAGAAGAAGGGCAAGGCGCGGATGCGCGAATACGGCAACGTGTCCATCCCGCAGGAGGCCTTTATCGCCGCGCTACGGATGGGGGAGGAGTAGGCGATCGCCTCGGCGCAGTCGGCGGGGTCAGGGCAACCTACAATAAAGTTGCTTGCTCGCTCATCGAAACGGGGGAAAACTCGTTTCGCTGGTGGATAGATGTGTCATCAGCACTTGCGCCACGAGGGTGCCAATGCGAATCATGGAAGTTGACTGAAAGTGGGAGGCCAGGATTGCAGCCTGACCCCCCTTTCAACCACCGAAACCTGTGCGGTTGTGGTGGAGGTCGTTTCCGTGGTGGAAACCTCGCGTGTATGATCTCGTGGGGCCGGACCCGTCAAGCAACCGCACTAAATATCGTTTCGTTGCGGAAACAGGCTTTCAACAGCTTTTTCCACAGACGGGCGATCTTGCGAAGGCTTGATAACCAAAATGGCTTTAGAAAACATTCATCTGCGGAAGCTTCTTAAGCTTCTCTTCTCGGATTCGAAACTGCGGCAAGCTTCGCTGCGTGCCGATATCCGTGACGATATTCGCCGCGAGTCGGGCGAAGAAGACAGTAGCGGCGGAGACTTCTATTCGCCTTTCTGGGCCGATGCGAAGGCGCATGTGTTCGGTGGTACAGATCTGCGTGGGTCAACCAACGGGCGGATTGCGGCCAACGACCGGAGAGGAAATCTCTATCCTCAATTGTGCGACGGTTTTCTGAGCTGGTGGGATGAGAAGCGGCGATGGACCAATCTCCCTTACAACCCAGGCAGGAAGCTCAAGGCACGCTTTAAATTTCCGGGTCTTGCTGCAACAGTGAAGGTTGAGAACATTCTGACGGTTGTTGACGGTTCAGGCGATGAGCATGTCTTGTACTCGTACTTTTCGCCGAAGCCGGCGTTGACGAACGAGTCTGCTCGCCTCGGTCTCTGGCTACTGTCACAAGCATTTCCAGATGTGCCAATTGTGGAATTGCGTATCTTGGACATCATTCGTGGCAATACCTTTTCCGTCGACCGGGTCCCTCTCACGGGTGAAGAGGAGGTTGAATTTCGAGCTCTGTATAGTCGTCTAATTCGTGAGCGTGACGAGCTTCGGAAGGAATATGAATGAGCCAAGACACGTAGGCTCCCGATCAATCCCTCATTGGTTTGATCGGTAGGCCTACGGATGGCCTCCTGTGTTTGCGGGCACAAGGCTGGGTCGAATCCGGCGCCGGCCTTTTAGCGCTGCCAGCTTCTAAACCTTGATCTCAGCCTAGCAGAGTAGGGGCTCGCGCCCCTCAGTTCCCGCTATTCGCCTCCGCGACCGCGCTGTCGACCTCGTCGTATTTGTCGCCGACCGAGTTGCCCAGGCTGACCATCGCGCCTGCAGCTGCCACGGCGATCACCGAGGCGATCAGGCCGTATTCGATCGCGGATGCGCCGCACTCGTCCAGCATGATGTCTTTCAGCTTTCGCATCGTATCCCCGATCCAGATAAGTTTTCCATTCGCCACAGGCATCTATGTGGATGTCTTGTAGATATGGTTAACGGCGCTCCGGGTAGTGCTTCGGGCAGGGACATGGCAAAGCTTTCACCAATACGCATAGCATGCGTGCATGCAGGTGCTGGCGCTTTTCCCGTGCCGGAAACGCACCTTCACTTGGCGTTCACGGCGGCGCTGGCTATAGGCGGCTGCTATGACCAGAGTTGACTTCGGCCCGCGCACCCTGCGCGCTGCAAGAACCGCGACGATCGCAGCCCTTTCGCTGGCCCTCGGGGCCTGTTCCGCGTTTGGCGGCGGGGGCGGCCCGCAGGACACCGCCTTTGTTGCGCGCGATGTGGAATCGCTCTACGCGGCGGCCAAGGAACGGCTCGATCGCGGCGACCTGCGGGTCGCGGCGGCTTTGTTCGACGAGGTCGAGCGCCAGCATCCCTATTCGCCCTGGGCGCGCCGCGCGCAGCTGATGAGCGCGTTCAGCTATTACGCCCGCCGCGATTACACGCTGGCGATCCAGCGGGCGCAGAACTTCATCGCGATCCATCCGGGTAACAAGGACGCGCCCTACGCCTATTACCTGATCGGGATCAGCTATTACGAGCAGATCAGCAATGTCGAGCGTGACCAGGCGGTGACCCGCCAGGCGCTGCAGGCGCTGAACGAGGTGCAGCGGCGCTATCCGCGCTCCGAATATGCGGCCGATGCGCGGCTGAAGATCGACCTCGTCAACGATCACCTCGCAGGCAAGGAGATGGAGATTGGTCGCTTCTACGAACGCACCGGCAAGTGGCTGGCCGCGCAGCTGCGCTTCCAGAACGTGATCGAGACCTACCAGACCACCAGCCACACGCCCGAGGCTCTCTATCGCCTGACCGAGACCAGCCTGGCGCTCGGCATCCCCGAAGAGGCCAAGCGCTATGCGGCCGTGCTCGGCGCCAACTATCCGGGCAGCGAGTGGTATGAGAAGGCCTTTGACCTGATGCAGGAAGAGGCGCCGGCCTCTGTGATGGGCAGCTCTGTGATGGGCAGCTAGGCTCGTTCGACATTCCGCCCTGTGGGCCTGCAAATTCTGAATTCCCGTTCTTCCGGTGCTCACGACCCGGAAGGTCGCTGCGCTCCGGGTATCGGAAATTCAAAATTTTCGTCACCACATCATCTGAATGTCGAGACGAGCTTGCCGTTGAATTGCGCCTGGAAAGAAATTGCCGGCGGCACCCTGATCGGACGCGCGCCGGCATTCGCAAAAATCCGGTGATTAGTCGGCAGGCGCTAACCCGCCGGAAACGTTACCCGTAGGCGCGCAGCTGCTGCGTCGCGGGCATGTTGGCCTCGCGATTGACCTGCCTGAGCGCTTCCAGTTCGTGCATATGCAAGGCCCGGTCGAGCTTCACACCCGCCAGTCCGTCATGCGCCCAACGGATCGTCGCCGGGATTTCCTGGTTGCCGTCGATGGTGAGGTTGACGCTGTCGCCCACGTCGTAGCTGGCATCGCCAAGGCACGAGATACGCGCGCCTTCGCTCGACAGTTCGATCATCAGGCCTTCGCGCGCCTTGCTGCGCCCTGCCTTCAGTTTTACCGGAAGGCGTACGGCAAATCGCTTTAATGCACGGATCGTATAGACCGCCATGGCTGTTCCTTATCCGGCCCGCTGGCCGATTTTCTCCGATTGGCAAACATTCAGCCACGAAATGCTTAACATTTTCTGGCGACCCATTGCCTCGGTCCTGCGGGCGTTGCGATTCGGCCAGCCGCGCCGTAAGGAAATCGGGCCGTCATGCTGACCTCGCTCGCGATCCGAAACGTTGTCCTGATCGAGGCGCTCGATCTCGCCTTTGGGCCCGGCCTTGGCGTGCTGACCGGTGAGACGGGGGCTGGCAAGTCCATTCTGCTGGACGCACTTGGGCTGGTATTGGGCGACCGCGCCGACAGCGCACTTGTGCGCTCCGGCGAGGAGGCGGCCAGCGTTACTGCGACCTTCGAGTTTTCCCGCTATCCCCACGCGTTGTTAACTGCCTTTGTTAATGCCGGAGTCGAGTTGGAGAGCGGCGAGCCGTTGATAATTCGCCGCCAGTTGAAGGCGGACGGGGGCTCCAGAGCCTTCATCAACGATCAGTCGGCGAGCGTTTCATTGCTCCGGCGAATCGCTCCTGTGCTGGTTGAACTGCATGGCCAGCATGATGATCGGGGGCTGGTGAACCCGCGCGGACACCGGGCGCTGCTCGACCGGTATACGGGCGAATCCGTGGGGGATACGGCGGCTGCGTGGGAGGCCTGGCAGGAGGCGGACGGCCAGCTGGAGGCGGCGCGCGCGGGGATCGAACGGGCGCTGGCCGACCGCGATCTGCTGCTGGCCTATCTGGCCGAACTGACCGCCATCGAACCGGAGGAGGGCGAGGAGGACGCGCTCGCTATGGCCCGTGCCGACATGCAGAAGGGCGAGAAGCTGTCGGGCGATCTGGAGGAGCTGCGCGCCCTGTGGGACGGCAGCGATTCGCCACTGGCGCGATTGCGCGGTGCGGCGCGGCGGCTCGACCGGATCGCCGGGGAGCACGAGCTGCTGGCCGAGGCGCTGGCCAGCCTCGACCGCGCGGTGATCGAGGCGGGGGAGGCGGAGGAAAAGCTCGCCGCCGCTGCCGAGGCACTGCAATTCGACCCCGCCGAACTCGACCGGATCGAGACCCGGCTGTTTGAACTGCGCGCTTTGGCCCGCAAGCATGAATGCCGCGCCGACGATCTGCCCGCGAAAATGCGCCAGATGCGCGAACAGCTCGATTCCATCGAGCATGGCGAGGCGGATGTCGCGGCGCTGGAACAGCAGGTGGCGACGTCGCGCGCGGCCTATGTCGCGGCGGCCGAGGCGCGGCATACGGCGCGGGTCGAGGCGGCAGTACGGCTGGATCGGGCGGTGGCGGAAGAACTGGCGCCGCTCAAGCTGGATGCGGCGCGGTTCCGCACCGATGTCCGCGCACTGCCCGAGGAGCAATGGGGGCCGGACGGCATGGACCGGGTCGAATTCCTCATCGCCACCAATCCGGGTGCCGACTTCGCGCCTTTGGCCAAGATCGCCAGCGGCGGGGAGCTGTCGCGCTTCATCCTCGCGCTCAAGGTCGCGCTGGCCGAGCAGGGCGGGGCGGCGACGGTGATCTTCGACGAGATCGACCGCGGCGTGGGCGGGGCGGTCGCCTCGGCCATTGGCGAGCGGCTGGCGCGACTGGCCAATGGTGATGACGGCTCCGGGCAATTGCTGGCGGTGACGCACAGCCCGCAGGTCGCGGCGCGGGGCGGCATGCATTACCTGATCGCGAAGTCCTCCGAAGGCGTGGTGACGCGTACCTCGGTGAGCGTGCTCGACCATGGCGGGCGGCAGGAGGAGATCGCGCGGATGCTCAGTGGCGCGGAGATTACCAGCGAGGCCCGCGCCCAGGCTGACCGGCTGCTGGAGGGGGTGTGATGGCTGCCACCGTGCCTGACATCACCGAAGCCGAGGCCGCCAATGAGCTGATGCGTCTCGCGAAGGCGATCGCGAAACACAACCGGCTCTACCACGCGGAGGACGCGCCGGAGATTTCCGACGCGGAATATGATGCGCTGGTCCGCCGTAATGCCGAGCTGGAGGCAGCCTTCCCGCAGCTGGTCCGCCCGGATTCGCCCTCGCAGGAGGTCGGGCACGAGGTCTCCTCTTCGCCGCTCGCCAAGGTGCCGCACGAGGTTCGCATGATGAGCCTCGACAACGCCTTCTCGGACGAGGAGGTGGCGGAGTTTGTTGCGCGCGTCCGGCGGTTCCTGTCGCTCGCCGAAGAGGAGGTCCTCGCATTTACTGCGGAGGACAAGCTCGATGGTCTCTCGTGCGCGCTTCGTTACGAAGACGGAAGGCTGGTTCGTGCCGCCACACGAGGGGATGGCTCTATCGGAGAGGATGTCACCGCGAACGTTGCTTTCGTTCGAGGTGTGCCTCAATCGTTAGATCAGGCTGTTAACAGGCGTGGCAATTTCGCAATCCCGAAGGTCTTCGAGATCCGTGGCGAAGTCTACATGGAGAAGGGGGATTTTGAGGAGCTCAATCGCCTGAATGCGATCTACGGACAAAAGGTCTTTGCAAATCCGCGAAACGCTGCTGCGGGCTCTCTTCGTCAAAAAGACCCCAAGAAAACAGCCTCTCGTGGACTAAGATTTATGGCCCATGGTTGGGGACAGGTAAGTGAGGTGCCCGGCGATAGTCAGTATGAAGTCATGCAAATTATTGCTGACCTGGGGCTAGAGGTGTCGCGGCTGCTTCGAAGAGTTGAGAGCGTAGAAGCGATGTTGGCGCAGTACCGTCACATCGCGCAAGAGCGCCCAACGCTCCCCTATGAAATCGACGGCGTCGTTTACAAGGTCGACCGGCTCGACTGGCAAAAGCGCCTCGGCTTCGTCGCCAAGGCGCCGCGCTGGGCGCTGGCGCACAAATTCCCCGCCGAGCGGGCCGAGACTGTGCTCGAAAGCATCGACATTCAGGTCGGGCGCACCGGCAAGCTGACCCCGGTCGGGCGGCTCGCCCCGGTGCTGGTCGGCGGCGTCACGGTTACCAATGTCACACTGCACAATCGCGATGAGATCGAACGGCTGGGCGTGCGTCCGGGTGACCGGGTGGTCGTCCAGCGCGCGGGCGATGTAATCCCGCAAGTGGTCGAGAACCTGACGCGCCCAAAGGAAGGGGAGTCGGACAGGCCCGCCTTCGTCTTCCCCGACCATTGCCCTGAATGTGGGTCAGAGGCCGTTGCCGAGGAAGGCGAGGTTGACGTTCGTTGCACCGGTGGCCTCATCTGCCCGGCGCAGCGGACCGAGCGGCTCAAGCATTTCGTCAGCCGCGCCGCGCTCGACATCGAGGGGCTGGGCGAGAAGACCATCGACCAGTTCTTTGGCCTCGGATGGCTCGAAAGCCCTGCCGATATCTTCCGCCTCAGGGACCGGCGCGAGGCAATTCTCGCGCTCGACGGGTGGCAGGACAAGTCGGTGGATAACCTGTTGGCGAGTATCGCGGCCAAGCGCGAACCCGATGCCGCGCGGCTGCTGTTCGGGCTGGGCATCCGCCATGTCGGCGCGGTGACCGCGCGCGACATCATGAAGGGGCTGGGCGATATCCGCCGCCTGCCGCAGGTCGCTTCCGACCTAGACGCCTATCGCCGCGACAACCCGCGCGGGGCCGAAGAGGCCATC
This sequence comes from uncultured Sphingomonadaceae bacterium, assembly GCA_964406535.1. Classification (GTDB taxonomy): domain Bacteria; phylum Pseudomonadota; class Alphaproteobacteria; order Sphingomonadales; family Sphingomonadaceae; genus Alteraurantiacibacter. The sequence goes on from CAYOSE010000078.1 coordinate 6,853, forward strand.
AGCCCGTTCAACGCGCGCATGGCCGAAACCGCCAAGGAGATGCTCGGCGGGGCCGAGGGCATTGGCTGGGCGGTGGGCGAAGCGCTGGCCGACTTCTTCCACGAAGGGCACAATCGCGCGGTCTGGGCCGACCTGATCGGCGAAGCGGCAGGGCAGGGCGTGGTCGACCCGCCGCTGTACGCGGTTGAAACGTTGGACAGCCCGGTGGCGGGCAAGACCGTGGTCTTCACCGGCAAGCTCGAAACGATGAGCCGCGATGAGGCCAAGGCGCAGGCCGAACGGCTCGGTGCCAAGGCGGCGGGATCGGTCAGCGCGAAAACCGACCTCGTCGTGGCGGGACCGGGGGCTGGCAGCAAGCTCAAGAAGGCCGCTGACCTTGGCATCGAGGTGATCGACGAGGCGGGCTGGGCGGAAATTGTCGCTGCGGCAGGCTAGGGCGCCGCGATCCACTTCATCACGCCGCCCGCAAAGGGCGTCCAGCGGCCCATCTCTACCCCCGCATCGCCCAGCACATCGCCGACCCAGCTGTTGCAGTTGTTCAGCATCGTATAGGTGCCGCGCGCCTCGTAATAGCTGTCCGTGCCGTAGGTGCCGGTCAGTTCCTCTCTGGTCCCGTTCGGTTCTGCGGGCGCAAGCTTGGCCTCGATCGCGCGGGCCAGCCGCCGGTATTGCGCCGGGGTCAGGCGCACCGGGCGCAGATATTCGCTGGGAACAGGCCGGACATAGCGGCTGACGCGGATCACCGAATCGCCGCCAACCGTCGCGATCCTCAGCGCGGTGGCGGCTTTCAGATCGCCCCAGGTCGGTACCTCCAGAAACACCTCGCGCTCACCCCAGCCGATGGCGAGATGCGTCGGCAGCCGCCCGTCTTCGCGCGGTCGTCCGGCACTGGGAAACACCGTGCGCCAGTCCTGCTCCGCCGCCGCCACCGGCACGACGATGCCGGTATGAGTGCCATTGGTCTCGACCATGATGGTGATGCCGCTCTCGGGCTCAACCCAGTCGCTATTGCGCGGGAGCGCGCTGCCGATCCAGCCAGAGACCCCATAGAGCGTCGCGATGGTCAGCACCGCGCCGAGGACACCGCCCAGCCAGCGCAGCACCCGCCAAAGCAGCGGGCGCAAAGACCTCAGCCGCGATAACGCTGCCGCAGCCACAGAATGCTCCAGTCGCCGCGCACCAGGCTCGCCTGCAGCCGCAGCCCGGCACGGCGATAGGCAGCGCAAACCGCCTTCTTCTGCGTCGTCAGCAGGCCGGAGAGCAGCACATTGCCACGCGGCGCGAGCGCGGCGCCGAAGTCGGGGGCGAGCTCGATCAGCGGCCCGGCAAGGATATTGGCGATGATCAGGTCATAGGGCGCGCGGCCCGCCAGCAGCGGGTCGTCCAGCCCCCCGGCCACGGTGAAGGCGAGATCGCCGCGCCCGGTGCCGAGCGGAATGCGGTTGGCCAGCGCATTGCCGATCACCGCGTCTTCGCACACCGGGTCGATATCGCTCGCGATGGTCCGGGCACGCGGCCACAGCTCCATCGCGGCAAAGGCGAGCAGGCCGGTCCCGGTGCCGATATCGGCGATGTTGCGCGCCACGACGCCTTGCGCCTTCATCGCCTCCAGCATGGCGAGGCAGCCCGAGGTGGTCTCGTGCTGGCCGGTGCCAAAAGCCTGCGCGGCGGGGATGACGAAGTCGACCACGTCAGGCCCATCAGGCGCAGCGTGGTCGGGCGTGCGAACGTAGAAGCGCCCCTCGCTGACCGGATCGACGCCCTTCTGGCTTTCGACCACCCAGTCGGTTTCGGGCAGTTCCTCTGTTTTGAGGCGTGGAATGCGGCTGTCGAACAGCGCGCGCACGGCCTTGCGCTCAACCTCGGTCGGCTTGCCTTCGAGATAGGCGTCGAGTTGCCAGGTGTCGGGCTGGTCAGGGTCGATCTCGAAGCCGGAGAGGACGATGTTTTCGTCCCAGCCGATGGTGGTCTCGCGCCTCTCCAGTGCCGCCTCGATCTCGCCCTTGCTGCCCGTGGCGGAGAGTTTCCAGCTCATTCGCCGGCCTCCTCGGCGAGCCGCCTATCGAGCCGGGTGGCGATTCCCTCGGCATAGGTGGCGCAGGCGCGGGCATCGGTCAGGCCGTGGTCGCTGGCCATCCGCGCACGCATGTCGCTGGCCGTCGGGTGCGGGGTCAGCAAGATATCGCAGGGGACCGCGCGGACGGTTTCGATGGCCTCGCGGTATTGCGCGACATAATCGGGGTGATCGGAGAAGCGATAGCCCTCCGCGCTTACCGGCGACATCGAATCGACATAGGCGATGACGCGGCAATCGGTTCCCTCGCAGCTCCACCATTGCCAGCTGAGCGCACCGGGGGTGTGACCGGGCGTTTCGAGTGGGATCAGCGACAGCTTGCCGAGCGAGACGAAATCGTAGCTGCCTACTTCGCGCGCCACCGTGACCGGTTCGAACGGTTCAAGCGAGGTCTGCTGAGGATCGCGCGGCTGCGGCTCTCCCGTTCGCATCGCCTCGGCGGCGCCATGCGAGGCGACGACCTCGGCCCCGCTCGCCCGCTGGAGATAGGCGAGGCCGCCGACATGGTCGTGATGTTCGTGGCTGGAGAGCAGCAGCTTCACATCCGTCATGGCGAAGCCGAGCGTTTCCACATTGGCCTCGATCAGCGGGCCGCCTTCGAGCGGTCCACCGTCGATCAGGATATGGCCGTCATCGCCGGTAATCAGGATCGCCGCGATCCCGCATGTGCCGACGTAATAGCTGTTGCCGTAGATGCGGTAGGGCGGGCCGGGCTTGTCCCACTGGTCCCAGTCCTCGCAAGCCTCGGCCCAGGCCTGCTGGCCTGCATCAGGCTGATCCTCTGCCTGCGCGGGCCCGCAGACGGTGAGAGCGAAGGCGGCAAGAACCGCCGATCTAGCGGACATAGCTTGCTCCATTGGCGTCGATCACCACGCCGGTCATGCTGGCAGGCGCTTCGAGCGCGCAATAGACGGCGATATTGGCGATTTCGTCAGGCGTTGCGACGCGGCCGAGTGGAATGTCGGCGAGCAGGCCGGGGCCGCCGCGACTTTCGAGGTAATCATCGGCCATCGCGGTATCGGTGAAGCCCGGCGCGATCGCGAAACTCAAGATATTCTCCTTCGCATAGGCGCGGGCGATGGTCTTGTGCATCGCCAGCATCGCCCCCTTGCTGGCCGCATAGTGCCAGTGATCGGGCGAATCGCCGCGATGCCCGGCGCGACTCGCAACGTGGACGATCCGTCCGCCGCGGCCACGCTCGCGCCAGTGGCGGATGGCGAAGCGGCTGAGCAAAGCGGCGGCGGTGAGGTTGATCCGCAGGGTATCCTCCCATGCGTCGAGCCAGGAGATGTCCGAGTTGTCGATCGGGTTCGCCTCGAACAGACCCGCATTGTTGATCAGCACGTTGACATTGCCGTCGCCGCGAGAGAGAGCCTCTTCCCACAACATTTGCGGGGCGGCGGGTTCGAGGAAGTCGGCGGCGACCATGTGCCCGTCATGCGTGGCGGAGGAATGGCCGACGACGCGCGCGCCGCGCTGGCGCAATTGCACCGCGATGGCCTGGCCGATCCCCCTGCTGGTGCCCGTGACGAGAACGCATGTCATGCTAATGGCCGCTCTAGCGGGGTCCGGGCCAATGCGGAAGGGCAACAAGTGCCCCCAAGGGCGCTTGCCACATGTGCTGCATTCGCTAAGGGACACCTGCAAGACATCAGCAACGGATAAAACGTTCATGGCGCAGCGCCCGCTCTCACCACACCTGCTCGACGGAGCCCGGCTCCACTGGAAATGGGGACCGCATATGCTGGTCTCGATCCTGCACCGCGCGACCGGTGACGGCATGGCGCTGGTCGGGCTGCCGGTGCTGCTGTGGTGGCTGGGAGCACTGGCCAGCGGGCCGGAGGCCTATGCGACTTTCACTGACGTGGCCGGTTCACCGATCGGCATTATCGTGCTGGTCGGCATCAGCTGGGCCTATTTCGGCCATATGGCCTCGGGCCTGCGGCACTTCGTGCTCGATATGGGCGCGGGCTACGAGGTCGATACGAACCGCCGCTATTCGGTTTTCACCATGATTACCGGCGTCGTGCTGACCGCTGCCTTCTGGGCGGCCATCCTTCTTCTCTAGGGCTAAGGCAGAACATGGGTAACGGAACTTCAATCGGCCGGGTGCGGGGCCTTGGCTCCGCGCATTCGGGGGCACATCACTGGCTGGTCCAGCGCGTCACGGCGGTGGGCAACTTCGTCCTCACCATCTATTTCGCGATCTCGCTGATCGTTCTGCCGAACTATGAGTTCGAGACGATCACCACCTGGATTTCCTCACCGCTGCCGGCTGTCGCCATGGCGCTGCTGGTGATCAGCGTGTTCTGGCATGCCAAGCTGGGCCTGCAGGTCCTGATCGAGGATTACCTGCACGAAACCGGCACCAAGATCGCCGTCCTGCTGCTGCTCAACCTCGCCGCCTTTGCCGGGGCCGCCTTCGGCCTGTTCTGCATCGCCCGCCTTGCCCTCACCGGAGGTGCCGCCTGATGCCCCGCAATTCCACTTTCGAAATCAACGGTCGCGCCTATCCTATTGTTGACCATACCTATGACGTGGTCGTGGTCGGCGCGGGCGGTTCGGGCCTGCGCGCCACCATGGGCGCTGCCGAGGCCGGTCTGCGAACCGCCAACATCTCCAAGGTCTTCCCGACCCGTTCGCACACCGTCGCGGCGCAGGGCGGTATCGCCGCCTCGCTCGGCAACAACACGCCCGACAGCTGGCAGTGGCACATGTTCGACACCGTCAAGGGGTCTGACTGGCTGGGCGACCAGGACGCCATCGAATATCTCGCGCGCGAGGCCCCGCAGGCGGTCTACGAACTGGAACATGCCGGCGTGCCCTTCAGCCGCAATGCCGATGGCACGATCTACCAGCGCCCGTTCGGCGGCCATATGCAGAACATGGGCGAGGGGCCGCCGGTCCAGCGCACCTGCGCCGCCGCCGACCGTACCGGTCACGCGATGCTGCACGCGCTGTACCAGCAGAGCCTGAAGTACGACGCGGACTTCTTTATCGAATATTTCGCCATCGACCTCATCATGAAGGACGGCGCCTGCGTTGGCGTGATCGCCATGTGCCTCGATGACGGGACCATCCACCGCTTCCGCAGCCACGGCGTGGTGCTGGCGACCGGCGGCTATGGCCGCTGCTACTTCACCGCCACCAGCGCGCATACCTGCACCGGCGACGGTGGCGGCATGGTGCTGCGTGCCGGCCTGCCGCTGCAGGACATGGAGTTCGTGCAGTTCCACCCGACCGGCATTTACGGCGCGGGCTGCGTCATTACCGAGGGCTCGCGCGGCGAGGGTGGTTACGTGAGGGACACGGA
>CAYOSE010000079.1:0-11840 GCA_964406535.1 uncultured Sphingomonadaceae bacterium
GGGGGGCCGGGGGCGGGGGGGGGGGGGGGGGGGGGGGGGGGGGGGGGGGGGGGGGCGGTGCAGCCCCGGTCGGCAGCGCACCTTCCTGGAACCAGCTGTGCCGGCACTTGGCGCAGCGCACGGTCCGGCCATCGATGCCGATAGCCGTATCGGGGACGACGTAGCGCGTCTTGCAGGCCGGACATTCCAGTATCATCGCGTCCAAACCTACGGTGTTCGATCCCGCGCAACAAGCTGCTCGTGCCCCCGCCAGGTGCCCGAAGCGCTTTTTTCCACATCGAACAGTGGCTATAGGCTCCCAAAATGAGCCCTGCAGCGCCGTTTTGCCCCAGCTGGCTTGCCTTCGGGCATGCGACAGGCAAGTGGTGAGCGCATGACCGGGGCCGCCGACAGCATCTGCCAGTTCGACAATGTCGGGCTGCGTTACGGGACCGACCGTGAGGTGCTGACCGATATCTCCTTCACGCTCTATCCGGGCAGTTTCTACTTTCTCACCGGGGCCAGCGGCGCGGGCAAGACCAGCCTGTTGCGGCTGCTCTACCTTGCCCAGCGCCCTTCACGCGGGGTGATCCGCATGTTCGGCGAGGACCTCATCACCATGCCCCGCCAGCGCCTGCCGGCGCTGCGCCGCCGGATCGGCACGGTGTTCCAGGACTTCCGGCTGGTCGGGCACATGTCGGCTTTCGACAATGTCGCGCTACCGCTGCGCCTCTCGGGCGTGAGCGAGGACGAGCTGCGCCAGCCGGTGACCGACATGCTCGAATGGGTCGGTCTGGCCGAGCGGATGGAGGCGCGGCCCGAAACCCTCTCGGGCGGGGAACAGCAGCGTGTGGCGATCGCCCGCGCCGTGGTCGCACGGCCCGAAATCCTCGTCGCCGACGAACCGACGGGCAATGTCGACCCGGACATGGCGGTCAAGCTGCTGCGCCTGTTCGAGGCGCTCAACCGGCTGGGCACGACGGTGGTGGTGGCCACCCATGACGTCCACCTGCTGCGAAAGGTTCCGGATTCGCTGATCATGCGACTCGACAAGGGGAATCTGTCCGACCCGACCGGCGCGCTGCGCTATCCGCCCCGGCGCGAGGGGGCCGTGCGATGAGCGAGGCTAGCGAAACTCAGGTGGCCGAAACGCAAGCCACCGAACCGCCGCCCGAGCCCTGGCTGCAGGCCGCGACCGAGCGGAACGCGCGGCCCGGCCCGATCCTGCGGCAGGACCGCACCGCCGGGCCGATGCCGTGGGTGATCGCCATCATGATCGCGCTGACCGTGATCGCGGTCGCGGGCGGGCTGGCCCTTGGCAATGCGGCGGGCAATGCCCGCGCAGGGCTGGCGGGCGGTTTGACGGTGCAGGTCGTCGAGGGCGTCGCCGAGGAACGCGAGGCGCAGGCGCAGGCGGCCGTGGCGCTGCTCGAAGCGCAAAGCGACATGGCCGAGGTGCGGCGCGTGCCCGACGAGGAGCTCGCCACGCTGCTCGAACCCTGGCTAGGCGAGGCGGACAGCGCGGATGCCGCGATCCCCACCCCTGCCCTGATCGACGTGCAGCTCGATGGCGAGGCAACGCCGGAGCGTGTCGAGGCACTTCGCGCGCTGCTGGCCGACGCGGCCCCGGCGGCGCGGGTCGACGCGCAGTCGGGCTGGCTCGCGCCGGTGTTCGATGCGATTCTGGCGCTGCAATTGCTCGTCGCCGGGCTGGTCGCGCTGCTGGCGGCGGCGAGCGTCGCGGCCGTGTGGCTGGCGGTCCGCAATTCCTTCGTCACCAATCGCGAGACGATCTCGCTGATCCACCACCTCGGCGCCACCGATCCACAGATCGCGCGCCAGTTCCAGCACAGCGTCGGCATGGATGCGGCGCTGGGCGGGTTCGGCGGGCTGGTGCTGGGCCTGCTGGCGACCTGGGTGCTGGGGCAGCAATTCGCAGGGCTCGGCTCGGGCATGGTGTCGGGCGGCGGGCTGGGCCCGCTCGACTGGGCGCTACTGGTGGCGGTGCCCGTCATCGCTTTCGGGCTGGCCGTGCTGACCGCGCGCTTCACCGTCATCGCCGCGCTGAGGAGGATGCCGTGACAAGGCGGCTGATCTCTTTGGCGCTGATCGCGTGGCTGCTGGGCTTTGTCTGGTTCGGCGTCAGCCTGCCGCAACCCGCCGGGGCCGAGCGCACCGACGCCATCGTCGTTCCCACCGGCAGCGAGGGGCGCATCCCGCGCGGCATCGATATGCTGGGCAAGGGCAATGCCACGCAGATGCTGGTTACCGGCGTCGATGTAAACGTGAAGCCAGCCGAATTCGCCGCCGAATACGAAGTGCCCCAGCGGCTGATGGATTGCTGCATCACGCTCGGGTTCAAGGCGCTCGATACGCGGGGCAATGCCCGCGAGACCGCTGAGTGGATGGCCGAGCGCGACTTCACCTCGATGCGGCTGGTCACGGCGGACTGGCACATGCGCCGGGCCGCGCTGGAACTGGCAGGCCGCCTGCCCGAGGATACGCGCATCCTGCGCGATGCCGTGCACAGCCAGCCGAGCCTGTCGACGCTGTTCCTCGAATATCACAAGTTCATCGCCACCTGGCTGTCGCAAACCTTCTGAGGACGGGCTGAGCGATGATCCTGATCCGCAATCTGGCCTTCTACGTCGCTTTCTATGGCGGCTCGGTGCTGTTCGTGATCGGTGCCGTACTCGCGCTGCTGGCTGGCTCATCCGTCTATCGGCGGATTTGCGATACCTGGTCGGGCTGGCACCATGCCTGTGTCGTGCACCTCCTCGGCATCAATGTGCGCGAGGAGGGCCAGCGGATCGATGGCCCCGCGCTCTACGCGATCAAGCATGAGAGCTTCTTCGAGGCGATCGAGATCCCGCATCTGTTCGACAATCCAGCTGTCTTCGCCAAGAGCGAGCTATTCGACATTCCCGGCTGGGGCAAGGCGGCTGCCGCCTATGGGGCGATCCCGGTCCACCGCGATGCCGGCGCGAAGGCCCTGCGCGAGATGCTGCGGATCGCCCGCCCGATGATCGCCGAGGGCCGCCCGTTGATCCTGTTTCCGGAGGGGACCCGTGTGCCCCACGGGACGCAGCCGCCCATGAAATCGGGCTTCGCCGCGCTCTACACGTTGCTCAAGATCCCGGTGGTCCCGGTCGCCGTCGACAGCGGCCCGCTCTATCATCGCGGGCTCAAGCGGCGCGGGACGATCACGCTGCGCTTTGGCGAGCCAATCATGCCTGGCCTCTCGCGCGAGGAGGCAGAGACGCGCGCGCAGGAAGCTATCAATGCGCTCAACCCGGCAGAGCCTGCGGGCGATCACCCGACCACTTGATTGCAGCTGAAACCGGGTCCACACCCGGCGACATGTCTCTCACCCGATCCGCGCTGCGCGCCGCCTACCGCATGGAGGAAGGCACCTGCGTGGCCGAGCGGCTGGAACAGGCCGGGGCCGCTTCGCAAGCGCATGGCGAGGCCGCCGCGCTCGCCTGCCAGCTGATCGAGCGGGCCCGCGCGCGCAAGAGCAGCGGGCTCGACGCTTTCCTCCATTCCTACGGGCTCGACAGCGAGGAAGGCATCGCGCTGATGTGCCTGGCCGAGGCACTGTTGCGGGTCCCCGACAACCGCACCGCCGACGCGCTGATCCGCGACAAGCTGGCGGGCGTGGACTGGTCGGAGCATCTGGGCGAGAGTCCCTCCACCTTCGTCAATGCGGCGACCTTTTCGCTGATGCTGACGGGCGAGGTGCTGCGCGGCGGCGCGCGCGCCGAAGCGGGGCTCGCCAACAGCCTGCGCCGCGCGACCGGGCGGCTGGGCGAGCCGGTGATCCGCCAGGCGGTGAGCCAGGCGATGCGGATCCTGGGCGGGCAATTCGTCTACGCGCGGACCATCGACGAGGCGATGAAACGCAGCCAATCCGAGCGCGCGCGTGGTCTGTCTCATTCGTTCGACATGCTGGGCGAAGCGGCGATGACCTTCGCCGATGCCAAGCGCTATCGCGCGGCCTATGCCGGGGCGATTGCGCGGTTGGCCAAGGAGCCGGGCGATGTGAAAAGCGGCCCCGGTATCTCGGTCAAGCTGTCGGCGCTCTATCCGCGTTACGATTTCCTCCATGCCGAGGCAGCCAAGGCGACGCTGGTGCCGATCGTGCGTGAGCTGGCCGTGGCGGCGCGCGACGGCGGGATGCATTTCACCATTGATGCGGAGGAGGCCGAACGGCTCGAACTCTCGCTCGACGTGATCGAGGCGCTGGTCGCCGATGACGAGCTGTTCGCGAATGGCTGGGTGGGTTTCGGCCTTGCCATCCAAGGCTATCAGAAACGCGCCGTGCCGCTGTGCGACTGGGTGGCGGCGCTGGCCCGCCAGCATGGCCGCAAGCTGTTCGTGCGGCTGGTCAAGGGCGCCTATTGGGATGCCGAGATCAAGGCGAGCCAGGTCGGCGGGCATGCCGATTACCCGGTTTTCACGCGCAAGCTGGCGACCGATGTGTCCTACCTCGCCTGCGCCGAGCGGCTGCTGGCAGCACCCGACGCGATCTACCCCGCCTTCGCGACGCATAACGCCTATACGATAGCGGCGGTGAAGGCGCTGGCCTCAGGCAGCGCAGCGATAGGTCAACAAAAATCCTCCAAATTTTCTTCCTCAAGTAGCGGCCCGGAGGGGGCCAAAGGCCAACCGGTAGGGAGAAAACTTGAATTTCAAAGACTGCATGGCATGGGCGAGGACGTCTATGCTGCGCTGGCAGAGATCGAGGGCGACCGATGCACGCCGGTGCGGGTTTATGCGCCAGTGGGCGGGCACAAGGAATTGCTCGCCTATCTGGTCCGGCGGCTGCTTGAGAACGGGGCCAATTCCAGCTTCGTCAATCGTATGGCCGATGCCGATATTCCGGCGAGCGAACTGGCGCGTGACCCGGTGGCCGAACTGGTGGCGCTGACCCCCACGCGAAACCCGGCGATCCCGCTGCCCGCCGATATCTATCCGGACCGCCGCAATTCGGCGGGCGTGGACCTTGCCGATCCGCTGGTGCGCGAACCGCTGCTCGCAAGGCTGGCGGAACTGGCGGACCGCGAATGGCAGGCGGGGCCGCCAACTCGCCCTTCGACCAGCTCAGGGCGAACGGAAAATGGCGACATCTCAGGCAGTACCGTTCGCGGTGAGCTTGTCGAACCGCGAATCCTGTGTTCGCCGAGTGACGGAACCACCGTGGGCTATTGTCTCGATGCCTCCCCCGCGGAGATCGACGCCGCACTCGCCCGCGCCGTGGCCGCGCAACCGGCCTGGGATGCACTCGGCGGCGAGGCGCGCGCCGAGATGCTCCTGCGCGCCGCCGACCTGTTCGAGGAACGCACCGAGGAGTTCCTCTCGCTATGCATCCGCGAGGCAGGCAAGACGCTGCCCGATGCCGTGCTCGAACTGCGCGAGGCGGTCGACTTCCTGCGCTATTACGCGGCCGAAGCGCGGCTGCTGTTCGCCGCGCCGCAGCCGCTGCCTGGCCCCACGGGCGAACGCAATCTGCTGCGCCTGCACGGGCGCGGGGTGTTCGCCACCATCGCCCCGTGGAACTTCCCGCTGGCGATCTTCATCGGCATGGCCAGCGCCGCGCTGGCCGCCGGGAACAGCGTGATCGCCAAACCCGCCGAACAAACGCCACTGATCGCGCAACTCGCCATAGGTCTGTGCCACGAGGCGGGCATCCCGGTGGACGTTTTGCATCTGCTCCCCGGCGCGGGTGAGGTCGGCGCGGCGCTGACCGGCGATCCGCGCATTGCAGGTGTCGCCTTCACCGGATCGACCGCCACCGCCCATACCATCAACCGTTCTCTCGCCGCGCGGCCCGGCCCCATAGCGATGCTGATTGCCGAGACGGGCGGACAGAACGCGATGATCGTCGACAGCTCGGCGCTGCCCGAGCAGGTCACGCGCGACGTTATCTCGGGCGCGTTCCAGAGCGCGGGCCAGCGCTGCTCGGCGCTGCGCGTGCTCTATCTGCAGGACGAGATCGCCGATTCGATGCTGGCCATGGTCAGGGACGCGTTCGAGGCGCTGGTGGTCGGCGATCCGGCGAACCTCGCCACCGATGTCGGCCCGGTAATCGACACGGAGGCCAAGGCCGCGCTCGACGCGCATATCGCCGCGATGCGCGCAGCGGGGCGGACGGTATGGCAGCGCGACCTTCCCGCAGAATTATCAGGCGGCACCTATGTCACCCCAGCCATTATCGAAATCAACTCGATCCGCGACCTTGATGCCGAGCATTTCGGCCCCGTCCTGCATGTCGCGCGCTTCCCCTCTGGCGGCATCGCGCAGGTGGTCGATGACATCAACGCCAGCGGCTTCGGCCTGACGCTGGGCCTGCATAGCCGGATCGAGGCGGTGCACCGGCTGGTGGAGGCGCGCGCACGGGTCGGCAATCTCTACATCAACCGCAACCAGATCGGCGCGGTGGTGGGTAGCCAGCCCTTCGGCGGCGAGGGCCTGTCGGGCACCGGCCCCAAGGCGGGCGGCCCGCATTACCTGCCGCGCTTCGCCACCGAGCGCGTCACCAGCGTGGACACGACGGCGGCGGGCGGCAATGCGAGCCTCCTCGCCGGGGGATAATTCGCGCACACGCTTGCCCTCAACGCGCACCTTGCCCAATCCCTCCGCATGGCGATTCTTTCCGACAGATGGATCCGTGACGAAGTGCGTCACAGTGGCATGATCGAACCCTTCGAGGAGGGGCAGCGCCGCGAGGGCTGCATCTCTTACGGCCTGTCCAGCTACGGCTATGACGCGCGCGTGGCGGACGAGTTCAAGGTGTTCACCAATGTCGACAGCGCGGTGGTCGACCCGAAGGATTTCGCCTCCAACAGCTTCGTCGACCGCAAGACCGATGTCTGCGTGATTCCGCCCAATTCCTTCGCACTGGCGCGCACGGTCGAATATTTCCGCATCCCGCGCGACGTGCTGGTGATTTGCCTGGGCAAGAGCACCTATGCGCGCTGCGGGATCATCGTGAACGTCACCCCGCTGGAGCCCGAATGGGAAGGGCATGTGACGCTGGAATTCTCCAACACCACGCCGCTGCCCGCGAAGATTTACGCCAATGAGGGCGCGTGCCAGTTCCTGTTCCTGAAAGGGAACGAGCCCTGCCAGATCAGCTACGCGGAGCGCTCTGGCAAGTATATGCGCCAGCAAGGCGTCACTTTGCCCAAGCTTTAGATCTGGCCCATGCGGGACTGCGAATGGCGGCTTTCTGCGCTGCCGGTGCTCACGTACCGAAAGTACGCTGCGCGCCGGTTCTCGAATGCCACCATTCTCGGCTCTGCCTGGCCCAAATCGGTGTCAGGCTTACAAACTCAGCCGCGCGCTCAGCCTCAAGTTGCGCCCGGCCAGCGGCGTATATTCCTTGGTGAAGCTGGAGTGCCGCCGCCCCTCGACGTCTAACACATTGTCGACCTGAGCCAGAATGGTGACGTTCTCGCGCCCTTCCAGCGGGTGCCAGGCCAGTGACAGGTCGACCATTGTGTAGCCATCCGTCGGCGTCTCATATTCGGCCACGCTGTCCTGCTGGTCGTACCAGTGCACCTCGGCGCGGGCATCGAAATGGCCGAACAATATCTCGGCCGCGCCCTTCAGGCTGAGCGGCGGGATGCGCGGCACCGCGCTGCCATCACCCAGCGACGCGTCGATATAGTCGCCGCCGACCTCGGCATAGAGATCGAAGGCGCGGGTTTCGAGCAGCGGCATCCGCAGCTGTCCTTCCAGACCGAACTGGTCGGCATCGGACTGTGCGAAGGCGAAGACGGGCAGGCCGTCCTCTTCCGCGCCCGTCCCGGCAAGATAGATGAAGCCGTCGAACCAGTTGCGATAGATGCTGGCGGAAAGCTCGACCGGCCCGAGATTGCCCCGCACATAGCCTTCGACGCCCCACGAGCTTTCCGTGCCGAGACCGGCATCGCCCACTTCATATTGCTGGGTCGCGACATGCGGCCCGTCGGCGAACAGCTCCTGCGCGGACGGCGCGCGCTCGGCGCGCGAGAGGTTCACGCCCGCCCGCACCTCGCCGAGGCTGTTCTCAACCAACGCATAGGACAGGCCTGCCGCCGCGGAGAAGGTATCGAAGCTGCGCGACAGGCCGAGCGAATCCTCGGCATCGACGCTGACATGTTCGTAACGCCCGCCCAGTTCAACCTCGAACGGCTCGAAGGCGACCTCCTGCAACGTGAAGATCGCGAAATTCTCGGTCACGGTCGAAGGGACGAAAGCCTCGTCACCGATCGCGGCGAAATCGACATGCGAGTATTGTGCGCCCAGCGCGCCGCTCCAGCCGCCACGCTTTGCCTGCACCAGCTCGATCCGACCCTCGATACCCTGCACGTCGAACACCGTGCCAACCTCGTCGCCCTCAAACTCGGTATGGGTATAGTCGGACCAGCCCCAGCGGGTCTGGACGCTGGCGAACGGCCCGTCGCCGAGATCGAGCGTGCCGCGCAGGTCCGCGCGGTAGCGCTTCATCGCGATGGAGACGCTCTCCTCGCCATGTTCGTGGCCTTCTTCGTCATGATCCTCGTCATCGTGATCCTCGTCATCGTGATCTTCTTCTTCCTCGCCCTCATGAACGTGGCCGATACCCGGCAGGCCGGGGATGCCGTAACTGGTATCGTAATAGTCGAAGCTGGCACCGAAGCTGCTATCGCTCGTGCTGGAGAACCATGCCGCGCCGGCCCCAACAGTCCAGGTCTCGGTCCAGCTATTGGGCAGGAAGTCGCGCGTATTGGCGCCCTCCAGCAATTCCTCGGCCTCTTCGAAATGGCCCTCTTCTTGCTCTTCGACAGCATCGGCCAGCAGATCGGCGCGCAAGGCCGGGGAGGCGGCAAAGCCCGGAATCTCGAGGTCGTCGGTCGTGTGGTACGAACCGTCGATATGAACGGCGAAATTGCTGCCGACGGGCGCATCCAGCGACAAGCCGCCCTCCCGCAGATTGGCGACGGTATCGGCAGCAATGCTGGCATCGATATGGATCGGTTCGTCGGGCACGCGCGGCGGGATGCGCTTGGTGATGATGTTGACCGCACCGCCAATAGCCTGGCTTCCGTAGAGCAGCACGGCCGGGCCGCGCAGCACCTCGATCCGATCGGCGATCAGCGGGTCGACGGTCACCGCGTGGTCGTCAGACGTGCTCGACGCATCGATCGCGCCGATCCCGTCGGTCAGCACGCGCACGCGCTCGCCCCCGAAGCCGCGCAGGACCGGGCGCGAGACGCCCGGCGCAAAGCCGCTGGCGGTGACGCCGGGCAGGTTGGCGAGCACCTCGCCGATCTGTCCGTCAAGATTGCGCTGCAACTCGACCCCTTCCATCACCGAGGTGCCGGCCAGCATGTCGAGCCGGTCGAGACCGGCGGCAGTGACCACGATGGTGTCATGCAAATCGTCACTACCCGGCGTGGCGGCCTCAGGCGTGTCAGCATCCTGCGCGGCGGCCAGGGTCGGGATGAGGGGCAGCGTGGTTGCCGAGGCGATGGAGACGAGGAAACGTGTGCGAAGGGGGGAGGACAAGGGGGAGTTCCTGAACTGCAATCTGACCAATGACGATGTTACTTTATAACATTAAGCAGACCGCATGCATGTTCGCAAGTGCAATATTCGCAGCCTGGCGCTGATAGTCGTCGCTCAGGCGCGCGCGGCGCTGTCCAGCCGGGCGCGCGCCTCGTCCTCACCGATCAGTGGCAGCAGAGCCGCCATGTCAGGACCCGAGCTCCGTCCGGTCAGCGCCAGTCGCAAAGGCAGGAACAGCGCCTTGCCCTTGCGCCCCGTGCTCTCTTTCAATGCCCCGGTCAGCGTCCGCCAAGGGTCGTCATTCCACGTGAGCGCCTGTGCGGCCTCGGCGACGAACGCCCGGTCGTCATCGGACATCTCGACCGCGTCAATAGGGCCGGTAACGATGCGCCAGTACTCCTCCGCCTCAGCCAGCGTGACCAGGTTTGGGCGGATCGCCAGCCAGCCGGCCTCGCCCATCCCGTGCGGCAGGCGATCGGCTACTGCGGTATAGGGCAATTCGTGAATCAGCGCGGTGTTGATGCGCGCGAGTTCGTCGGCGTCGAAGCGCGCGGGGGCGCGACCGAAGGTGCCGAGGTCGAAGCTCTCGACCAGCGCCGCGCGGTCGGCAATCGCGTCGACCGGCAGCGAGGTGCCCAGCCGCGCCAGCAGGGCCACCAGCGCCTGCGGCTCGATCCCGTCGTCACGAAAAGCGTCGCAGCCGAGCGAGCCCAGCCGCTTCGACAGCTTGCCCTCGCTGCCGACCAGCAGCGCCTCATGCGCGAAGTTCGGGGGCGCAGCATCAAGCGCGGTAAACATCTGTATTTGCACAGCAGTGTTGGAAACATGGTCCTCGCCGCGCAGCACGTCGGTGACGCCCATCTCTATATCATCGACCGCGCTCGGCAACATGTAGAGCCACGAGCCGCCGGCGCGCCGGATCACCGGGTCGGACAGGGTCGAGGGGTCGAATTTCTGCCTCCCGCGAATGCCATCCTCCCAGCCGATAGGTTCTTCATGGTCGAGCTTGAAGCGCCAGTGCGGGGCCACACCCTCTGCGAGTTTCGCAGCGTGGTCGGCGTCGGTCAGCGCCAGCGCCGCCCGGTCGTAGATCGGCGGGAGCCCGCGCCCGAGCGCGATCTTGCGCTTGAGTTCGAGTTCCTGCGCGGTCTCGTAGGCCGGGTAGATGCGACCCGCTTCACGCAAAGTTTCGAAGGCTCGCTCGTAGTGGTCGAGCCGCTGCGACTGCCGCTCCTCGCCATCGGGCACCAGCCCCAGCCAGGCAAGGTCGGCACGGACTGCCTCGACATATTCCTCGCGGCTGCGCGCGGCATCGGTATCGTCGATCCGCAGCAGGAAGCGTCCGCCATGCTTCTTCGCGAGCATCCAGTTGTGCAGCGCGGTACGGATATTGCCGACATGCAGCCTGCCGGTGGGTGATGGGGCGAAACGGGTGACGGTCATCGGGCGAGCCATAGCGCAAGTTGCGCCGACTGCCAGTGCGCGCGTGCAGCTAGAGCAGCGCCGCGTAGGCCGTGGCGCAGGCATAGAGCCGCTCATGCTGCTCGCGCCGCACGAAGCCGTCGATCTGCGCGCCGAAGCCTGTCCGGTCGCCTGCACGAGCGGCATCGACCATTGCGGCAATCGTCACTTCGTCATGCGTCAGCACCGGGCAACAGGGCCGGGCGACCAGCACATTCTCCGGCCAGCACGCGCCGATCGCGTCGGCAAGGTCGAGGAAGGCCTTGGCCGTGGTGAGGCAGGAATGGCGATGCGTGAGTTCCAGCAGGGGATCGCGCCCGGCCTTGCTGCACAGCGCCAGCAGCCGAAAGGACGCGACCATGCGCGCGCCGGCGAATGACAGGTCAGCGGTAGCCGGAGGGGCCTTCAGGTTTTCGATGGTAGTCAACAGGGTGGAGGACATAGCAAGCCTTTTGCGATTGATTCGCAGAAAGAGTACCAGCCCGACAGCGAATTGCAATGCGAATGATTTGCAATAGCAACCAAGCGCAAAGGCGCCTCTGGTGCGCCGGGCGCGGCCAAACAAAACCCCGCCGGAATTGCTCCCGGCGGGGTCTTCGATGTCAGTGCCCTGATGGGCGGGTAGCTCAGCTGTCGCCGTCCGCCGCTTCGGGGTTCAGGTAATCGCCCGCATCGGCGTCGGTGCCGTGGGTCTCGCCCTCGACCTTCGCCAGCGGATCGTCGCCCAGATCGTCGGCAGGGTCACGCTGCAGCTCGGCGGCGTGCTCCTCCTCGGCGGAATTGGCAGCGACCAGCGCTTCCTGCATCTTCTTGTACTGGGCGCGCAGGGCCGCGTCGCGCGACGAAGCGGTCACGCGCATGCGGTT
>CAYOSE010000080.1:0-11736 GCA_964406535.1 uncultured Sphingomonadaceae bacterium
GGGCGGGCGCGGCGAGGACCTCGCCGCGCGGCTGCAGCGCTGGCGCGGCGATCGCGGTGGGCGGGCCGAGGCCTCGCGCAAGCTGGCGGGGCGCTGGGCGAAAATGGTAAATAACGCGATTGCCGTTCGTCCTGAGCTTGTCGAAGGACGAATTCGTGGTTCGACAAGCTCACCACGAACGGAAATGGATAGGGATCGCACGATTGATTCCGCGCTGTTCCTCGCCCGCGCGCGGCCCGACTTCATCGCGCGACGCCGCGATGCCGGCGGCGAGCACTGGCTGTCGGCGGGCGGGCGCGGCTACCGGCTCGACCCGGCCTCGTCGCTGGCTCGCGCCGAGTGGCTGGTGATCGCCGACGCGCAGGGGCAGGCCAAGGGCGCGCGCATCACCTCGGCCATCGAGCTGACCCAGGCCGAGATCGAACAGCAGCTTAAGGAGTTGCTCGAGGAACGGCACACAGCGCGCTGGAATGACTCGGAAAAGCGGGTCGAGGCGCGGCGCGAACGGCGGCTGGGCGCGATCACGCTCGCCTCCGGTCCGGACCCCGAACCCGACCCGCAGGCCCTTGCGGATATCCTTGTGGACAAGGCTGTCGAAAGGCTGGGGGAACTGCTCCCGGCGGCGCTGCCGGCGCGGGCGCGCTTCGCCGGGATCGAGGCGCTTTTGCCCGAGGTGCTGGCGGCGCGCGCCGGGGATTGGCTCGCCCCGTTGCTGGCGGGCAGGCGCGATCTCGACCTGAAGCCGGGGCGTTATGCCGAGGCCGCGCTGGGCCTGCTCGGCTGGGACGAACGGCAGGCGCTCGATGCCCGGGCCCCGCGCGACTTCGCCAGCCCGGCAGGCACGCATCACGCGATCGATTATGCGGGCGACGACGCGCCCAGCGTGGAAGTGCGTGTGCAGGCGGTGTTCGGCCTCGAACGCCATCCGATGATTGGGCCAACGGACAGGAGTACGCCGCTCCTGCTCAAGCTGACCGATCCGGGCGGCAAGCCAATGCAGGCAACGCGTGACCTGCCCGGTTTCTGGCAAGGGAGCTGGAAGGACGTCCAGAAGGACGGCAAGGGCCGCTATCCCAAGCACCGCTGGCCTGACAAGCCCTGGGCCGAAAAGCCGAGCCTGAAGACGAAAAACGCTTTCAAAAGTACCGCCGACTGAATTAGAGATTTCGGGACGCGAATGCGGCCCGCAAGCGCGAACGCGCGTCGGCCGGTTAGGCCGAAGCCAAGGCGGGCGGATGCCCGCCGCCCGGCGTTTGAGGGTCAACAAAAAGGACACCCATGCTCGCCCGTATCTACAAACGCCCGAAGAATGCCATGCAGTCCGGCAAGGCGCTGATCGACCAATGGATCCTCGATTTCGCCCCGGCGGAAGCGAAGAAGCCAGACCCGCTGATGGGCTGGGCGGGCAGCGGCGACACCCAGCAGCAGGTGCAGCTGAAATTCGCCAGTTGCGAGGACGCGCTCGCCTATGCCGAGAAATACGGCATCGCGGCCAAGGTCCATGCCACGCCGCCCAAGCGCCTGAAACTGCAGGCTTACGCCGACAATTTTCGCTGAGCCCCGGCGGCCTTAGCCCGGTCAGGCGCCAATCAGGATCAGGTCGCGAAACCTGATTCCTCGACCTCATCCTCGTCATCGACATCCATGCCGGTCGCGGGATGGGCAAGATTGCCCTGCCAGATCGCCTCACCGCTGCTGTAGGCCGCGCTGCAATCGGTCGCGTCATGGCCGATATCCTCGACAATGTAGATCATTTCTGACGAATATTCGCCGGTGAAGCGCACGTCGTCGCATTCGCCATTGAGCGCGTACTTGCCCTCGTCGTCGCCGAAATCGATCTGGCTGGCGAGGTCGTAATAGCGGCTGACGCGGGCCGAGCCATCGGCGAACAGACTGCTGCAATCGCTGGCATCGCGGCCAATATTGTCGACCACAAGAGCGTCGGCCACGCCCTGGCCGACAAAGCGCGCATCGTCGCATTCGCCGTCATTGGCCCATTCGCCGCTGTCATCGCCGAAATCGAGGCCACTGCTGTCGAGCGACACGGGCGCCTTGAGCTGGATCTCGCCGCTCTCGAACAGCGCCCGGCAATCGCTGGCATCGTGCATCCGGTCCTCGGCCAGCAGGATGCCGTCGACGCCATCGCCGCTGAAGCGCGGGTCGTCGCACTCGCCGTCATTGGCCCATTCGGAAGCGTCATCGCCGAAATCGATCTCGTCCTGGGCGAAGGCGGGCTGGGCGGCGTTGCCGAGCAGCAGCAATCCGATGGCGAATGTATTGATGGCTTTCATGCAATCCTCCCGAGGGACGTCCTAGCGCGCCCGACCACGACCGAACAGCCATAAGCGCGTTATTTTCCGAGCGCTTTAACCGGGAAAGGTTGAATTTTGCCTGACTGCAAGTCATATGCGCAGCCGGGAGTCGGGTGGACGTTTGCGTTCGCTCACCGGGTCAGGTCCGGAAGGAAGCAGCCCAGGTGAATTGCGGCGGGTCGCTCGGCTCCTTTTTTGCGCGCTGCGCCAGCCCATCTCCCCCTCCCAGCCACCCGATCATGCATCGCACCCTATCGGGTGGCTGGGAGGGGGAGCGGGCCGGAGCCGCCAAGACATGGCTCGCTCGGCTCCTTTTTTGCGCTCTGCGCCAGCCCATCTCCCCCGCTTTCAGCAACATGATGCCATGACATTCGCGGCCCAAGTGCCTAACTTGGCGGCCATGGATGATTCACCGGAATCGGAAACGCCGCCCTTCCTGATGGACGGCGACGGCGAAGAGGAAGCCAAGCCGTCAGCCGCCGAGTTGGAGGCTGCCGGGCAGAACGCGCTGTTCGGCGCGCCCGAAGCTGCTGCTGAACCGACGGCTGAACCCGCAGTGCAAGCGGCTCCCGCAGCCGCGCCCGTCTCCAACCAGCCCTACCGCGTCCTCGCGCGCAAATACCGCCCGCAGACCTTCAGCGAGCTGATCGGGCAGGAACCGATGGTGCAGACGCTGGGCAATGCCATTAGCCGGGAACGGCTGGCCCATGCCTTCCTGATGACCGGCGTGCGCGGGGTCGGCAAGACCTCGACCGCGCGGCTGATCGCCAAGGCGCTCAACTGCGTCGGGCCGGACGGGCAGGGCGGCCCGACGATCGACCCGTGCGGGGTGTGCGAGCCGTGCCAGGCCATCGCCGAGGGGCGCCATATCGACGTGATCGAGATGGACGCCGCCAGCCACACCGGCATCGACGATGTGCGAGAGATCATCGAGGCGGTGCGCTACGCGGCGGTGTCGGCGCGCTACAAGATGTACATCATCGACGAGGCGCACATGCTCTCCAAGCAGGCGTGGAACGGCCTGCTCAAGACGCTGGAGGAGCCGCCCGCCCATGTGAAATTCCTCTTCGCCACAACTGAAGTGGACAAGGTGCCGATCACGGTGCTCAGCCGCACCCAGCGTTTCGACCTCAGGCGCATCCCCGCCGACCTGCTGCGCCAGCACTATGCCTCGATCTGCCGTCAGGAAGGCGTCGAGGCCGAGGAGGAGGCGCTGGCGCTGGTCGCCGCCGCCGCCGAGGGCTCGGTCCGTGATGGCCTGTCGATCCTCGATCAGGCGATTGCCCATGCCGATATGGATTCGGGTGATGGCGTAACGAAAGTGACGGGCGAGCGCGTGCGCGACATGCTCGGCCTCGCCGATCACACGGCCCGCGCCGAGCTGTTCTCGCATCTGCTTGAAGGCGATCCGCAGGCACTGCTGGCCGCCGTGGAGCAGCAATACGCCTATGGCGTCGATCCGCTGGCGCTGATGCGCGCGATGATGGAGCTGACGCACCGCATCGCCGTGGCGCAGGTCGGGCGCGCCGACCCCGATGCGCCCAGCGCGGAGGAGCGCGCGCGGCTGGCCGAATGGGCGCAGCGCCTCTCCGCCGGGCAGGTGCACCGGCTGTGGCAATTGCTCTTGAAGGGGCACGAGGAGGTGCGCGCCGCGCCCGACCCGCTGGTTGCCGCGCAGATGGCGCTGCTACGCGTGCTCCATGCCGCCGACCTGCCCGATCCGGGCAAACTGGCGAAGCAGTTGGAAGATATGGCCGCGAGCGGGGCATTGGCTGGCCCTGCGGTTGGCGATGCAAGCGGCGGCGGTGCGCCCTCGGCCTCGCTCAACTGGGCGATGCTGGTCGAGCAGGTCGACCATTCGGCGCTGCCCAATGCCATGTCGCTCGCGACGAAACTGCGCTTGCAGGTGCGGGTGATCGCGCTCGAAACGGGCAAACTGGTCTTTGCCCAACCGGCCGGCTTCGACGAGAATATCGCCACCGAGATCAGGCAGGCCCTGCAGGCCGTGACCGGCGCGACCTGGACGGTCGAGAAGGGGCCGCTTGGAGAGGGTGGGGCCGAGGCGCAGCCGACTCTGGTCGAACAGGCCGAGGCCGCGCAGGCCGCCGAGGCCGACCGCCTGCGTCGCCACCCGCTGGTGGAGAAGGCCTTTGCCACCTTCCCGAACGCCCAGATGATCGAGGAGGATGTTTCCTCCCAATCGCAACATAACTGGCGCAACCGCGCCTGAACTGAATCCCGTTCGTGGTGAGCTTGTCGAACCGCGAACACCCACCCATTTCGTCCTTCGACAGGCTCAGGACGAACGGAAGAAAACGAGGACCAGAACCATGCAGTCCATGGAAGAGATGATGAAGGCCGCGCAGGCCGCCGCCGAGAAGATCCAGCAGCAGATGGGCGAGGCGCAGGTCAAGCTCGACAATATCGAGGTCGAGGGCACATCGGGTGGCGGGCTCGTCACCATTCGTGCCACCGCCAAGGGCCGGATCAAGGGCGTGTCGATCGACGACAGCCTGATGGTGCTCG
The DNA here is from genome assembly GCA_964406535.1 of uncultured Sphingomonadaceae bacterium. Taxonomy (GTDB): domain Bacteria; phylum Pseudomonadota; class Alphaproteobacteria; order Sphingomonadales; family Sphingomonadaceae; genus Alteraurantiacibacter. Next base: position 4,839 of record CAYOSE010000080.1, read on the forward strand.
AAGACAAGCAGATGCTGGAGGATCTCGTCACCGCCGCGTTCAACGATGCGCGCGACAAGGCCGACCGCGCCGCGAACGAGGAAATGCAGAAGATGCAGTCGGGCCTTGGCCTGCCGCCGGGCTTCAATTTGCCGGGCATGGGGTGAGGGCGCGCATGGGGTTACGTCTTTGCGCGCTGGTCGGTTTCGCTCTGGCCGCTCTGTCTTCCGCGCCCGCATATGCGGAACGGGTGGAGATGGAGCCAGCTTCGCCGTGGAGTCTGAATTACGCCGAGAACAGCTGCGAGCTGACCCGGCAATTTTCTGCGGACGGAAAGGGCGCGCTTCTGCTTCTCAGGCGTTACGCGCCCACGCCGCTGTTGGATCTTGCCGTTTATTCCGCTGATTTTCCGTTCGCGGGCAAAGGGGCGAAAACGACGTGGGAGCCGGACGAGACCCCCGTTGACCATGCGCTGCCTGTCTTCGGTGAAACGGCTGACGGAAGAAGCGGGGTTATGCTCACGACCGTGTTTGGAACGGAATCCAGCAGCGGAAAAACCGAGGAAACGACGGACGACAGCGGTGTAGGTGAGCGCGAAGTAACTGGCCTGTTGCTGGAGCAGGTCTACGATGACGATCTGTTCTTCAAAACCGGCTCGCTTCAGGGTGCCATGGAGGCCATGCGGGCCTGCACCGACGATCTTCTCACGCAATTGGGCATTGATGTGGAGGCGCACCGGACGCTGACCAGGAAGGCCACTCCCAAGGATACCAGGTTGGTCGCGCAGAAAATTCAGGAGAGTATCCCGTCATGGCCGTTCGGCGCCGCATCAATGGCGTTTTTGCCCGTGCGATTGACAGTTGCGGCGGATGGCGAGGTCACGAGCTGCACCATTCTCAACAACCTCAATGACGAGTTCTTTGAGAAGAAGACTTGTGACGGGATCAACAGGTACGCCCGGTTTGACCCCGCTCTCGACGCCCAGGGCAACGCGATCGACAGCTATTACATTCTGACCGCCCTGATTACTCCACAGTGATCGATCGGTAGGCGAGTACTTTCCCCTTTTCCCCGCCTGTCCGGGTTAACGGCATTGCTTCCTTTCACGACGGCCCCATATTGCGCTTTCACTCCGGGTAACCAGCCCCGGCAAGAAGACATATGGACCGCAACATGACCGCTTTTCCCCTTCTCCCCTTGCGCGACATCGTCGTGTTCCCCGGCATGACCGTGCCGCTGTTCGTCGGGCGGGAGAAATCGGTGGCCGCGCTCGAAGCGGCGATGGAAGGCGACAAGGACATCTTCCTCGTCACCCAGCTCGACGACGCCTGCGACGATCCGGGCGCGGACGATCTCTATTCGGTCGGCGTCGTCGCGCAGGTCATCCAGCTGCTCAAGCTGCCCGATGGCACCGTGCGCGTGCTGGTCGAGGGTAAGGCGCGCGCCGAGATGCAGGAGATGCGCGTCGCGGGCGACTATGTCATGGCGCAGGTCAGCCTGATCGAGGAGCTTGAAGCGTCCGGTAACGAGGCCGAGGCGCTGATGCGTCAGGCGATGAAGCTATTCAACGACTACGCCAAGCATTCCAAGAAGCTGCCCGAAGGGATCGAGGATGATCTCGCGCAGATCGAGGATGCCGGCGAGCTGGCCGATGCGATCGCCGCCAATATCGCGGCCAAGGTCGCGACCAAGCAGCAGATGCTGGGCGAGCCAGACCCGGTGAAGCGCCTGGAGGTTGCGCTGTCAGTGATGGATGGCGAGCTGTCGGTGATCCAGGTCGAACGCAAGATCCGTGGCCGTGTGAAGCGGCAGATGGAGAAGACCCAGCGCGAATATTACCTCAACGAACAGTTGAAGGCGATCCAGTCCGAACTGGGCGGCAGCGATGGCGAGGACGGCGATGAACTGGCCGAACTGGCCAAGAAGATCGAGGAAACCAAGCTCTCGAAAGAGGCGAAGGCCAAGGCCGAGAGCGAGCTGAAGAAGCTCAAGAGCATGCAGCCCATGAGCGCCGAGGCGACCGTGGTCCGCAACTATCTTGATGTGCTGCTCGGCCTGCCATGGGGCAAGAAGTCCCGCCTCAAGAAGGATATCGGCAAGGCGCAGACCATCCTCGACGAGGATCATTACGCGCTCGACAAGGTCAAGGACCGGATCATCGAGTACCTTGCCGTGCAGGCGCGCACCAACAAGCTTAAGGGGCCGATCCTGTGCCTCGTCGGCCCGCCGGGTGTCGGCAAGACGTCGCTCGGCAAATCGATTGCCAAGGCGACCGGGCGCGAGTTCATCCGCCAGTCGCTCGGCGGTGTGCGCGACGAGGCCGAAATCCGCGGCCACCGCCGCACCTATATCGGCTCGCTGCCGGGCAAGATCGTGCAGAACCTGCGGAAGGCGGGAGCGTCGAACCCGCTGTTCCTGCTCGACGAGATCGACAAGCTCGGCCAGGATTTCCGCGGCGATCCGGCCTCGGCGCTGCTCGAAGTGCTCGACCCCGAACAGAACGCGAAGTTCCAGGATCATTACCTGGAGCTCGACATCGACCTGTCCGACATCATGTTCGTGTGTACCGCGAACAGCCTCAACCTGCCGCAGCCGCTGCTCGACCGGATGGAGATCATCCGCCTTGAAGGCTATACCGAGGACGAGAAGGTCGAGATCGCCCAGCGTCACCTGCTCGACAAGCAGGTCGAGGCGCACGGATTGAAGAAGGGCGAGTTTGAGCTGACCGAAGAGGGGCTGCGCGACCTCATTCGCTACTACACCCGCGAGGCGGGCGTGCGGACGCTGGAGCGCGAGATTGCGCGGCTGGCGCGCAAGAGCCTTCGCAAGATCCTCGAGGGTGAAGCCAAGAGCATCACCGTCACGCCCGACAATCTCGGCGACTTCGCCGGGGTGCGGAAGTTCAAACACGGCGTGTCGGAGAAGGAACCGCAGATCGGCGCGGTCACCGGGCTGGCCTGGACCTCGGTCGGCGGCGAATTGCTCACCATTGAAAGCGTCACCACGCCGGGCAAGGGCGAGATTCGCTCGACCGGCAAGCTGGGCGAGGTGATGAACGAGTCGATCCAGACCGCCTTCAGCTTCGTGAAGGCGCGCGCGCCTGCCTATGGCATCAAGCCGTCGCTCTTCGCGCGCAAGAACATCCACATCCACCTGCCCGAAGGCGCGGTGCCGAAGGACGGCCCCTCGGCGGGCATCGGCATGGTCACCTCGATCGTCTCGACCCTTACCGGAATCGCTATCCGGCCCGAGGTTGCGATGACCGGTGAGGTGACCTTGCGCGGGCGGGTGCTGCCGATTGGCGGGCTCAAGGAGAAGCTGCTGGCGGCGCTGCGCGGGGGGATCACCACCGTGCTGATCCCGGAGGAGAACGAGAAGGACCTCGCCGAGATTCCGGACAACGTGACGGAAGGGCTGACCATCGTGCCCGTGGCGCATGTCGACCAGGTGCTGGAAACGGCGCTGACCGCGCTGCCCGCGCCAATCGAATGGACCGAGGCCGATGATCTTGCGAGCCAGCCGCATCCGTCCGAATCCGGCCAGCCGCCATCGACCACCGCGCACTGAGCAAAGGCTGATCGTGCGGCGCTGAAATCACGGCGGTTTTTGCTGCACTGCAGCGAATCGCGACCGCCATCGGACTGCGCCGTGACGGCGTCCCGGCTTCGCTCGCACCTGTCGGGCAGCGAATCTGCGTCTTAAGCTCGGTATATCGGCCTATTGGGGCCATTTGGTCGGCTTTGGCTTTGACACTCAGGCGAAAAGCGGTTCAAGTCCCGCGCATCGCGAGACGATTTAGCCATCGACGTCTCATTTCGAATGAGGGGGTTTTTCCGGACAATGAACAAGAACGAGTTGATCGGCGCGGTTGCCGATAACAGCGGCCTTTCACGTAGCGACGCGACCAAGGCGGTCGAAAGCGTCTTCGACACCATCACTGGCGCCCTGTCGAAGGGCGACGAAGTTCGCCTGGTCGGCTTCGGCACCTTTTCCGTTGCCCGCCGCAAGGCGTCCACGGGGCGCAACCCGCGCACGGGCGAGCCGATGACGATCAAGGCCTCGACCCAGCCCAAGTTCAAGGCTGGCAAAGGCTTGAAGGACGCCGTCAACTGATTGCCATTCACTGACCGCCAGTGCTGGCGGGTTCAGATGAAAGGGCCGCTCCATCCCGAGCGGCCTTTTCCTTGTGCGTACTGATGATCCGGTGACGGGGCCTGTCAGTCGCCGAGGTTGAGCAGCGCGGTCGGGGCCACCGCCGTGGTCGGCTCGATATCCCATTCGAGCACCTGCAGCCCCGCCTCTTCGCGCGGCCCCTCATCGGTGTTGTTGGTCAGGATTGCGGCATCTGTGACAATGCGGAACGTGCCGCGCATTGGCGGCACATCGGGAAAGCCGGAGGCACCGCTGGCCTCTTCGCTATCCTCTTCCGCGTCATCCTCGCCGCCGCCGCTGAACATTCCGGCCATCCCGCCCATCATCGCCTGGAACGGATTGCCGCCTTGCGCGGCAAAGCCCGGCGCGGCGATCTTCGCGCGGCCCTCGTCGCGCAGGTTCACCGCCACGAAGGCGCTGCCCATCGTCTGCCCCTCCAGCACCGGGAAGGCAAAGTCGTGGCTGATCGTGCTGGTGATGGCGAAGTCGACGTCGAACAGGCCGTCGCCCAGATAGGTGACCGTGTTCCACCCGGCCTGCCGTTCCAGCTCGGCGGCGACATTGGCCGCCGCTTCGGGATCGTCGGGGTCTACACCGCCCATCATCATGGCCATCATCCTGGCCTCTTGCTCCTTCTCGGCCTTGCGCGCTGCCACCTCTTCCTCGGTGCAGGCGCGTTCCTCGAAGGTCTCGTCGTCCACGCACGGCTTGTTGGCCTCCTCCGCGGCGGCCATCTCGGCAAAGTCCGACAGGCCGGCCATGAAGATCTCGCCGTCATAGGTGAAGCTGAAGCGCCCGTCGCTGCGGATATCGAGCGTCGAATCGAACGTGCCGGGCGTCATGAAGCAGCCGGACAGGCCGAGCGAACTGGCGGTGAGCAGGGCGGCGGCGAAACGGCGGCGGGTTACAGCGAAGGTCATCGGGGCTCTCCTGTTATGGCGCGGTCGGCGTGGCTCAATTCATGCGGGCGTCAATCCACGGGCGGCCGCGTGGCAATGGCATACAGCGCGATCGCGGTAGCATTGGAAACGTTGAGACTTTCCATCGCCTCGCTGATCGGCAGGCGGGTGAGGGCGTCGCAATGGCCAGCGATATTGTGGCGCATGCCTTCGCCCTCGGCACCCAGCACCAGCGCGACGGGCCCGGCAGGCAGCGCCTCGGCAAAGGTCGCCTCGGCCTCGCCGGCCATGCCGATGCGCCAGTATCCGGCCTCGGCGAGGTCATCCAGCGCGCGGGCGAGATTGACCACGCGCACCCATGGCACGATTTCCAATGCGCCTGAAGCGGCCTTGGCCAGCGCGCCGCCTTCGGGCGGGGCGTGACGGTCCTGCGTGATAATGGCGGCGGCGTTGAAGGCGGCGGCCGAGCGCAGGATCGCGCCGACATTATGCGGGTCGGTCACCTGGTCGAGCACGAGGATCGGGCGCGCCGGATCGGGCGGGGGAAGATCGGTCAGGTGCAGGTCTTCTAGCGGATTGCATTCGAGCACCAGCCCCTGATGCGGCGCATCGCGCGCCACCAGCCGGGCGAGATCGTCGGACCCGGCCATTTCGCGCGGGAAATCGGGTGGCAGTTCGCCGTCGAGCGATTCCAGCCCCTCGGGCGTGGCCCATAATTTATGGTGCACACGGTCCGGGTTGAGCAGCGCCGCCTCCACCGCATGGCGGCCCCACAGCCGCACATGCCCGCGCGAGGCACGGCCCGAACCGCGCCCGCCCTGCATGCGTCCGGCGCGTCCGCGCAAATTCCGTTTCTCGCCTCGCTTGGCCATCGTCCGTTCCTTACCTGTGCCCGCCCCTGCCAGTACGCCCATTGACAGGCAAGCACGGCTTCGCCATTGGGGCGCCTCTCGGCTGGGCGCCCCCTCCTTGTGGGCGCTAAAAAGCTGGGCCTTTGTGCCCAGATTTCCGGCATCCGGTGGACAGGTGGCCGAGTGGTTAAAGGCAGCAGACTGTAAATCTGCCCGCGCAAGCGTACGCTGGTTCGAATCCAGCCCTGTCCACCACCGCCCTTTCTCAGAACATCCCCGAAAAGCCCTAGAAATCTCAGAAAACCAAGGGTATTCTGCCTTCCGATGGCCGCCTCTGTTCGCTACTATTTGCCTGCAACCGGCAGTGAGTGTGGGGAAGGTGTGGGGAAGGAAGTAGGCTTCCCCACACAGTGGCTCTCTCAATTGGCCTCCAGAAATGTGGGGAACGAGAATGGGCAAACTTACAGCAGTGGCGGTCAAGGCTGCCTTGGCGAATCCGGGCACCTATCAGGACGGCGACGGACTTTTCCTGAAAGTTGGAAAAACTGGTGCGGCTTCCTGGCTTTTGCGACTCCAGCGGGATGGCAAGCGACAAGACATTGGTCTGGGTAGTGCGAAGCTGGTGACGTTGGCCGAAGCGCGCGCGAGGTCTGCTGAACTCCGCAAAGCCGTGAAGGTTGAAAAGCGCGACGTGCTGACCGAGCGCAAGGACGAGGAAGCCGCCAAGGTCACCTTTCGCGATGCCGCTACCCAATATCACTCCGAGAACGAGGCCGGCTGGAAGAGTGATGTCTACGGTCGTCAGTGGCTGGCCAGTCTGGAGAACTACGCCTTCCCGAAACTGGGCGACATGACGACTGGCGGAATCACCGCTGCCGATATCATCTCGGTCCTCACGCCGATCTGGCAGGAAATCCCCGAAACCGCTCGCCAGGTCCGCAACCGGATTTGCGCGGTGCTTGATTACTCCCATGCAAAGGGCTGGCGCTCCACGGAGGCTCCATCGGGCAACAGCAG
>CAYOSE010000081.1:0-11286 GCA_964406535.1 uncultured Sphingomonadaceae bacterium
ATCGGCGCAGAGCGACAGCCTACCTCTGACTGCCGCCAATCTTTGCAACAGAGCCCGGCGGCTGGCGACAGCCTCATTTACATGCATGCGTGGTTCCTGGTCTGGGCAAGCCCGTTCCCCCGCCGGCAACCGCCGGCAGGGGAACGGGCTGGAGATCGGCTTCAGCCTCCGACCGAGCTGCCGCCCTGCTTCTTCTTGCCGGTGCGCAGATTGTTCGCTTCGGTCCGGATGTACTGGCGGACTGCCTTGAGCTGCGCGTCGGTCAGGTCGTTGTTCTTGGGCATGCCCTGCGCGGCCAACATACCGTCGCGCACGATGCCCAGGAAGGTCGCCTCATCCAGCACTGTGGGCGAGGTCCTGAGATCGGGCGCACCGCCGGCTGCGACGAGATCGATCCCATGGCAGGCCACGCAATAACGACCGGCGACGACCATGCCTTCGAAGGCCAGCTTGTCATCGGCCTTGAACTCCGGATCGTCGAACGCCTTGGCGACCCAGGCCGGTCCCTTGGCCGGGAGGGTGGCCTTCCCACCGATCTTGAAGACCATCAGGCGGCGCTTCTGGGTGCGGTAATCGAAGGTCAGCCCGCCGAGCGAGCCTTGATGGCTTGCCACGCTGGTGCCCATGCCGACCATGGCCGCGACATATTGTTCGCCATTGACCATGAAGGAGATGGGCGCGGCGAGCACCGCGTTCTGCGCGTCGAAGCTCCACAGTTCCTGGCCCTTGTCGGCGGAATAGGCGCTGAGCTTCCCGTTGAGCTGACCCTGGAAGACGAGATTGCCGCCAGTGGACAGTACGCCGCCATTCCAGCCGCCGATGGTCTTCACTTCCCAGACCTTCTTCTGGGTGACGGGATCCCAGGCCAGCAGCGAGCTGGTGTTGTGCAGCGGATCGGGCACGTCGAAGCCGAGATTCACGCCCAGATCGGCCGCGCCCACGCCCACGCGCTTCCAGTTCTTCAGGTCCATGCCCTTGTCGCTGTAGATGCCGGCGACTTCGAGCTTGGGAATGTAGATCAGGTTGGTCTTGGGGCTGAACGAGGTCGGCATCCAGCTATGCGCGCCGCGATAGGCCGGCCATACGGTGACCGGGCCGCCATCGGGATAGCGCTGTTCCGGCACTTCCACCGGGCGGCCCGTCTTGAGATCGATATGGCTGGCCCAGGTCACGCGGGCGATCTTGTCGGCCGAGATCAGCTTCCCGTTGGTCCGGTCGATCACATAGAGGAAGCCGTTCTTCGGCGCCATCATCACGACCTTGCGCGGCTTGCCGTCGATCGTGAGATCGGCGAGCGGCATGTCCATCGCGGCGTTGAAGTCCCAGGTTTCGCCGGGGTTGAACTGGTAGTGCCACTTGTATTTGCCGGTCTTCGCGTCGAGCGCGACCATCGAGCAGAGGAACAGATTGTCACCGCCGCCGGGGCTGCGGATCTTCTGGTTCCACGGCGCGCCGTTGCCCGTGCCGATCAGGATCGTGTCGGTTTCCGGATCGTAGGTGAAGGCGTTCCATGCGGCGCCGCCGCCGCCCTGCTTCCACCATTCGCCCTTCCAGGTCTTGGCGGCCATTTCCTGGGTTTCGTCCTCGAACCCGTCATCCGGATTGCCCGGCACGATGAAGAAGCGCCACAGCTGCTTGCCCGTCTCGGCGTTGTAGGTGGTCACATAGCCGCGATTGTTGGACGAATCCGCGCCGCCATGGCCGATGATGATCTTGCCGTCGAAGATGCGGGGCGCGCCGGTGATGTAGCGGCCATCGCCCGGATCGACCGTAAGCTGGCTCCACAGCTCCTTGCCGGTTGCGGCCTCGATCGCGATCAGGCGGCCGTCCACCGTGCCGATATAGATCTTGCCGTCCCAGTAGGAGAGGCCGCGCGTGCCCCAGTTGGAGCGCAGCTTGTTGCCGGCCTTCTCGCCCGTATGCGGATCGTATTCCCACTTGATCTTGCCGGTTACGGCATCGATCGCCTTCACCAGGTTCATGCCGGTGGCGACGTAGATCACGCCATTGACGGCGATGGGCTGGCTGGCAGGATTGCCGGTGGTGGGGTCGAAATCGAGCGACCAGGCGAGGCCGAGATCCTTGACGTTGCTGTCATTGATCTGGGTGAGCGGGCTGAAATGCTGTTCACCGTAGGAACGGTTATAGCCCGGCCAGTCCGCGCCATCGGCGCTGTCGAGCAACGCGGCCTGACTCTCCTGCGATGCGGTCACCGCTTCCGGTTCGGATTTCCCGCCACCGCAGGCGGCAAGCAACACCAGAGCCCCCGCGGCCATTACGCCGCCCCACTTGCTCGACTTCATCATGTCCGGCTTTCTCTCCCGATACAGCGCGATCCCGCCGGATCGCGCCGTCAACTCCCGATGGGGCCATGGCTAGCCCCACTTGCGGAGCCATCCAAGCAAATTGTTGACAATTGCTACCGATCGACGACCACTATGCAGTTTCGAGATGCCGCGCAGGATCCTGCTTGGCCCCGCGCACGAGGCGTCCGGGGCGGGCCGGCGTGGATTTGCCGTCGCGCAGGATCACTTCGCCGCTCACGATCGTGGCGACATAGCCATCGGCATCCTGCATCAGGCGCCGGCCGTCTCCGGGAAGATCGTCGATCATCGAGGGCATGTTGAGCTGCAGATTGTCGAAGTCCACGACGTTGATATCCGCCTTGTAGCCTTCCTTGACCAGCCCACGATCCTTGAGGCCGACCACTTCGGCCGGATCGCGGGTCAGCGCTTTCACGGCTTGCGGCAGCGGGATCCGCTCGCCTTCGCGATCGCGCACCCAATGGGTCAGCACGAAAGTGGGATAGCTGGCGTCGCAGACCACGCCGTAATGCGCGCCGCCATCGCCCAGCGCGACGATCGTGTTGGGATCCACGATCATCTCGCGGATCGAATCCAGCGAACCTTCGGCATAGTTGGCCAGGGCGCAGTAGAACATCTGATAGCCACCCTTGCGCAGCATCAGATCGTAGAACACGTCCAGCGGATCGCGGCCTTCGCGCGCCGCCATCGCCTCGATGCTCATCGACTGGTCCGGTTCGTAGTCGGCCACATTGTCGAGCAGAAACACTTTGGACCAGTCGCGCGCCATGCGATAGATCGGGGTCTTCGCCTCCTCGATCTCCTCGGCCAGCAGCTTTTCGCGCATGGCGGGATCAGCCAGCCGCTTCACCCGCTCCGCCATGGGCAGTTGCACCAGTTCGTGCGCATAGGTGGGGCTGCAGCAGAACGGGTTCACCGTGGCGTCCAGGCTCATCACCATGCCGATCGGGCGCGGATAGACCTGGCCCTTGATCCTGCCGCCCTTCTCCTCGGCCTTGCGCATCTTGTCGACGCTGCGCCGCCAGGCTTCGGGGTCCTGGTTCATCTGCGCCAGAGTGAACGTCACCTGCTGGCCCGATTCCACCGCGAGATCGGCAAGGGTCTGTATCTCGCTATCGTAGTTGCTGCCGATGTCGCTGACGATCTGCAACACGCCTTCGCCCCGCTCCCTCATCACTTCACCCATGGCGAAGAGTTCACGGTCGCCCACATCGAAGCTGGGGATCTTGTCGCCCTGGCCCGTCGCATGGGCGCTGAGGCGCGACGTGGCGAAGCCGAGAGCGCCGGCATCCATCGCTTCGCGCGCAAGACGCTTCATTTCCTCGATATCGGCATCCGTCGGCGCTTCGCGCCGCGCGCCGCGCTCGCCCATCACATAGACGCGCAGCGGCGAATGCGGGAGATAGGCGGCAACGTCGATATCGCGCGGGCGGCGATCGACCGCATCGAGATATTCGGGGAAGGTTTCCCAATCCCAGGGCAGGCCCGCGGTCATCACCACTTCGGGCACGTCTTCCACGCCTTCCATCACGCTGACGAGCAGGTCGTGATCGTCCTTGCGGCAAGGCGCGAAGCCGACGCCGCAATTACCCATCACCACGGTGGTCACGCCGTGGATCGATGACGGGATCATGCGTTCCGACCACACGGCCTGGCCATCATAATGGGTATGCACATCGATGAAGCCGGGCGTGACGAGCTTGCCCTTGGCGTCGATCTCCTGATCGGCGCTGCCGGAGACCTGCCCGACCCTGGCGATCTTGCCGCCCTTCACCGCGACGTCAGCCACATAAGGCTCGCCACCGCTGCCATCGACGATCGTTCCGCCGCGGATGATAAGATCGAAATCGCTCATAGCACGTCTCTTCCCAGGCTTGTTATCGCGCGCCGAACCCGGCGCTCTGCGTCGCGATTATAGCGCAACTCCATACTGAAAGCGAAAATTGTCCCAATCGGGAGTCATGGTCAACTCGCGATAGACCGTCATGTTGAACGGATATTGGGTCACGTTGCGCCCGCTCGCCGCGTGGTAGTAATTGTCGCGCGACTTCCAGGCGCCGACCTGATCGATCGCGGCCTGCAATTCCTCGTTATAGCGGTCCTCCACCTCGGGCTTCACTTCGATCCACGAGATGTCGTTCGCATCCATCCACTGCACATGCCGCGCGATATAGGCGGCCTGGCATTCCAGCATGAACAGGATCGAGCCATTATTGGTGTTCGGTCCGTAGATCATGAACAGATTGGGGAAGTTGGCGGTGGTAATGCCGAGATAGGCGGTAGCGCCTTCCTTCCACGCTTCACCGAGATCGTGCCCGCCCCGCCCGATGATCGAGATGGCGGAAGCATAGCGATCCGTCTTGTAGCCGGTCGCGCAGATGATCACGTCATATTCGTGTTCCACGCCGTTGCCGTCGACGATGCCGTTGGAAGTGATCTTCGAGATCCCATCGGTCAACAAGCCCACATTGTTGCGGTTGAAGGCGGGATAGAAATCGTTCGAGAACAGCGGGCGGGTGGCGCCCCACGGCACGTCCGGCGTAAGCTTCGCGCGCGTTTCCGGATCCTGGACCGCTTCGAGATTCTGAAGGCACAGCTGGCGGAATTCCTCGCGGGTCTCTTCCGAAAGCTCCGTCCATGAACAGAAGCCGTCCATCTCGCGATAGAGCTTCAGGCGCATCTCGCGCGTTTCGAGCGGCCGCCCTTCGCGCGCGGCCTTCTCTTCCTCGGTGAAGATCGGATCGTCCTTGGGCAGCACCCAGTTGGGCGAACGCTGGAAAACGTCCACGCGATCGGCTTCCTTGGCAATTTCCGGCACCATCTGCACCGCGCTGGCCGCGCTGCCGATAATGCCGACGCGCTTGCCGTTGAGATCGAGATCGTGCGGCCAGTCGCCCGAATGGAACAGCGTGCCCTTGAAGCTGTCCATGCCTTCGATCGCCGGCCAGTTCAGATCGTTGAACATGCCCTGGGCGGCAACCACCACTTCGAAGTCCAGCACTTCGCCCGTGGCCAGTTCGATGTGCCACAATCCGCATTCATCGTTCCACCGCGCGGCGGCGACTTTCGAATTGCAGCGGATGTGCCGGCGCAGATCGTGCCGGTCGGCCACGCCGTCCATGTAGGTGAGGATTTCCGGCTGCGGCGAATAAGCGCGCGACCAGCATGGCGACGAAGAAGCCCGGACGGAATTTCGAAGCCGACGGTTCGATCGGATACGAAATTCTACAATCACGAATTCCAGGTCCAGGGCGGCGTTACCGTGCCGCTGGCTGATTGGGCGAGCCTGCGTATCGGCGGCTTGTACCAGGATTTGTCGGAGGGGCGGCTCTACAATCCGATCAAGGATCAGACCGAGCCGAGGACGCGCAACATCGCGGTGCGCCCATCCTTGCTGCTTTCTCCCGCGCCCGGCCTGGAAATCCTGCTCAAGGCCGAGGTCGATCGCCTGCGCGACTATGGCAATGCGCTCGTCTCCGTCGCGCAGCCGCTGGATGCGACCCGCGCTCCCTATCCTGTCGTCGGTGACACGGGCACGCGCTACTCCAACTATGACGTCGCGCCATATTATAGCGACGAGCTCAGCTTCATGGACGCCAACCTCTACCAGGCTGACATCAATTATGACCTGCTAGGAGGCAAGCTCACCTCGACCAGCGCCTGGCGCACGTCGCACTCCGACGTTCAGTTCGGCAGCGACGGCGTCAACCACGCCCAGACCTACATGAACCTATTGTGGCAGCACTATCGTCAATTCAGCCAGGAACTCCGGTTCAGCGGCACATATGGGCGCCTGGATATCACGGCGGGCGGCTATTATCAGCGCGACACGCTCGGGATCGATCTTATGCAGGAGTTCACGCTCGGAGGCTTCGGTCTGACGGGCGCCGCCACGACCCCCATCGGACGTGTCGAAACATATGATCAGAACAATCGCGTCTACTCGGGCTTCGTCGACGCGACGTATCGCATCACCGACCGTCTGAGCCTATCCGGGGGCGTCCGTTACGCCGACATCAACAAGACTGCCGGTCAGGCATTGTTCGGTACCGGCGTTATCCCGCACCTCGACTTCGATACCACGCGTTCTGATCTGCAGGCGGGTCGCAACGCTGCTCTGGACCCGATCTTCAACGCAGTTTTCCGGTCGGCCCAGCACAATTTCCCGTTCGGGACACTGCGCCTGTCCGAAAACCACTGGCAGCCCCAGGCAATCGTTCAATATGAAATCGCGCCTCGCAACAAGGTATATCTGAAATTCGTCCGAGGCGCCAAGTCGGGAGGCTTCGACTTCAGCTATGCCGGCGGCACACCATCGGCTGCCGCATTCCGGCCAGAATTTGCGTCGATGTTCGAAGCAGGGGCGAAGGGGCTCATCCTCGACAACAGGCTCGAATATTCGGTCGCCATCTTCAGGACCACGTTCACGGCGCTGCAACAGTCGGTCTTCCAGAATCTCGCCTTCGTCGTCTCCAACGTCGGCAAGGCCAGATCCCAGGGCGTCGAACTGGACCTGACCGCTCGCCCCGCCGATGGACTCGAGCTTGGCTTTGCAGGCTCCTATCTGGACGCGAAGTTCGTCGATTTTCCAGGTGCCGCATGTTCGAGTGCGCAAAATGCCGGACTTCAGCCGGGCTGTGTGGGCGGCTTCCAGGACCTTGCGGGAACGCCGACCCAATACGCTTCAAAATGGACGGGTACGTTTCGCGTCGACTATGCGCGACCCCTCGGGTCCGGAGACTATCAGGTCGCCGCTGGCGCCTCCATCTTTGCCAGGTCTCGCTACAACGCCGGTGCCTATAATGACCCGCGGATGGAGCAAGGCGCGTTCGCGCAGATCGACGCCCATCTCGATTTTGGCCCTACCGACAAACGCTGGCGGATGTCGCTGTTCGGACGCAACCTGGGCAACAAGCGCCCACTTGAATATGCCGTAACGCCACCCGGCCAGCCGACGGCCGTCGTTGGGACATATTCGCGCGGTCGCCAGATCGGCCTGAAGCTCAGTTTCTCGGTGCGTTGAAGAACCGTGCGGGAGGAATTAAAAACCCTTGGTTGGAACGGCGGCCTATTGGTCGCCGTTCCTTGTGTCGCCGAATGACAACCTTCCTCCTCATCCACGGCGGCTGGCATGGGGGCTGGGCGTTTCGCGCCGTCGCGATCCACCTGCAAAAGGCTGGCCACGAAGTTTACCGCCCGACCCTGGCTGGCGTTGCGGAACGCGCATGGGAAGCACGGCTCGGCATCAATATCCAGACCCATGTCGACGAGTTAAAGGCCTTGGTCGACTGGGAGGACCTCGACGACATCGTTCTCGTCGCCCATTCCTACGGTGGCTTTGTCGCCACCGCCCTGGCAGATGCTATCCCGGAGCGTTTCCGGGCCATTGTCTATCTGGACTCGTTCGTGGCGGAGGACGGCGACACGCCCTTCCGCCTCGTTCCTCGCCCCGAAAGTCTCGTCGTCGATACCGCCGGAGATGACGGGCTGACGATGAAGCTGCGGCCGGGCGACGCGATGTCACGCGATATCGACCACGGGCGGCGCGTCGCGGGTTATCAGATCGTCCACCCAGTAGGGACCATGATGCAGCGCATCCGCCTTAGCGGGCGATACAAAGAAATCCCGAAGAAGGCCTATATCCTCGCAGTCGGAGGGGACGGCAATTCGCAGGAACCCCATTTCCAGCGTTACCACCAGGCAGCGACCCAACATCCTGAGTGGGACGCATATACGCTCTCGGGCGGACATAACCTCATGCTGGATGATCCAGTCGGTGTTGCCGCCATCCTGCGACGCTATTCCGACGACAATGATGAAAGCATAGCCGATGACGTTTGAGCAGATTTCCCTCGAGCAGCGCGGTCCGGTCGCATGGATCACCCTTGAGCGGCCGAACGACCTCAACTGCCTCAGCCCGATCATGATCGACGAGCTGAACCGGTCGCTTGATCAGCTGGAATCGAGGGCGGCGGTACGCTGCCTCGTGCTGACCGGACGAGGCCGTGCCTTTTGCGCGGGCGCGGATCTCAAGTTCATCGGCGCTTTCCCTCCTGCCGACCGCGACGCAGAAACAGCTCGGTTCCTGCGACGCGCGACGGATCTCTTTTCGCGGATCGAAGCCTTCCCGAAGCCCATCCTTGCGGCCGTCAACGGTATCGCAACAGCGGGCGGAATGGAACTGCTCCTCGGCTGCGACATCGTGATCGCCGCCGAGGGCGCGCGCCTGGGAGACGGACACGCCAATTACGGCCTGTTGCCGGGCGGAGGAGCCACCGCACGGATGCCGCGACGGCTCGGATTGAACCACGCCAAGTTTCTGATGTTCACCGGCGACCTGCTCAGCGTCTCGAACCCGCTGTTTGGGCCGCTCGTGAGCATGATCGTTCCGGATAGCGAGCTCCAAGAGGCGGTGGATGGCATCGCAGGCAAACTTGCCTCGAAGAGCCCTTTGGGGCTGCATCACATGAAGCAGCTTTTGAACAACGCTGTCGAACTTGCGCTCCCGGAGGCGATCGAGGCGGAGTTGGACGTCAATTCGACCTACTCCTCATCGTTCGATCGCAATGAGGGCTTGGCCGCATTTCGGGAGCGCCGCGTACCGAAATTCAAAGGTGCCTAGTGCCGTCGCCCGACGGATCGGCGACCTGATATTGTACTGAGGAGCCATGCTTCAGCCCGTCCGTCGCGCGGAGCAGGGTCGAGATTTTGAGCTTCGGATTGCTCATCCCGGGATATCCCAAGTCTTCGAGCTCCTCGAAGGCTGCGGCGAATCCGGCCTCAAGCCGGGCGTCGAAACTGCGTTCGGCTGCCTGAATCGCACCGAGTGCTGTCAATCGGCGTCCAAACGGGGCTCTGACTCAATTTTGATGCAGTTGGGGAGCAACGATGGCTGATTCCTCGTGGAGGATCAGTATCATGAGCCACCGAATTTGCGCCGCCGCGCTTATCCCATCCGGCTTCGCGCTTGAGCAGTTCCACCGAACCGATACCGGCTTGGAGATTGTGGTCCGTCCCACAGGCAAGACGAGCATCTGCCCCGAATGTGGAAGCTCGACATCGCGGGTGCATAGCCGATATCGGCGTCGCCTGGGCGATCTACCGTTGGCCGGCCGTCCTGTCAGCGTGGTGCTGATCGCGCGACGCTTCCGGTGTAGCACGATCCCGTGCCAACGCCGGATATTCACCGAGCGCTTCGAAGATGGCGCCGTACTGCCTTGGGCGCGGCGAACCGCTCGCCTCGATCTGTTGGTGTATCATCTCGGTCTCGCGCTCGGCGGGCGCCCTGCGGCACGCTTTGCGCACCGGCTGATGACGCCGGTCAGCAACGACACGCTTCTCAGGGCCGTCCGGCGACGCGGTCGGCCCGGCTTCACGCCGCCACACGTCATCGGGATCGACGATTGGGCATGGCGACGCAACCATCGCTACGGCACGATAATTTGCGATCTCGAGCTGCGCCAGCCGATCCGGCTGCTTCCCGATCGCGAGCCCGCGACCGCGCAGGCGTGGTTCATGGACCAGCCACAGATCGCAGTCGTGGCACGCGACCGCGGCGGCGCCTATGCCCTGGCCGCGGCCAGGGCGCTGCCCGACGCGGCACAGGTCGCGGATCGGTGGCATCTCATGGAGAATGCCAGTCGCGCCTTTCTTGAGGCGATACGTGGATCGATGCGCCCGATCCGGGCGGCGATCGGCGCGACAGTGATCAACCCCGCCCTTTTGAGCGCTGCGGAACGTCTCCAGTATGAGGGCTACGTTCGGCGCGAGGAGACCGCCACTACCATTCGTAGGCGGCGAGCTTCCGGAGCATGACCGATGGCGCGACGTGGCCGGCCTTGATCGATCCTACGAGGCGCAGCACATCATCCCATTGCTCACCGATGATGTCGGTGCGGATGCGCTTGCCCAACAGCGGGGTGATGGACGGATAGGCCGTAACCGGCGCGATCGGCGCGAGCCGCCTGTCGGGGAAATCACGCAAGCGCGGGCAGAAGCGAAATCCCAGCATGGCGCACAGGGCGAAGACATGATCCGTTGCCCCACCGGTGTCGGTGTAATGCTCGGCGATTTTCAGATCGGTGCCGTGGCTAGTGAGGCCGTCGAGGACATAGGGTGCCTCATGCGTCGCGGCCGAGATCACGTTGACGTGGTAAGGCGCACGCTGATCGGAAACATGGGTGTAGAAGCTGAAGCCATGATCGACGCCATAGCGGGCGTTGATGTCGCCGCCCGATGCGCCGCGCTTCGCGCCCCTGAAGAACTGGCCATCGGAGCTGGACGTGGCGCCGTCGCCCCAGACCCGCGAAAATGGCAGGCGGTGGTGCGCGTTGATGAGGACGGCCAGCGCCGCTCGGTAGCTGTCATCGCGGATATAGGCGTCATGGGTCCACAGGAGCTGATCGCGCGTGACGCCCTGGCTCGCGGCCGCCATGCGCGACAGGCCGAGATTGGTTGCGTCGGCGAGGATCGTGGCGAGCAGCGCGTTTTCATTGGGGCACGCCTCGCCGGTGCGCAGGTTGGTGAACGCTGCGAGAAAGCCGGTTTCCTGCGCCACCTCATGCAGCAGCTCGGTGATGCGGATGCGTGGCATCATGGCATCGAGCCGGTCAGCCAGTACTTCGGCATCGGGTGTCGCGATCGTGCGTATCGGCGATATCTGGAGGCGGCCGTCGCGGAACCGCACACCTTCCAGAGCGTCGCGCTTCAGGCGCTGGGCGAATTTCTTCAGCCGCCAGTCCAGTTCGCGGCCCCGCTGTTCGAGCCATTCGCTGGCTGTGGGTGGCAGGCCAAGAGCCGATACGATCGGCTTGGCCTTCGGATCGCTGAGCAGGTAGCTGTCGAACCGGCGGTATCCCGCCGATCGCTCCACCCAGACATCCCCGGACCGCAATTTGTTGCGCAGATGGGCTCTGTTGCAAAAATCGTGAAGCTTGAGCATGCTTGGCGGAGATTGGACGGA
>CAYOSE010000082.1:0-10993 GCA_964406535.1 uncultured Sphingomonadaceae bacterium
CCTCCCGCAGGCCCCGCAGATGTTCAAGCAGCTGCTGATGGTCGCCGGGTTCGACCGCTATTTCCAGATCGCGCCTTGTTTCCGCGACGAGGATTTGCGCGCCGACCGCAGCCCCGAATTCTACCAGCTCGACTTCGAGATGAGCTTTGTCACACAGGACGACGTGTTCGAGGCAATCGAGCCGGTGCTGGCGGGCGTGTTCGAGGAATTCTCGGGCGGCAAGTCGGTCACCCCGGCGGGCAGCTTCCCGCGCATCCCCTATGCCGAGGCGAGGCTGAAATACGGCACCGACAAGCCGGACCTGCGTAACCCCATCGAAATCTCGGACGTTTCGCACCACTTCACGCAGTCCGGCTTCGGCATTTTCGAGAAGATCGTCGGCGGCGGCGGTGTCGTGCGCGCGATCCCGGCGCCCAACACCAACGAGAAGAGCCGCAAGTTCTTCGACGAGATGAATGACTGGTCGCGCCGCGAAGGCTATGCGGGCCTCGGCTACGTCACCCGCAAAGGCGGCGAGTTCGGCGGCCCGATTGCCAAGAACCACGGGCCCGAGAATATGGCCAAGCTCTATGAGGAGCTGGGGCTGGGCGAGAATGACGGCCTGTTCTTTGCTGCGGGCAAGGAGAAAGAGGCCGCGAAGCTGGCCGGGGCCGCGCGCACGCGCTGCGGCGAGATCCTCGAACTGATCGAGCCCGATTGCTTCAAGTTCTGCTGGATCGTCGACTTCCCGATGTTCGAGTATGACGAGGACGCGAAGAAGGTCGACTTCAGCCACAACCCGTTCTCGATGCCGCAGGGCGAGATGGAAGCGCTGGAAAGCAAGGACCCGCTCGACATTCTCGCCTGGCAGTATGACATCGTCTGCAACGGCTACGAGCTCAGCTCGGGCGCGATCCGGAACCACCGTCCGGATATCATGTACAAGGCGTTCGAGATCGCCGGGTACAGCCGCGAGGACGTGGACGCGAACTTCTCCGGCATGATCGAGGCGTTCAAGCTGGGTGCCCCGCCGCATGGTGGCTCCGCGCCGGGCATCGACCGCATCGTGATGCTGTTGGCGGACGAGCCCAATATCCGCGAGGTGATCGCCTTCCCGCTCAACCAGCGGGCGCAGGACCTGATGATGGGTGCGCCCTCGCAGGTCAGCGCGCGCCAGCTGCGCGATGTACATATCCGCACGGTCGAGCCGCCCAAGGCTGCCGAAGCGCCGAAGGCCGACTGAGCGATGGACCATTTCCAGCTTCGCGAGGGCGAACTTTTCGCCGAGGACGTGCCGCTCACCCGCATTGCGGAGGAGGTCGGCACGCCCGTCTATGTCTATTCGCGCGCCACGTTCGAGCGCCATGCCCGCGTCTTTGCAGAGGCTTTGTCGATCCTGCCGAAAAAGCCGCACCTGGCCTTTGCGGTGAAATCCAATCCCAACCTTGCCGTGCTGCGCCTGTTGCAGCGCGAGGGCTATGGCGCCGACGTCGTCTCTGGCGGCGAGATGGCGCGCGCGCTGGCAGCGGGGATGCCGGCGGAGGACATCGTGTTCTCCGGCGTCGGCAAGACCGCGGCGGAACTGGCGGCGGGCCTTGAGGCCGGGATCGGCCAGTTCAATATCGAGAGCGAGGAAGAAGGCCTCGAACTCGCGCAGCTCGCTGTCGAGCGCGGCCAGCGCGCGACTTGCGCGCTGCGCGTCAACCCGGATATCGACGCGGGCACTCATGAGAAGATCTCGACCGGCAAGCGCGACAACAAGTTCGGCGTGCCGATCGACCAGGCCGCCGCGATGTATGCGCGCCTGTCCGCCGCGCCGGGGCTGAACATGCGCGGCGTCGCGGTCCATATCGGCAGCCAGCTGGGCGACCTTGCCCCGCTGGAGGCGGCGTTCAGGAAGCTCGGCGAGCTGATCGCGGAAATTCGCGCACAGGGCGACATTATCACTCATGCCGATCTCGGCGGCGGGCTCGGCGTGCCCTACAAGGCGGGCGAAGTCATGCCGAGCCCGGCGGAATATGCGGAAATGGTGGCGCGCGTGACCGAGGACTGGGACGTCACCCTGATGTTCGAGCCGGGGCGGGTGATCGCAGGCAATGCCGGCGTGCTGCTGACCCGCGTGATCCGGGTGAAGCGCAATGCCAATCGCGAGCCCTTCGTGATTGTCGATGCGGCGATGAACGACCTCGCGCGGCCCGCGCTGTATGGCGCGTGGCACGATTTCGACGCGGTAAAGCCCAGCGGCGCGCGCATGTCGGCCAATATCGTGGGCCCGATCTGCGAGACTGGCGACACTTTCGCCATGGGGCGCGAGATGGAGGCGGTAGGGCCGGGCGATCTGGCGATCTTCCGTACCGCCGGGGCCTATGGGGCGACCATGGCCTCGTCTTACAACAGCCGTGGCTTCGTCGCGGAGGTGATGGTCGACGGCGACCGCTATGCCGTTGTCGCCGAGCGGATCGCGCCTGCCGCGATCGCCGATGCCGAGCATGTGCCGGAATGGCTGAACTGAGCCGGCATGGCTGAATTGGGCAGCCTGCCGTTGTTCCACAAGATCGCCGGTCAGCCGGTGATCGTGCTGGGCGCGGGCGCTGCTGCCGAACCCAAGCGTCGGCTGGTCGAACGGGCCGGTGGTGTGGTGGTCGATGACCTGCAAGAGGGGATCGATAAGGGGGCGCGGCTCGCCTTCATCGCGCATGACGACCCGGCGATGTGCGAAGGCGATGCGATCCGGCTGCGTTGTGCAGGGCTGCTGGTGAACGTGGTCGACCGGCCGGAATTGTGCGACTTCACCACGCCGAGCATCCTCGACCGCAACCCGGTGCTGATCGCGGTGGGCACGGGCGGCGCCTCGGCTGGGCTCGCCAAACAATTGCGCTTGCGGCTGGAGGCGCTGCTGCCCGCCAATCTCGGCGCGCTGGCGGAGAAGCTCGGCGCGATGCGCGGTGCGATCAAGGCACGTTTTCCCGAAATGGTGGTGCGCCGCCGCGCGCTCGACGTCGCGCTGGGCGAGGGTGGGGCGCTCGATCCGCTGCGCGCTGGCAGTACGGAGAGGGTCGAGGCGTGGCTGGAGAGCGCGGGTAATGCGGCGTCCGGCGAGGTGGTCACGATCACGCTCACCAGCGACGACCCGGAGGACCTGACCATCCGGCAGGCACGGCTGCTCGGCTCGGCTGATGTGATTTGCTGCGGCGACGATGTGCCCGAAGCCATCCTGTCGCGGGCAAGGGCCGATGCGCTGCGCCGTCCGCTGGAGGCGGACACCCCTGCGACTGGGCTGACTGTTATCCTACGGCGCGGCTAGAAACCTGTCGCTGATACGATAGCGGCACATCCGCATTCAGATGATGACGTGCCGGAAGCGAAGCTGGCCACAGGCCAATATTGCGGGTTTTCGTGAACCGGAGCGCAGCGACCTTAGGGGGTCGTGAGCACCGGAAGCGCGGAAAACCGCGATTTGCAGGCCGTCAGGGCTGAATGCCTTACAAAATCCCGCCAGCGAGGCGATCTATGGCACCTTGCAGGATGACCGCCGCCGCATGGCTGTCGATCCGCTCGGCCCGCTTGCCGCGGCTCATATCCATGCCGATCATGTCCCGCTCGGCGCTCTGGGTCGACCAGCGCTCATCCCACAGCAGCACCGGCAAGCCCAGCCCGCGTTGACCATCGGCGAGGTTCTTCGCAAAGGCGCGCGCCGCCTGCGCCCTTGGCCCCGATGTCCCGTCCATATTGAGCGGCAGGCCGATCACCACGCCCGCGACGCCGCGCTGGCCGCACAATTCGGCCAGCACCGCCCGGTCGCGGGTGAACTTGCCCTTGGGCAGCGTCTTGCCAGGGCTGGCAAAGCTCCACCCGGCGTCGCAAAAGGCGGTGCCGATGGTCTTGGTGCCGGGGTCGAGCCCCAGCAGCACGCCGCCCTCGGGCAGCGCATCGGCGAAGGCGCGCGCATCCTCGGTTACGACGCCGGTCGGGCCTGAGTCTGAGCTTGTGTCTGTGCCTGCGCCCATCCGGCGTATCTCCTCGCGACATCCTCCTGCAGGTTCCGCCAGAACAGCGGGATGTCATAGACGTGGTAATTGTTGCCCGGCAGCACATATTCGCCGAGCTCGGGCGGATCGCCGATCAGCAGCAGGCCGTTATCGGCACAGCGCGCGGGCACGGCACCGGGGACCAGATCGCCATCGGTCAGGTCCTCGTTCGGCACCAGCGTGCCGAGGTTTTGCGCCGCTTCGGCCGCGCCCCCGATCATGCCGGTCAGCGGGTTGGTACACAGAATCGGGCTGTCGCCACGCGGGCTTCCGTCGAGGCCCGGCGTCGCCTGATAACGGCGCAGCAACTGGCCCGGATCGGCCGGCTCGGCAAAGCTGACATAGCTGATGAGGCAGCCGGCCTGTGCGGGCGTGGCGCAGGCGGGTACGGGCAGGGCAGGGAGGTCGCGCGTGATCGAGATGGGCCAGCCAATGGCGTAGACCGCAACCAGCCGCTCCCGCAGCTCGGCCCCGTGCTGCTGCAACAGCCGGGTGACATGCTGGCCGCCCTGACTATGGCCCGCCAGCACGATGGGGGTCGCCGGGTCGATAGACGAGAGGAAGTAGTCGAACGCCTGCGCCACATCGGCATAGGCGGCGTCGATCGCCTGTCCGGCGGCGGGCGCATCGGTCAGGTATGCGCCGAAGGTCGCCTGCCGGTAGCGCGGCACCCAGATCTCGTCCGCCCGGTTAAACGCGCTCGCCATGCCATGCACCATCAGCCGTGCGCGACCCCGCGAATCCGCGTGGTCGAGCGGGGCGTTCCACGCACCGCGTTCGTAGAAGCTGGTCGGGTGGACGAAGAACACCGCCACCGGCAGGTTCTCGTCAGAGGCACCAACCGGCGCGGTGGGCGCTGGCTCGGCCGCGGCGCGGTCGATGAACAGCGAATCCTCGTCTTCGGGATCGGGCACACGCACCGCAGGCTGCCAGCGCGCGGGATCGTTCGCCGCGCCCATGCCGGGGCGGCTGAACCACAGCTCCGGGTCATCGTAGGCGTTGCTGGCGAGCGCATCCTGCGCTGTGAAATCACCGTCGGGGACAAACGCCACCTCGGTCAGCTCGTCGCTGTACAGGCGCAGCGCGAACAAAAGGCCGAGCACCAGCACCGTCAGGATGGCGATGGCATAGAGGAAGCTACGCATGCTGTTCGGTGCTCGTCTCGCCCTTTGCGCGGCTGTCTTCCCGGTCGTTGCGTTCTGCCCGGCGTTCCAGCGCGACCTTGATCATGGCGAGCAGCGGATCGGCCAGGAACAGGCCGAGGATGCCGAACAATATGCCCATGATCAGCTGCATCCCCAGCACCAGCGCGGGCGCGAGATCGACCGTCTTGCGCGCGATCATCGGGATCACGATGTAGCCGTCGATATTCTGCACCGCGAAATAGACGATGATCGTGTAGATGCCCATCTGGACGCCGCCGGAAAAGCCCACCAGCACCATCAGCACGCCGGAAACGACCGCGCCGATATTCGGCACGAAGGCGAGCAGCCCGGTCAGGATCGCCAGCAGCGCCGCCATCGGGATCGTGTCGCCGGTGACGAGCCCGTATCCGACCAGCATGACATAGGTGAACAGCCCCTCGAAGGTCATGCCGACCAGCCGCCCGAACATCAGCCGTCGCAGCGTGAAGGCCATCTGGCTGATCGTGCCGTAGAAGTCCTCGCGCTGGGCGTCGGGCAGGATCCAGGCGACGCCGCGTTCGTACAGGTCGGGTTCGATGGCGATGTATATGCCGATGATCACGATCAGCAACAGGGTGGTCAGGCCGCCCAGCGCGCCGCCAATCGCGCGGGTGATCGTCCCGGCACTGTCGGCCACCCGACCGATCAGCGATTCGACCTCGCTGCTGCTGATCGCGAAGCCCTGGCCGGAAAGCCAGTCGATTGCGCGATTGACCTGTTCCTGCACGATGGCGGGGAATTCAGCCGCCTGCTGCGAGATCTGCGACCCGGCGAAATAGCTGAGCCAGGTGAGGAAGGCGACCGCGCCGACCAGCACGATGGTGATGCGCCACGAACGGCCGATCTTCAGCGCCCGACCGAGCAGCCGCGCGCCGCCATCGATCATCGCGGCAAAGACCATCGCCCCGAAAATCACCAGCAGCGAGCTGGAGATCTTCACCGCCAGAATGGCCAGCCCGATCACCGCCGCCCAGACGACAGCCCGGCCCGCTTCGAGGCGCAGTTCGGGGTTGAGAATGCGCGCCGGGCTGGCGCCCATCCGCGCGGCCCGGTCGGACCGGATGTCGCTGTCGCTGGAGGTGTCCTCGCTCATCGCGTCAATTCCCCCGCAATTCCGGGCGCAGGCTCTGCCAGGCGCGTTCGCCGCGCAAGGCTTCCCACCAGGTCAGCGGGTTCCAGCTCGCGCGCCCGTCGAGCGAGAACGTGACGAATTCCGCGCGCCCGCCGACATTTTCCAGCGGCACCGGGCCATCAAGGCCGCTGCGCCAGGCCGGGGCACGGCTGTCGGCCGAATGGTCGCGATTGTCGCCCATCAGGAAGACATGGCCATCGGGAACGGTGATTTCCGCATAATTGTCGAGGTCCTGCGTTTCGTGATCGATGATCAGGTAACTCGCGCCGTTGGGAAGGGTTTCCCGATAGGTCGGCGGTTCGTAGACTTCGGTGCCGTCTTCCAGCCGCACCTTGTAGGCCGCGAATTCGTCCATGCAGGGGCGCCCTTCGCAATCATTGTCATTGGCGACGGGCAGCTGGACGGGCGGCTCGACCGCCTGCGGGACAGGCGCGCCATTGAGGATGATCTGGCCGTTCACCAGTGCGATCGTGTCGCCGGGCAGGGCGACCACCCGCTTGATCAGGTCGTCATTGCGGTCAGGCGGCACGACGATGACGATATCGCCATATTCGGGCGTCGAGGGGGCCAGTCGCCAGTCGTCGCGCGGCAGCACGTGGAAACTCGCCGAGACCCAGCTCCAGCCATAGGGCCACTTGCTCACCACCAGCCGGTCGCCGACCATCAAATTGGGGATCATCGAGCCCGAGGGAATGTAGAACGGCTTGGCGATGAAGGTGTGAAACGCCAGCACCGCGAGCAGCATCAGCGCCAGCCCGCGTGCCTCGGCCAGCCAGTCGACCTTCTCGTCCGGTTTGCCGGTGATCTGGCCCTTCCTGCGGCTCATGGCAGGTGTGCCTCCAGGATGACGAAGGCCTGCGCCCAGGGGTGGTCGTCGGTCAGCGTCAGGTGCACGATCACGCGGTGCCCCTCCGGTGTCAGTTCGGCGAGACGGGCCGCCGCGCCGCCCGTCAGGTCAAGCATGGGCGCGCCCGAGGGGGCGTTCACCACACCGATATCCTTCATGTAGACGCCGCGCTTGAAGCCGGTCCCGACCGCCTTGCTGAAGGCCTCTTTCGCGGCGAAGCGCTTGGCATAGGTGCCCGCGATCGTGTGCGGGCGGCGGGCGGCCTTGGCCCGCTCGATATTGGTAAAGACGCGCGCTTCGAACCGCTCGCCATAACGCGCGAGCGAGGAGGCGATGCGCTCGATATTGCACAGGTCGGAGCCCATTCCGATGATCATGACGGCTCCCCCAAGCCGTCACCCCGGGCTTGACCCGGGGTCGGGCTGACTTTTCGCGCGACGCAGAAACCAGCCTTGCCCCGGCTCAGGGGCCGGGGCGACGTGGAAGTAATGTCCGTAATACTCACCTCACATCATCCATCAGCTGCCGCATCCTGAGCACCGCATTCTCCAGCCCGACGAAGATCGCCTCGCCGACAAGGTAATGGCCGATATTGAGTTCGGCCAGTTGCGGAATCGCCGCAATCGGCTGCACGTTCTCGTAGGTCAGGCCGTGGCCCGCATGGGGCTCGATTCCGTTCTTGGCCGCCAGCGCTGCCATGTCGGCGATGCGCTTCAGCTCCTGCGCGACCTTCTCGCTGTCGCCCGCCTCATGGGCATGAGCATATTCGCCGGTATGGAACTCGACCACCGGCGCGCCGAGCCGCAAGGCCGCATCGAGCTGCCGCTCGCTTGCCTCGATGAACAGGCTGACGCGAATCCCGGCATCGGACAGGCGGGTGACGATCGGCGCGAGCTGGTTGTGCTGGCCCGCCGCGTCGAGCCCGCCCTCGGTCGTGCGCTCCTCACGCTTCTCCGGGACGATGCATGCCGCATGGGGCGAATGGGCGAGGGCGATGTCGAGCATCTCCGCCGTCGCCGCCATTTCGAGGTTCAATGGCAGGTCGGTCGCCTGCTGAATGCGGATCAGGTCGGCGTCGCGGATATGCCGCCGGTCCTCGCGCAGATGCGCGGTGATGCCGTCGCCGCCGCACCCGGCGACGATCTCGGCCGCGCGCACGGGATCGGGGTGGTCGCCGCCGCGCGCATTGCGGATGGTGGCGACGTGATCGATGTTCACGCCCAGTCGGAGTTTGGTTCCACCCATCTGCCCTGCCTACGCCTTGACGGCGCGGCTGCCCGGCTTGGTGACGGGCACGGCGGCCAGCGCCTCGGGCACTTCGTCATCGGCATAGGTGGGGAAGCGGATCTCGACCAGCGGGAAGAACGGGACGCCAAGGTCCACCTCGCCGCCCGAGCGGTCGACCAAAGAGGCTTCGGCCACGATCTCGGCCCCGTGCGCGCGGACCGCGTCCATCGCCTCGCGGCTGGAGAGGCCGGTGGTGACCACGTCCTCCACCATCAGCACCTTGTCGCCTTCGTTCAGGGTAAAGCCACGGCGCAGTTCGAACGTGCCGGTCGGGCGCTCGACGAAAATCGCGGGCTTTTCCAGCGCGCGGCCCATCTCGTGCCCGATGATCAGGCCCCCCATGGCGGGCGAGACGACGACGTCGATCTGCTGGCGAATCTCGCGCGGGATCTGCTGCGCCAGTGCGCGCGCGAGCCGGTCGGCGCGGTCGCTGTCCATCAATACGCGGGCGCATTGCAGGTAATGGCCGGAATGGCGCCCGGAGGAGAGCACGAAGTGCCCTTCGAGCAGCGCCCCTGCGGCGCGGAATTCGGCGAGAACCTCGTCCTCGGTCATGTTTGCCTGCCCCTCATCAACGCAGCGACGCTCGCTGCCATGCAGCATCGGGAAACCCAAAGGCCGATGCCTTCGGGGAAAAATCTCCCTAGAAGCGCTTGAGGCGTGGGGCAAGCGGGCGTATAGGCCCCCGAAACGGGTCTGGGGCCAAACCGGAATCGGGCCGGAATCAAGCCGGAACTAGCGCGCTTGCCGCGCTGCAATAAGAACGGAAAGCATTGTAAAGATGACTCTCGGCGATCTCGCCTCAGGCAAACTGCGCTCCTTGTTTCTCCTGCTGGCCGCTGGCCTCCTCGTTGCATCGCCCCAGGGTGCGGTCGCGCAGGACGCCGAAGCCGTCGCCCCGATCGAGGCGGTCGAAGTGACCGTGGACGATCCCGACGCCGTTGCGGTTGATGAGGCCGCCGCCGAGGCGCATGCCTTCGACTATTACGGCCCCGACATGATCAAGGGTGAGCCGACCCCAGGCGGCCTTGGTTTCCAGGAGCAGTACAGCCCCAACGGCGAATATGCGCTGTGGATGCATGACGCGATCCTGATGCCGATCATCGTGGTGATCTCGCTGTTCGTGCTGATCCTGCTGCTGATCGTGATGGCCCGCTACAACAAGCGCACCAACCCTGTGCCGTCGAAAACCAGCCACAACACGCTGATCGAGGTGATCTGGACCGTCGTTCCGGTGATCATCCTGCTGGTGATCGCGGTGCCCTCCATCACGCTGGTCGCCAAGCAATATGAAAGCCCGGGCGACGATGCGCTGACGATCAAGGCCAATGGCTACCAGTGGTACTGGGGCTATGAATATGTCGACAATGGCGGGTTCGAGGTGATCTCGAACATGCTCGACGAAGAGACTGCTGTCGCCAATGGCGAACCGCACCAGCTGGCCGTCGACAACCGCATGGTCGTGCCCGTGGGTGAGCCGATCCGGCTGCAGACCTTCGGCGCGGACGTGATCCATTCGTTCGGCATTCCGTCGCTGTGGTTCAAGCTCGACGCCGTGCCGGGCCGCATCAACGAGAAGATGCTGCTGATCGAAGAGCCGGGGATCTATTACGGCCAGTGCATGGAACTGTGCGGTGCGCGCCACGGCTTCATGCCGATCGCCATCGAAGCGCGTCCGCGTGCAGAGTTCGAGCAGTGGCTGGCCAGCGCCGGCGGCCAGACCCGCGCGCAGATCGCGGCTGAAGAAGCTGCCGAAGCGGCTGCCGCTGCGGCTGAGCCTGCCACCGAAGACGCCACGAGCGAAGACGGCGAAGCGCCGACCGAAGAGGCTGCCGCCGAAGCCGAAACCGCCGCCTGACTTTTAGATTTTAGAGCAACAGGGTCCCATAAATATGGCCACCACCGCAGACACCTTCCAGGCCCACGAGGACGAGCATCACCACGATGCCGACCACAAGCCGTCCTTCTTCGCGCGCTGGTTCATGTCGACCAACCACAAGGATATCGGCACGCTCTACCTGATCTTCGCGATCATCGCGGGCATCATCGGCGGTGGCATATCCGGCCTGATGCGCTGGGAGCTGATGGAGCCGGGCCTGCAGATCATGGGCCATGTCGTCGAATTCCTCGGCGGAGAGGGCAGCTTCGACGAGCAGGGCCACATGTGGAACGTGCTGATCACCGCGCACGGCCTGATCATGGTGTTCTTCATGGTCATGCCGGCCATGATCGGCGGCTTCGGCAACTGGTTCGTGCCGCTGATGATCGGCGCGCCGGACATGGCCTTCCCGCGCATGAACAACATTTCGTTCTGGCTGACCGTGGCCGGGTTCCTGTCGCTGATGTTCTCGGCCTTCGTGCCGGGCGGCGTGGGGCCGGGCGCGGGCACGGGCTGGACCGTCTATGCGCCGCTCTCGACCACCGGTTCGGTAGGGCCCGCGGTCGACTTCGCGATCTTCTCGCTGCACCTGTCGGGCGCGGGCTCGATCCTGGGCGCGATCAACTTCATCACCACCATCTTCAACATGCGCGCGCC
>CAYOSE010000082.1:11003-11213 GCA_964406535.1 uncultured Sphingomonadaceae bacterium
TACACTCTTTCCCTGCACAAGATGCCGCTGTTCGTGTGGTCGGTGCTGGTCACCGCCTTCCTGCTGCTGCTGGCGCTGCCGGTGCTGGCCGCTGCCATCACCATGCTGTTGACCGATCGTAACTTCGGCACGACCTTCTACGATCCGGCCGGCGGCGGCGATCCGATCCTGTACCAGCACCTGTTCTGGTTCTTCGGTCACCCCGAGGTC
>CAYOSE010000083.1:0-10534 GCA_964406535.1 uncultured Sphingomonadaceae bacterium
ATCTTCGACTTGTCGATCTGCATGGTCTCGATACGCGGCGCATGGGCCGACAGCTCGGTGCGGGCAGAGCCCAGCGCCTTTTGCATTTCACCCAGGATATGCGCGCGGCCGGCCTTCGCCTGCTCCAGCGCCTTGCCCATGATTTCCTGCGTGATGCCGGCCACCTTGATGTCCATCTGCATGGTGGTGATGCCGTTCTCGGAACCCGCGACCTTGAAGTCCATGTCGCCCAGGTGATCTTCGTCACCCAGGATGTCGGACAGGACGGCGAACTCGTCGCCTTCCAGGATCAGGCCCATGGCGATGCCAGACACCGGGCGCTCAATCGGCACACCGGCATCCATCATGGCGAGGCAGCCGCCGCAGATCGTCGCCATCGAGGACGAGCCGTTCGACTCGGTGATGTCCGACAGGATGCGGATCGTGTAGGGGAAGTCTTCCTTGCTCGGCAGCACCGGGTGCAGCGCGCGCCACGCCAGCTTGCCATGGCCGATCTCGCGACGACCCGGCGCACCGAAGCGGCCCACTTCACCGACCGAATAGGGCGGGAAGTTGTAGTGGAGCATGAAGTTCGAATAGGTCAGGCCGTCGAGCCCGTCGATCATCTGCTCGGCATCCTTGGTGCCCAGCGTGGTGGTGCAGATCGCCTGCGTCTCACCACGCGTGAACAGCGCCGAACCGTGCGCGCGCGGCAGGAAGCCGACGCTCGATTCGATCGGGCGGACCTGGTCGAGCTTGCGCCCGTCGATGCGCTGGCCGTCCTTGAGGATCGCCGTCCGCACGATGTCGGCCTCGATCTTCTTGGTCAGCTTGATCGCGGTCATACGGGTCTGGCCGTCGAATTCCTCCGAGGCGTAATGCGCCTTGACCTTGTCGCGGGCGGCGTTGAGCGCGTCCGAGCGGGCCGACTTGTCAGTCAGCTTGTAGGCGGCGGCAATATCGTCGCCGATCATCGCCATGATCGCCGACTTCATCTCGGTCTTGTCGTCCGCAGTGTTGATTTCCCACGGGGCCTTGGCGGCCTGTTCGGCCAGCGAGACGATCGCGCCGATAACCTTGCGGGTTTCCTCATGCGCGAACATGACCGCGCCGAGCATTTCCTCTTCGGTCAGCTCCTTGGCTTCGGATTCGACCATCATCACGGCCTGATCGGTCGCGGCGACGACGAGGTCGAGGCGGCCCTCTTCCAGCGCGGTTTCCTGCTTCGGGTTGAGGACATATTCGCCCTCGATGAAGCCGACGCGCGCGGCGGCGATCGGGCCCATGAACGGCACGCCCGAAATGGTCAGCGCGGCAGAGGCGGCGATCATCGCGACGATATCGGCCTCGGTCTCGCCATCATAGGACATGACCTGGCAGATCACGTTGATCTCATTGTAGAACCCTTCCGGGAACAGCGGGCGGATCGGACGGTCGATCAGGCGGCTGGTCAGCGTTTCCTTTTCGGTCGCACCACGCTCGCGCTTGAAGAAGCCGCCCGGAATGCGGCCGGCGGAGGAGAACTTCTCCTGATAGTGGACGGTCAGCGGGAAGAAGTCCTGCCCTTCCTTCACCGACTTGGCGGCGGTCACGGCGCACAGCACCACGGTCTCGCCATAGGTGGCCAGCACGGCCCCGTCTGCCTGACGGGCGATGCGGCCGGTTTCCAGAGTGAGGGTCTTTCCGCCCCACTCCAGCGATACAGTTTTCGTGTCGAACATGTGATTTCCTTCTGAACCCGCACAGCCGGTTTGCCGTGCGGGGCCTACAGTGCCGGGGATACCGTCCCGGTGCGGTTAGGGGCCTTTTGTGTACCCCTGAAGGCCCCTCCACCGAATTGTGAAGGATACCCTTATTCCGTCACCCCGGACTTGATCCGGGGTCCATTCATCCACCAGAACTCTGTCCCAATGGATCCTGAAACGAGTTCAGGATGACGAATGCTAAACGGCCCGCCGAAGCGGGCCGAAGCGTATCGTCACTTACGAAGACCCAGCTTCTGGATCAGCGCGTTGTAGCGCTCCACATCCTTGCCCTTGAGGTAGGCGAGCAGGCTGCGGCGCTTGTTGACCATCTTGAGCAGGCCACGACGCGAATGGTTGTCCTTGTGGTGGTCCTTGAAGTGCTCGGTCAGGTTGCGGATGCGCTCGGTCAGGATAGCGACCTGCACTTCCGGCGACCCGGTGTCGCCCTTGGCCTGGGCGTTGTCCTGAATGATTTCAGCTTTCTTTTCGGCGGTTACCGACATTCTCCAAGTACCTTTCGCAGCATCATTGCGTAACGTTGAAGCCCCGCACCACCTTGGCACTGCCAGCGGAAACCTCCATCAGCGCCACCGGCACATCGGCCAGTTTCGCGAAATAGAGCCCGTCGGCATGGGGCAGTCCGGAAATGACCCGGCCCTGACGGGCCGCCTGCGCGCTTTCCGGGTCGAGGGTAAGGGCCGGGATGCCGTCCAGCCCTGCCTCTAACGGCAGGAGATGATCTTCAAGGGGCGCGCCCTTACCGATTTCGTTCAGCAAGTCCAGCGAAATCGCTTGGTTTTGGTCGAACGGGCCCGCCTTGATGCGCCTGAGATAGGTGACATGACCACAGGTTCCAAGGGCATGCGCGATATCGCGCGCCAGGGAGCGGATATAAGTCCCCTTGGAGACCCGCGCGACCAGCGTGACGCTATCCGCCAGTTCAAGCGGGGCCTGCGGATCGTAAGGGTCAGAGCGCCCAGCGCTGGTGGCAAAGGTGGAATCGAGCGCCTGCAGGGGCACCCCGCCCTCCAGTTCCAGCGAGTGGATCGTCACCCGCCGGGTTGCCAGTTCCACCTCCTCACCCGCGCGAGCCAAGTCATAGGCACGCCTGCCATCGACTTTCAGCGCCGAAAATTTAGGCGGCAGCTGCTCGATTGCGCCGGTGAAATGGTCAAGTATCGCCGGGATCGCCGCACGCGGCGGTCGGTGATCGCTCGTGGCCACCACCTCGCCTTCCGCATCGAGCGTGTCGGTCTCCGCCCCAAACTGTATGGTGAAGGCATAGATCTTGTCGGCATCGAGCATGCGGCCCGAAAGCTTGGTCGCCTCGCCCAACGCGATCGGCAGCACCCCTTCGGCCAGCGGATCGAGCGTGCCGCCATGGCCGACCTTGACCTTGCCGTACCCCGCCTCACGCAAATTGCGCTTCACCGCGCCCACGGCCTGCGTGGAGCCCAGGCCCACCGGCTTGTCGAGCACCAGCCAGCCATGCGGTTCAGGGCGCGGCTCAGCCACCGGCAATCGCCGAAGCAATGGCGAGATATTTCTCCAGCACCCAGGCGACCGGCGGCCAGATCACCTTTTCCAGCACACCCCATTCAGGCGCAAACCAAGTGAGCGCCACCAGGCCGAAGAACAGCAACATGCCGTAGGGGCGCAGTTTCTCATATTTGCGCGCCAGCTCAGGTGGCAGCAGCCCCTCGACGATATGCGAACCGTCAAAGGGCGGGATCGGCAGCAGGTTAAAGACGGCAAGGAACAGGTTGATCAGGATGAAATAGAACAGGCCATTGGCCAACAAATCGCCCGTCTCCACCGGGCCAAGGCCGACCAGGCCCAGCGCCACGGCCCCCACCAGCGCCAGCAGGAAATTCGTGCCCGGCCCGGCGGCGGCCACCGCCATCATCCCGAAGCGCGGATTGTTCAGCCGCTGCTTGATCACCGGCACCGGCTTGGCCCAGCCGAAGACCGGCGCACCCGCCAGCGCCAGCCCGCCGGGAACGAGGATCGTGCCCACCGGATCGACATGGCGCAGCGGGTTGAGGCTCAGCCGCCGCCGCTCGCTGGCGGTCGTATCGCCCAGCAATTTGGCGACATAGCCATGCGCGACCTCGTGAAAGACGATGGCGATGACGAGGCCGGGGATCAGCACGACCGCCATGAGAAGGGTTTCGGACATGGAGCGCAGATGGGGCTTCACGCGCGCCGGGTAAAGACCGCAGTGCAATGCGCTGCTAGGTTCTCCCTATGGCTGAGAAAACTTTGGCAATCATCTGGTACAGCTACACGGGCGGCAGCCGCCAGCTGGCCGAGGCCGCACGCGATGGCGCGAGCGAGGCGGCGGATGTGGCGGTGCGGTTCCTGAAAGCCGAAGAGGCTGAGGCCGAGGACCTGCTCGCCGCCGATGGCTATCTCTTCGCCTGCCCGGAAAACCTCGCCGCCATCGCTGGCGTCATGAAGGCCTTTTTCGACCGCACCTATTACGCGGTTCTGGAGAAGGTCGAGGCGCGCCCCTACGCGGCGCTGATCTGCGCCGGATCGGACGGCAGCAATGCCCAGCGCCAGCTCGAACGGATCGCCACCGGCTGGCGGCTGAAACGCGTCGCCGACACGATCATCGTCAACGTGCACGCGCAGACCAAAGAGGAAATTCTCTCGGAAAAGAACATCTTGCCCGCCGACCTTGCAAAAGCGCGCGAATTGGGCGCGACACTTGCGGCGGGGCTGGAGATGGGCGTTTTCTAGGGAGCCTAGCTATATCGGCCCAGCTCCTGGGCAAAGTGCTGTCGACACATCGCGACATAGCGTTCATTGCCGCCGATCTCGGTCTGCGCGCCCTGCCCCACCGGATCGCCCGCACTGTCGACGCGCAGGTTCATAGTTGCCTTGCGCCCGCAATGGCAGACCGCCTTCAGCTCGACCAGCGAGTCGGCAATCCCCAGCAGCACGGCAGAGCCGGGGAACAGATCGCCCCGGAAATCGGTCCTGAGGCCATAGCAGAGCACGGGGATATTGGCCTCGTCCGCCAGGCGCGCGCATTGCCATACCTGCGTCGCGGTGAGGAATTGCGCCTCGTCCACCAGCACGCAGGCGAGCGGCGTTTCCGCATGCCGCGCCGTCACGTCGCGCCACAGATTGGTGCCCGGGGTGAAGCGCCCGGCATTGGCCGACAGCCCGATCCGGCTGGCGATCGGCTCTTCGGTGCGGGTGTCGATCGCGGCGGTCCACAGCATGGTTGCCATGCCGCGTTCACGATAGTTGAAATCGGCCTGCAGCAGCGTGGTAGATTTGCCGGCATTCATGCTGGCATAGTAGAAATAGAGCTTGGCCACACGGCCTCCCGCGATCCGTTTGTACCGGGCCTTCTTCAAAGAAGCCCCCGCCCCCGGCAAGTTCAGGGTGGACGGTAGCTGGGGATGTTAACCCTCGTCGTCGAGATCGCGCCTGACCCGCGGATCATCGAGCAGCTGATCGATGCGGCTCGCCTCGTCGAAACTCTCGTCGACGCGGAATTGCAGTTTGGGTGCGAATTTGAGGCCGAGCCGCTTGGCCACCTCACGCTGGAAGAAGCCGGTATTGACCTGCAGCGCCTTCAGCACAACGCCCTCGTCCTCGCCCAGCAGCGGTTTGGTATAGACCTTCGCCTGCCTGAGGTCGGGCGACATCCGCACCTCGGTCACGCTGACCGTGTGAGCGGACAGTACGTCATCATGCACCTCGCCCCGCGCCAGCAGCTCGGAGAGGATATGGCGCACCCGCTCGCCCACCTTCAGGAGGCGGATCGAGGGGTCTTCCTTGGAAGAGGAATGGCGGGGCATCAGTCCAGCGGAACTATGTCGTCCAGCTCGACATGCAACGCATCTGCAAGTGCGCGCCACAGTTTTGGCTTTCCCTGAGCCTTTCCGTTCTCGAGTTCGGAAATCGTTGCGAGGCGGCAGTCCGCCGCTTCCGCCAGATCGCGTTGTGAGATGCCTCGATATTCGCGCCAGACCTTCAGTGCATTTTCGCCATTGACGATCCGATTGACCATTTCGGCAGGAACATACTCTTCACCCGCTTCACGCCGCCTGCGCGCAGCATCAGCCGCAAGTTCATCCTCGCGATCCTCGGCAAGCGCAATCAGTTTGCGATAGTCGCCTTCCGGCAGCATCGCGAACTTCTGGCCAGCAATTTCAACGAACTGGGTGGTCATCTGTATCTCTCAATATGCATCGCCACGCGGCAAAATGGCATCAATATAAAGAAACCCGTCATCAATCCGGAACAAAACCCGCCAATCCTGAACGCGCAACCGTGATTCCGGTTCATTGGTCAGACGCTTGATATTTCCGGCAAGGCTGTCCGAATCACGCGCCAATTGCTCGATCTTCGCTCTGATCAGATCCCGTTTCCCCGAACGCCGCAAGGATTTTGCAGCGGATCGGGAATAACGGATTTCCATGACGTTCTGTTACGATAATCGGACATAGTTGTCGAGAAAAACCGATACCGGGCTAAGGTCCTCGGCTTTCCCCAGAGCCACCGACTATCAAGAACTCGTCACCTCACAGGTGAAGAAGGTCAAAGGTTGCCTGTTCACAGCACCCGTTCACGTTCCTCGACCTCGAACACTTCAAGCTGGTCGCCCGCCTTGATGTCGTTCGTGTCTTCCAGCACCACGCCGCATTCGAGGCCGGTGCGAACTTCGTCCACGTCGTCCTTGAAGCGCCGCAGCGAGGCGATGGTGGTCGCCGAAACGATGACGTCCTCGCGGGTGAGACGCGCGAACAGACCCTTGCGGATCGCGCCCTCGACCACCAGCAGACCGGCGGCCTTGTCCTTCTTGCCCGCCGGGAAGACCTGCTTGACCTCGGCGCGGCCGACGACGTTCTCGATCCGCTCCGGACCAAGCTCGCCCGCCATCTCCTTCGCGATTTCCTCGGTCAGGTGATAGATGACGTCGTAATACTTCATCTCGACGCCGTCGCGCTTGACCAGCTCGCGCGCCTTCGCGTTCGGGCGGACGTTGAAACCGATGATCGGCGCTTTCGAGGCCGAGGCCAGGACCACGTCGCTTTCGGTGATCGCACCCACGCCCGCATGCAGCACGCGGACCTTGATGAGGTCGTTCGAGAGGTTGTGGAGCGCCGAGTTGATCGCCTCGACACTGCCCTGCACGTCGGCCTTCACCACTACCGGGAATTCGACCACGTCGCTCTTGTTGAACATCGTGTCGAAGCTGGTCGGGGCGAGCGCTGTGCGCTTTTCAGTGGCCTTTTCCTGCCGGTACTGGGCGACTTCACGGGCGCGCTGCTCGTTCTCGACCACGGTGAGGAGGTCGCCGGCGGACGGCACGCCGCCCAGCCCCAGCACCTCGACCGGGACCGACGGGCCCGCTTCCTTGATCTGCTTGCCCTTGTCGTCGACCAGCGCGCGCACCCGCCCGCTTTCGGTGCCAACCACGAAGGTGTCGCCACGCTTCAGCGTCCCGCGCGTCACCAGCACGGTGGCGACGGGGCCGCGGCCCTTGTCGAGCTGCGCCTCAACCACGGTGGCCTCGGCATCGCGGTCGGGCCGCGCCTTCAGTTCGAGCAGCTCGGCCTGCAACAGGATCTTCTCGATCAGGTCGTCCATGCCTGTGCCCGTCTTCGAAGAGACCTCGACGTCCTGCACATCGCCCGACATCTCCTCCACGATCACCTCGTGTTCGAGCAGACGCTCGCGGATCTTCTGGGCATTGTATTCGGAGCGGTCGGCCTTGGTGATCGCGACGATCATCGGCACACCCGCGGCCTTGGTGTGATTGATGGCTTCGATCGTCTGCGGCATGATCCCGTCATCGCCCGCAACCACCAGCACCACGATATCGGTAACATTGGCACCGCGCGCGCGCATTTCGGTAAAGGCAGCGTGGCCCGGCGTATCGAGGAAGGTGATCTTGTCCCCTTCTTGTCCTTTTTTGGGGCCCTTGGTCGTGATCTGGTAGGCACCGATATGCTGGGTGATCCCGCCAGCCTCGCCCTTCACCACGTCGGTTCCGCGCAGCGCATCGAGCAGGCTGGTCTTGCCGTGGTCGACATGGCCCATGATCGTGACCACCGGCGGACGCGGCTTGAGCGTCTCTTCCGGATCGACGTCATCGGACGTCTGGATGTCGATATCGCTCTCCGAAACACGCTCGATCCGGTGGCCGAATTCCTCGACCAGCAGTTCGGCGGTGTCGGCGTCGATCGTCTGGTTGACGGTCACCATCATGCCCATGTTGAACAGCGCCTTCACCAGGTCAGCGCCCTTCTCGGCCATGCGGTTGGCGAGCTCCTGCACGGTGATCGCCTCGGGCACGACAACGTCGCGCACCTGCTTCTCGCGCGGCTGCGACGAGCCGCCACCATGGGCGCGGCGTTCTTTCTCACGGGCGCGCTTGAGCGCGGCGAGGCTGCGCGCACGGCGCCCCTCGTCCTCGTTCAGGGCCTTGGTGACGGTCAGCTTGCCCGAGCGGCGCTTGTCGGCACGTTCGCTGCCACCGGTCGAGGCACTGCGCTTCGGCTTCTCCTCGCGGCGCTTGGCTTCGGGCGGGCGCTTGGGCTCGGGCCGTGCAACCGGCGTGAACTTGCGCGGCGCGGGCGCGGCGGGGCCCCCGGTATCGCTGGTGGCGGGCGCTTCGGCCTCGGCAGCACTGCCTGCTTCGGCAGCGGCTTCGGCGGCAGCCTTGGCGGCGGCCTCTTCCTCGGCGAGGCGCTTGGCGGCATCTTCCTCGGCCTGGCGATTGTCCTCGGCGCGGCGCTTTTCTTCCTCCAGCGCCTGGGCCTTTTCTTCCTCCTCGCGGCGGCGTGCCTCTTCGGCGAGGCGCAGACGCTCTTCCTCGGCCTCGCGCTGCAAACGTGCAACGCGTTCCTGCGGGGTCTCGCCGGCGGGCGCAGCCTTCTTGGCCGGAGCCTTCTTGGCGACCGGGGCCGCAGGCGGCGGCGGGGGAGGCGGCGGCGGAGCAGCCTCTTCAACCGGGCCTTCGCCGGGCTTCACGAGCTTGCGGCGACGCTTGACCTCGACCGCGACCTTGTTGGTGCGGCCGTGGCTGAAGGTCTGCTTGACCTCCCCAGCATCGACCGAGCGCTTGAGCCCCAGCGGCTTGCGGGTGCGCGTCGGTGTGGTGTCGTTATCGCTCATGAGACCTCAATATTCCTTCAAATTCATTTCGTTACCGGCACGATACCATGTCAGACACACGGCCATCGCGCGGTTCAGGGGCCGCCTGCCTGCCCCGTGTCTTCAGTGCCGATAAATGTCCGCAACCGCCTGAGAGGCACTGCGACCCTTTCCGCCGACCGGGCATCGGCCAGCGCCAGGTGGACGACATTTTCGCGGCCCAATGCCACAGATAGCGCCGCGCGGTCCAGTGGCAGCCGCTCTCCCGCCATGCCGCTACCCTCGCGATCCATGCCCACACGCCAGGCCTGATCGAGCTTGCGCGCCCCGTCATCGCTGGCGTCGGCGGCATGATAGAGCGCCGCGACAGCGCCGCTGCGCGCCTCCCCGGCGATCCGTTCGGACCCCAAGATAAGACGTCCTGAGCGCAATTCGAGCCCCAGCCGTTCGGTAAAGGCTTTTCGCAATGCCGCCTCGACCCGTTCGGGCAGGTCGTCAGGAATGTCCAGCCGCCCCTCGCGAAAGGCGCGCGACAGCGCCGCCTTCAGCTGTCCGTTCGCCAGCGCCGCGGCCAGATCGGCGCGCGAGACGCCGATCCACGCCCCACGCCCCGGGGCACGGGCCATGGCATCGGGCAGCACGATCGAACGCCCGTCACCGTCAGGCGGCGAGATGGCCAGCCGCACGAGCGCGTCGCGCCCACCAGTCTGGCCGGTGAGCACGCAGCGCCGCTCACTCGCACCCTCAGGCGCGAGCTGGGCTTCGGCGATGTCGGAGCCTAGGCGTTCATTGCGAGGATTCCGCATCGGCGGCCTCCTCGGTTGCGGGTGCGGCTTCCGGTTCGTCATCGAACCAGTGGGCGCGCGCAGCCATGATGATCTCGTTGCCCTGCTCTTCGGACAGGCCGAACGTGCCGAGCACGCCGCCCTTGTCCTCAGGCCGCTGCGGGCGACGCATCGGCGGCCCGTCCGGCGACTGGCGACGACGCGGTGCCTCGCGCTTCTTGGCGATCAGCTCGTCGGTGGCGAGGTCGGCGAGGTCGTCCAGCGTCAGGATGCCCGCCTTGCCCAGCACGACCAGCATTTCCTCGGTCAAATGCGGAATTTCGGCGAGGTCGTCCTCGACGCCCAGTTCCTTGCGCGCGGAGCGATAGGCCTCGGTCTGCCGTTCGATCGCCTCGATGGCGCGGTTCTGCAATTCTTCGGCCAGCTCCTCGTCGAAGCCCTCGATGCTGGCGAGTTCGGCCAGCTCGACATAGGCGACTTCTTCCAGCTCGGCGAAGCCTTCGGCCACGAGCAGCTGCGACAGCGTCTCGTCGACGTCCAGTTCTTCCTCGAACATCTTCGAGCGTTCGGCGAATTCCTTCGACCGCTTCTCGCTCGCCTCATCCTCGGTCATGATGTCGATCTGGTGACCTGTCAGCTGGCTGGCGAGGCGCACGTTCTGGCCCCGGCGACCGATCGCCAGCGACAGCTGGTCCTCGGGCACGACCACCTCGATGCGGCCTTCTTCCTCGTCAAGCACGACGCGGCTGACCGTGGCCGGCTGCAGCGCATTGACGACGAAGGTGGCGGTGTCTTCCGACCAGGGGATGATATCGATCTTCTCGCCCTGCAGTTCCTGCACCACCGCCTGCACGCGGCTGCCCTTCATGCCGACGCAGGCGCCGACCGGGTCGATGCTGGAAT
>CAYOSE010000084.1:0-10420 GCA_964406535.1 uncultured Sphingomonadaceae bacterium
GCAAGGCAATCGTCAGGTACAGCGGCACCATCAGCGCCGCCGACAGCAGCACACCAGGCATCCGCAAATCACCAAGATACAATTCCTTCGCCAACGCAAAGACATTGAGCAGGATCGCCACGTCGCAAACGACCAGCAGCAGGTAGATCCGCAGCCGCTTCGTCTCCAGCGAGGGGGCAAGCCCATTGGCCGGGAGGCGTGGCAGCTGCGCGAGCGTCGCGTAGTCGGGAATGGTGGTAGCGGAGGCGGCCCCGGTCGGCACGACGCCGACGGTCGCCAGCTCTTCAGGATGTGCGAACTCGGCCCCGCCCTGCTGCAGATCGTAAGGGATCGATTCCCGTGCAGAAAAGCGTGGGTCCAACAGGAGTCCTCGCGACAAGACCGGGCCTGGTCGGCAGCTGGGTAATTGCCCGTAGACATTGGTGCAGCGCAACACAGCTGACAATCGCCGTTAGGTGAAGCGCGCCGCGAGTGTGACGAGCCGTTGATTCTAAGGTTAATTTCATCCCTTTTGGCGCGGCACCAGCCCGCTCCCCCTCCCAGCATCCCGACAGGATATGTTTGGGAGGTCGGGAGCGGGAGTGGGCCGGAGCCGCAAGGATTGCTGCTAATTTCGCCGGGTGGAGGCGAAGCGCGCTATTTCCGTCAGCCCCTGCGACAGCAGCAGTTCCGCCATCGCGCTATTGGCCAGCAGCGCCCGGTGCAGGTCGGACAGCCGCGAGGACAGCCGCTCGAGCCGCCGCCCGCTCCACCGCCGTGCCTGTTCGGCAATCTCGCGCTTGTCGCGCCAGAAGATGCCCAGCATCCTGAGATCGGTATTGGAGAGGCTGCCGACATCCGCGCCGGGCCCATGCCGCGCGGTCAGCCCGGCCAGCTGCCCCGCCCGCCGCTCCAGCGCCAGCACCACGCCCACCGGATTGAGCGACAATTCGCGTAAGCGAGTCAGTTCGCCCGGCAGCTTGCGGGTCTGGCCCGACAGCACCGCATCGACCAGCGGCGCGAAACCGTCCTCCTCGCTGACCGCGCCGACCGCCGCCAGCGCCGCCGCATCGGCCAGTTTGGGCGACTGCGGATCGGCGTCGCAATAGAGCGCCAGCTTGTCGAGCTCCGATTTCGCCAGCCGCACGTCGAGCCGGGCGGCGCGGGCGATGCTTTCGGCAAGGTCGCCCGCCAACCGCAGGCCCGCGGCATCGGCCATCGCCCGGACCTCCGCCGTGACCGAGGACAGGTCGGGCGGATGGAACATGCCGACAATCGCATCCTCGCGCTTTTCCAGCAGCTTGGCGGTGCGCGACTTGTCGGTGGCGGAAGTCGCCACGATCACCACCGGGCAGGCCCCCTCGGTCTCGCCAATATCGGCCAGATCGAGGAAGGCCTTCACCGCATCGTGCGCCTCGTCGCCGCTGGCGCGCACGAGGATATGGCGCGCACCGCCGAACAAGGAGGTCGAGCGCGCCTCGTCCACCAGCCGCACCGGGTCGGTGCGCAGGTCGCTGCCCGCCAGTTCCTCGCGCTCGCCGGGATCGGGAAGGGCCCCGATAGCCTTCTGCGCGGCCGACCAGGCCCCCGCCTCGTCGGGACCGCACAGGAACAGGATCGACCAGCTACCTGCCGCCTTGGCGGCCACGCGGGCAAAATCGCGCTGGGTCGCCTTCACGACTGCTGGTTGAGCGTCAGCGCCAGCCGCTGGACGATCCGGTCGGCCACCTCCTCGGCGAGGTTTTCGAGCGCCCGCTGCTCGGCGGCAATGGTCGCATATTCGGAGCCGACAACGTCAATACCGGCATCCGAACCCGCCGTCGCGTCGAGCAGCACGGCGCCGCTGGCGAGATCGACCAACTGGTAGCGTGCGCGCAGGGTCCGCCGCTCGCGTCCGATCGTGTCGTCGGTGAGCAGGCCCAGCCCCTCCAGCTCGTCATCGAGCAGCACGTCGAGCCGGTATTGCGGCGTGGCGCTGACCCCGCTCTGGCCGAGCCGGTCGACTAGCGCGTTGCGGACCAGCCAGCCCTCGCCACCCTGGATCGGCGCGACCTCGATGGCGGCAAAGCCTTGCGCCGTCGCGCCGCTCGCCCCGCCCGCGTAAACGGGCCGGAGCCCGCAGCCCGCCAAAGCCCCCGAGAGCGCCAGAGCGGCACCGAGGAGCAGCACAGCGGGGGCGAGCACGCGCCTCATGTGACGATATTGACCAACCGGTCGGGCACCACGATCACCTTGCGAATTTCCGCGCCGTCCAATGAACGCTGGACCTTCTCGCTGGCCAACGCAAGCGCCTCCAGCGCCTCTTTCGACGCGCCCTTGGGCGCGGACAGCGTATCGCGCAACTTGCCCTTGTGCTGGATCGCGATGGTGACCTCGTCCTCGACCAACAGTGCGGGATCGACTTCCGGCCAGGCGGTCTGCGCCACCAGGCCGCTCTCGCCAATGGCATTCCAGCCCTCTTCGGCCAGATGCGGCATCATCGGCGAGACCATCAGCAGGATCGCCCGGATCGCGGAATTGCGGTCCGCAGAGGCAGGCGCCTTTTCCGCCGCGCTTGTCAGTTCGTAGAGCCGCGCCACCGCCTTGTTGAACGCCAGCGCCTCGATATCGGCCGCGACTGCGGCAATGGTCTGATGCGTTTTGCGGGCGAGTTGCTTGTCTTCGCCATCGGCCTGCGCGTCGATCTCACCGAACAGCCGCCACAGCCGCTGGACGAAGCGCGCGCAGCCCTCGATGCCGGACTCGCTCCACGGCAGGTCACGCTCGGGCGGGCTGTCCGACAGCATGAACCAGCGCACCGCATCGGCGCCGTACTGGGCGATGATGTCTGCCGGATCGACGACGTTCTTCTTCGACTTCGACATCTTCTCGACCCGGCCCACCGTCACCGGCTGGCCATCCTCGACATGGACGAAGTCGTCGCCCTGCTGCTTCACCTCGCCGGGCGAGAGCCAGCTGCCGTCGCCGGCCTTGTAAGTCTCATGCGTGACCATCCCCTGCGTGAACAGGCTGGCGAAGGGCTCCTTCACATCGATCAGCCCGACATGGGCGAGTGCGCGGGTCCAGAACCGCGCATAAAGCAGGTGCAGGATCGCATGCTCGATCCCGCCGATATACTGATCGACCGGCATCCACGCCGCGACCTCGGCCGCGTCGAACGCCTTGTCCGGCGGCTGGCTGGCGAAACGCAGGAAATACCAGCTGGAATTGACGAAGGTGTCGAGCGTATCGGTTTCGCGCACCGCCTTGCCGCCACATTTCGGACAGCTCGTGTCCTTCCATGTCGGGTGCCGCAGCAGCGGATTGCCGGGGACCGAGAAGTCGACGTCCTCGGGCAGGGTAACGGGCAGCTGCTCCTTGGGGACCGGCACCACGCCACAGGCATCGCAATGGATGAAGGGGATTGGCGTCCCCCAGTACCGCTGGCGCGACACGCCCCAGTCGCGCAGCCGCCACACGGTCTTGCCCTCGCCCGTCCCGGCAGCTTCGATGCGGCGGATGATTTCGGCCTTGGCCTCCTCGACACTCATCCCGTTGAGGAAGTCCGAGTTCACGCAAATGCCGTCGCCCGCCTCGGCCTCGCTCAGCGGCGCATCAGCGTCTTCGGGGCTGGCGGCGATCACCCGCGTGATCGGCAAGCCGTACTTGCTGGCAAAGTCGAAGTCGCGCTGGTCGTGCCCCGGCACCGCCATGATCGCGCCGGTGCCATACTCCATCAGTACGAAATTGGCGATGTAGACGGGCAGGTCGGCCCCGGTGAACGGGTGCCTGGCCGTGATACCGGTGTCGAAACCCAGCTTCTCCGCCGTTTCCAGCTCGGCCGCCGTGGTGCCGCCCTGCTTGCACAATTCGATAAAGGCGCGCGCCGCTTCGCTGCCCTCGGCCACGCCCTGCGCCACCGGGTGATCGGCGGCGACTGCGACAAAGCTGGCACCGAAGATCGTGTCGGGCCGCGTGGTATAGACCGGCAGGCTCGACCCGTCGGACAGCGCAAAGGAAAACTCCAGCCCGGTGCTCTTGCCGATCCAGTTTTCCTGCATCAGCCGCACCTTTTGCGGCCAGTTCTCGAGACTATCGAGCCCCGCCAGCAGATCCTCGGCAAAGTCGGTGATCTTGAGGAACCACTGGTCGAGCTTGCGCTTCTCCACCAGCGCGCCCGAGCGCCAGCCGCGCCCGTCGATCACCTGCTCGTTGGCGAGCACGGTCTGGTCGACCGGGTCCCAGTTGACCGCGCTCTGGCGGCGATAGACGAGGCCCGCCTCGTACAGAT
Organism: uncultured Sphingomonadaceae bacterium; assembly: GCA_964406535.1. Taxonomy (GTDB): domain Bacteria; phylum Pseudomonadota; class Alphaproteobacteria; order Sphingomonadales; family Sphingomonadaceae; genus Alteraurantiacibacter. The sequence goes on from CAYOSE010000084.1 coordinate 4,250, forward strand.
CGATGAACAAGGCCTGCTCATGCCCGTAATAGGCCGGGTCACAGGTCGCCAGTTCACGGCTCCAGTCGAGCGCGAAGCCCAGCTGCTTGAGCTGGCCCTTCATCGTCTCGATATTGGCGTAGGTCCATTCGCCCGGATGAACGCCCTTCTCCATCGCCGCGTTTTCCGCCGGCATGCCGAAGGCGTCCCACCCCATCGGGTGCAGCACTTCGTGGCCCGTCATCCGCTTGTAGCGCGCGATCACGTCGCCCATCGTGTAATTGCGGACATGGCCGATATGGATGCGCCCCGATGGATAGGGGAACATCTCCAGCACATAGCTCTTGGGCTTGGCGCTTTTGGAATCGGCGGCGAAGCAATCGGCTTCGTCCCAGGCACCCTGCCAGCGCGCGTCGGCCTGCCCCGGTTCGAACCGAGTTTCGAAACGTGACTCGCTCATCGAAATTGCCCCGTTCGGTCGATTAGCCGATGGAGGAACGGCGGATGTCGCGCGCCTTGGTGAGGATGATGTCCTCCAGCTTCTGCACGGTCGCGGCCTGCACCGTAGCGGGCACCCAGGCACCGCCCTGCAGCACTTCGCGCGAGGCCGAAACGCGCAGCGCATCGGCCCGCAGGTCCTGGTCGAGGATCGTCACCGACACCCGCATCCGCTCGCCCGGCTGTTCGGGATTGGCATACCAGTCGGTCACGATCACGCCGCCCGCGCTGTCGGTCTGGGCGATGGGCATGAAGGACAGCGTCTCCAGGCTGGCGCGCCAGAGATAGGAATTGACCCCGATCGTGGTGATGCGCGACGCGGCCAGGTCCGCCTGCGGACGAGAATCGCCCCCGCCGCAGCCAACCAGTGCGAGAGCGCCCAGGCCAAGCATGGCGATCGAGGTAAGGGAACGGGGGGAACGGTTCATTGTCTGTCCTGCATCTTTGGCTGATGGAACTAGCCGTGCGGCGGGCATGGGCCCGCCCCGGTTTCGTCAGCCTCTATAGACCCGCCAGCGCTGCGGCAAGCCGCGCCTGTGCGCGAACGCGCCATCGACAGCGGAACTACCGGGACTGGCCGGATGGGAAATGCAGCCTCGCAGGCTGAATCGGCGCTGAATTTCATCCCGCATCGCGTCATGTTGCGGCAGCGAGCTGTGGAAAGCCTGCAACAGTTTGGAAAAACGGCAGCGGCGGGCAATTTCTGACTCGCTATGGCGGGGGCATCGGCCTACGATAATTGGACAAATACGACGAGTCGGACGGTTGCAGTTCCGGGCAGGCTCGTTAGGGACTGGTTCAGGGACCTTGTGGTCTGGTCGTCAACGCTGGTGAAAAGCGCCAGCCAATCAATGACCGAACATGCGGTCGGGGCAATTGGGGAACGGATAGTGAGCACGAAGTCTAATCCGGGCAGCAAGCGCAGGTTCGCCGCGCTGCTGGGCGGTGCGGCCCTCGTTCTCGGCATCCCCAGTTCGGTGCTGGCCATCGGCCTGCTCGATGATGGCGATGCCTTCGCCTCGGTCCAGAACTTCGCTGCCTTCACCCCTGCCGATGCCGATCCGCAGCTGGCCGAGCTGGTCGCCGAACGCGGCGGCGGGGCTGCGCGCCTGATGCGCTTCACCCCGGCGGGCCGCGCGGCGGGCACCGATCGCGCCGTGACCGTAGCCGTCCGGATCAACAGCGATGTGGCGCAGGCCATCTCGGTCCGCTCGGCGATTGACGGGGCCAAGGACAATGTTGCCGGTCGCGCCGATGCGCGGATCGCGCCGACCCGCTACAATCTGGGTCTGGCGCGCGGCTATAACAGTTTCACGCAGATGGGTCTGGCGAGTGCCGCCCCGGTGGCGCGCCAGGCGGCGACGCAATCGGTCGGCTCGACCGAGATCTTGCGGGCCGAAATGCCTGACCTGGCGGACTTCACCCCGCGTGGCGCCACGACCGAGGAAAAGAGCCGCTTCGGTGCGCGGGTCGAAATGGCCGACAATGCCGAGGAAAACCGCCTCGCCGCGCGCAGCTCGGTCGATCGTTCGGTCGATGTCGCAGGCAGCTATCGCGTGCTCCGGAACCTCAATGTCACCGCTGGCGTGCGCTACGAGGATTCGCGTGAACGCCTCTCCGCGCTGCCCGATATCGAGGCATTGGACAATCAGGCGGTCTATGTCGGGACGCAGTTCCGCTTCTGATTTTCCAAATGCTGAAAAAACCTTCAAAAACCGCGCTTTTGCGCGGTTTTTTCTTTGCGGCGTAACAGGTCTCCTGCTTATTGTTGGCAGTACAGAGGATGCAAAAAGCATGAGAGAGGGAGAAATGCTATGGGACGTGTTGCAGTCGTTACCGGTGGTTCACGCGGCATTGGCCGGGCTATCAGCGAAAGCCTGAAAGCGGACGGATTTACCGTCGTCGCCAATTATGCCGGCAATGACGAGAAGGCGAAGGCGTTTACCGCCGAAACGGGCATTCCCACCTACAAGTTCGATGTGGGCGACTACGAGGCCACGCAGGCGGGCTGCGCAAAGATCGCCGAGGAAGTCGGCCCGATCGAGGTGGTGGTCAACAATGCCGGCATCACCCGCGACGGCGTGCTGGCCAAGATGTCGTTCGATGACTGGAACGACGTCATGCGGATCAACCTTGGCGGCTGCTTCAACATGGCCAAGGCCACGTTCCCCGGCATGCGGGAGCGGGGCTGGGGCCGGTTCGTCAATATCGGGTCGATCAACGGCCAGGCCGGGCAGTATGGTCAGGTCAATTACGCTGCGGCGAAGAGCGGCATTCACGGCTTCACCAAGGCGCTGGCGCAGGAAGGCGCGCGCTTCGGGATCACCGTCAACGCGATCGCGCCGGGCTATATCGACACCGACATGGTCGCGGCCGTGCCCGAGCCCGTGCTGGAAAAGATCATCGCCAAGATCCCGGTCGGCCGTCTCGGCCATGCCGAGGAAATCGCCCGCGGGGTGAGCTTCCTCGCCAGCGAGGATGGCGCGTTCATCACCGGCTCGACGCTGTCGATCAACGGCGGCCAGCACATGTATTGATCCTGTTGCCGCTGGCTGCGGCAGCAATTGATCACAGGAAGAGGCGACCTTGACCGAGCTGTTTCACCCTCCGGTCAAACACTCGGTCGAGATCGCCGGCCACAAGACCTCGGTCAGTCTTGAGCCGATCTTCTGGGAGGCGCTCCGTGCAGCGGCCCAGCATGAAGGCATTCCCCTCAATGCCCTCATCGCGCGGATCGATGCAGAGCGCATCCGCGCCGCCCGTCCGCCCGGCCTGGCCAGCGCCCTCCGGCTCTGGCTGGTCGCGCGGCTCGCGGCAGTGGCGGCAGGCAATCGCTAACAGGCGTCCCCTGCCAAACCAGCAAGCTCAGTAATTGCCCGGCGGGTCGCTGGCCGGGAAGCTTTCGTCGCTTTCCTCGTCAGTCTTGGTCCAGGCGCGGCCCGTGCCATCGGCCATCGCCCCGGGCCCGGCGTCGCGAATTTGGGCGAAGTTCTCACCCCCGGCCTGTCCGTCTGCAAAAGCCTCGTTCTGACCAGCCTTGTGCTTTTCGTAATAACGGTACCCGACATAGCCCAGGGCACTGATTGCGGCGAGTTTCAGCAAAACCATTGTTCGCTCCTTTCTACACCCTTTGAACGGGTAAGACCGTGAAAGGTTCACCATTATTGTCAGTTGACCACATTGCGGCAGACCTTCATTGCACTGCGACATGACGACCAGAAAACCTATCCGCAAAGCCGTCTTTCCCGTTGCCGGGATGGGCACGAGGTTTCTCCCCGCCACCAAGGCGATCCCGAAGGAATTGCTGCCGATCGTCGATCGCCCGCTGATCCAGTATGCGGTCGACGAAGCGCGCGAGGCGGGAATCGAGCAGATGATTTTCGTCACCGGGCGCGGCAAGACCGCCATCGTCGAACATTTCGACATCGCTTACGAGCTTGAGACGACCATGGCCGAGCGGGGCAAGGACCTCTCCGTGCTCGACCCGACCCGCGCAACGCCGGGCGATATCATTACCGTCCGCCAGCAGGTGCCGATGGGCCTGGGCCATGCGATCTGGTGCGCGCGCGCCATCGTCGGCGACGAGCCCTTTGCGATCATGCTCCCCGACGAACTGATGGTCGGCGAACCGGGCTGCATGAAGCAGATGGTCGAGGCCTATAACGAGGTCGGCGGCAACCTGATTTCCGTGCTCGAGGTCCCGCCCGAAGAGGTGTTCGCCTATGGCGTCATCACGCCGGGCGAGGAGAAGGGCTCGTTGACCGAGGTCAAGGGCCTGGTCGAGAAGCCCAAGGTCGAAGACGCGCCGTCGAACAAGATCGTCTCGGGCCGCTACATCCTCCAGCCCGAGGTCATGCGGACGCTCGAAGGGCAGGAAAAGGGCGCGGGCGGCGAGATCCAGCTTACCGATGCCATGGCCAAGATGATCGGCGACCAGCCCTTCCACGCGGTCACCTTCGAGGGGCGCCGCTACGATTGCGGCAGCAAGACCGGCTTTATCGAAGCCACGCTGGCGCTGGCGCTGGAACGCGAGGACATGGGCGCGGAAGTGCGCACCATGGCGGAACGCCTGCTGGGCAGCTGATGCTGCTGCAGGCTGGCACCTGTAATTTTTGAGAATAGGGGCTGCGGAGCGATCCGTGGCCCTTTTGCTATCCGGCAGTGGGGTGCCGGCTCAGCCCCGCGCGGCAGGCCTTATTCGGGGCCGCCGCGACCACCTTCGCCCTCGGCGATGTCGGCATTGTGCGCGACCATGTAGGGAATCGGGTTCACCGGCTCACCCTCGATCCGCACTTCGTAATGCAGGTGCGGGCCGGTCGACCGACCGGTCGAGCCGACATAGCCGATCAGGTCGCCCTTGCTGACCATGTCGCCGGCGCGAACCGTGTAGGACGAGAGGTGCGCATAGCGGGTTTCCAGCTCGCCGCCATGCTCGATCTGCACGTAATTGCCGTAAGAGCCGTAATATTTGGCCATGCCAACCATGCCATCGGCGGTCGCATAGACGGGTGTGCCGCGCGCCGCCGCAAGATCGACGCCATTATGCCGCTTGCGCTGGCGCAGGATCGGGTGGTTCCGCATGCCGTAATTGCTGGTCATCCGCATATCCTCGACCGGCATACGCGAGGGAACGGCCATGCTGGCCTGCGGGGCGGCGAGGATGTTGCCGCTCTTGTCGACCCGGCCACCCTGCTCAAGCGCTTCCCAGCTGGCAAACAATTCGCGGAATTCGTCGCTGCCGGTCGGCTTCACGTCACCGACCTTGCCCGCTGCGACGTTGTCCAGCGCGATGACGCCTTCCATCGGCGCGGGCGTGGCCGCGTCCTTGGCGTGGGCCGGAGCATTTCCGGCGAGTGCGCCTGCCGCAACGAGGCAGGGGAGGAGCTTGATCAGCATTACGATCCCTTATACCGGCCTGGCTTCAGCCATTTTTTGCCAGCTTTTCCTTTGTTTAGCCCCTTTTAGCGACCCATTCGCTTCCCGTCGGGCTCTTCAAAATCTGGTGCATCGGGCGGTGGCGGAACCATTGCCCGGCTTGCGAGTTTGGAAGCTACGGTGGAAAAAGTTAATCAAGCAAGCACTGCGTAGTACTCGCGCGGCAAACCGGCTGACTCGCGCGCTGAGTCGTTGAATGGCGGTTTCAATCGGCCCCGGAAGTGCTGTTTTACGAATCTTTTCCAAGCAATTGTGGGGATTTCCCGCCTTGCAGCGCAGATTCGCGAGAAATGCTTTGACCCGAAGGCGACGTGACGGATCTCATCGTCAAGGATTCGCTCCAGAATCCGCGCCCCGTTTTCGTCGCCCTGCGCGCGCACCCGCGTGATTGTCGCCGGGGTCACATCAAGCCCGCGCGCCTCCAGCACCATCGGCACCACCGCCAGCCGTGCGGCGACATCGCCAGCGGTATCACTCGCCGCCTGCCACAGCCCGTCATGCGCGGGCAGGTCGCCATAGGCGGCCCCCAGCCTCGCCAGCTTGCGGTCGAGCAGCGCGAAATGCATCGCCTCGTCGGCGGCAACGGAGAGGAAGTCCGCCGCAAAGTCGCGGTCCATCTCAGCGCCGAACCGCCCGACGAGGTCGAGCGCAAGGTCGATGGCGACGAATTCAATATGCGCGAGCGCATGCCACAGCGCGATGCGCTTGTCCGCCGACCCGCCGCTGCGGCGCTTGGGCATTTGCCCCGGCGGGAGCAAT
>CAYOSE010000085.1:0-10228 GCA_964406535.1 uncultured Sphingomonadaceae bacterium
CTGATTCCCATGTTGCATTCGCCGGGGGTCAGCACGCCGGGGCAGTGCGGGCCGATCAGGCGCGCCCTGGAGCCGCTGAGCGCGCGCTTCACGCGGACCATGTCGAGCACCGGAATGCCCTCGGTGATGGCAACGATCAGCTCGATCCCCGCATCGATCGCTTCGAGGATCGAGTCCGCGGCGAAGGGCGGCGGAACGTAGATCACGCTGGCGGTCGCGCCGGTTTCCCTGGCGGCTTCCGAGACGGTGTTGAACACCGGCAGGCCGATATGGGTGGTGCCGCCCTTGCCGGGGGTCACGCCCGCGACCATCTGCGTGCCATAGGCCAGCGCCTGCTCAGTATGGAAGGTGCCGGTGTCGCCGGTCATCCCCTGGGTGATGACCTTGGTGTTCTTGTCGATAAGGATGGACATGCTGCGTCGCTCCTGAATGCTATGAATTGAGTAGGGAGATCAGGCGAGCGAGGGCTCAAGACCCTTGCACGCGACCAGCAGTTCCTCGACCGCGTCGGTCGAGACCTTGAGATTGGCGGCTTCTTCGGCGGTCAGTTCGATCTCGACCACGTCCTCGATGCCGTCGGCACCGATAACGGCCGGGACGCCGACATAGAGGCCGTCAACGCCATACTTGCCCTCGACGTAAGCCGCGCAGGGCAGGATGCGCTTCTGGTCGCCGAGATAGGCTTCGGCCATGGCGATGGCGCTGGTGGCGGGCGCGTAATAGGCCGAGCCGGTCTTCAAGAGGCCGACGATCTCGCCGCCGCCCGAACGGGTGCGCTGCACGATCTCGTCGAGACGGCCCGCATCCACGCCCTTGATCTTGGCGAGGTCGCCCACCGGGATGCCCGAAATGGTCGAGTAGGAGAGGACGGGCACCATCGTGTCGCCGTGGCCGCCGAGCACGAAGGCGTTCACGTCCTTCACGCTGACTTCGAACTCCCAGGCGAGGAAGGTCGCGAAACGCGCACTGTCGAGCACGCCCGCCATGCCGACCACCTTGTTGGCGGGCAGGCCGGAGAATTCGCGCAGCGCCCAGACCATGGCGTCCAGCGGGTTGGTGATGCAGATCACGAAGGCGTCGGGGCAGTTGTTCTTGATGCCTTCGCCGACCGACTTCATGACCGACAGGTTGATGCCGAGCAGGTCGTCGCGGCTCATGCCCGGCTTGCGCGGGACACCGGCGGTGACGATCACCACGTCGGCCCCGGCGATGTCGGCATAGTCATTGGTGCCGGTGATCTTCGCGTCGAAGCCTTCTACGGGTCCGCACTGCGACAGGTCGAGCGCCTTGCCCTGCGGCATGCCCTCGGCGATGTCGAACAGGACGACGTCGCCCATTTCCTTCTTCGCCGCGAGGTGGGCGAGCGTTCCGCCGATCATACCGGCGCCAATGAGAGCAATCTTTTTGCGGGCCATCTGCTTTCGCAATCCTCTTCAACCTGGGCGGCGCGAATGGCTGTACCGAACGGGAAAATCCCCCGTCCGCGCCGCGCCGGACCGGGAACCCGCGTTAAATCGGACTCGGCCCTAGGCCTCGCGGGCGCGCATTGCAACCGTGAATCGTAAGGAAAAGAGGGAGTTAATGATATCAGTTCGCAATAGCAATAATGATGTCAGGCTGTTGCGGCCGCGGTCGATGCGCGGGGGATCATGCGCTCGTCATCAAGCAGTCGCGCGGCCATGTGGTCGGGCAGCGCGCGGCTGTAGTAATAGCCCTGGCCGAGCGTGCAACCGGCAGCGCGGACGGCATCGACCTGTTCGGCCGTCTCCAGTCCCTCGGCACAGATATCCATGCCCAGCGCGGTGCCCATCTCGGTCACGGCGCGGATGATCGCGTCGCTCTTCGTCCCAGCTTGCGGGCCGGACACGAAACTGCGGTCGACCTTGATCGTGTGGAACGGGAACTTGCTGATATAGCGCAGCGAGGTCGTACCGGTCCCGAAATCGTCGAGGGCAAAGCGCACGCCCGCTCCGGCCAGCTCGTTCATGAAGTGCGCGGTATTGCTGTCGTCATCGACAAACAGGCTCTCGGTCACCTCCAGCTCCAGCCGCGTCGGATCGAGCCCGGCCTTGTGCAGCGCCGCCAGCACGCCCAGCGCCGCCCCCGGCGCGCGGATTTGCGCGGGCGAGAGGTTGACGGCCAGCCCGATATGGTCGGGCCAGCTGGCGCAGGCGCGCGCCGCCGTCTGGGTGATCCAGTTGCCCAGCGTGATGATGAGGCCCGACGTCTCGGCCACCGGGATGAACTGGTCCGGGCGCAATTCGCCGCGTTCCGGGTGGAACCAGCGGACCAGTGCCTCGAACGCGCGGATCCGGCCCGTTTGCAGGTCGATGATCGGCTGGAAATAGACCGACAGCTCGTCCTTCTGGATCGCGGCGCGCAATTCGGCCTCGACCTCGCGGCGCTGGGTCAGCGCGCGGCTCATCGCCGGGGAGTAAAAGCGGATTTCGCCGCGTCCCGCCAGCCGCGCGTTGTAACTGGCAAGGTCGGCCTGCCGCAGCAGGGTCTCGATCTCGGCCGCCGGGATACCGGGCCCGTTCTCGGCGGAGAGCGCCACGCCGATGCAGGTGCCGACCTCGACCGGCTCACCGTTCAGGCGATAGGGCCGGTCGCCCTGGGCAATGATCTCCGCGCACAGTTTCTCGGCGGCGGTCGGGCTCGGCAACGCGCAGGCGATCGGGAAATCGTCGCCGCCATAGCGGGCCAGCACGGCCCCCTGGGGTGCTGCCTCGCCCAGCCGGATGGCGAATTCGCGCAGCAGCCGGTCGCCCGCATCGTGTCCGTAGGTGTCGTTCACCGTGCGGAAGCGGTGCAGGTCGATCCACAGCACCGCCATGCGCTCTTCCGGGCGCAGCTTGCGGGCCATGGCGGCCGCCGCCTCGGTAAAGCCGGTGCGGTTCCACAGGCCCGAGACCGGGTCGGAGCCCGCCTGTAGCTGGACGTCGCGGGCCAGCTGCGACTGCCGCTCGCCAGCGATGATCTGGTCGGCGAGGCGCGCATTGAGGTCGCGGGCCACCGACACCATCGCCATGGTCAGCAGCGGCAACAGGGCGGCAAAGACATGCAACTCCCACGCCTCGCTCAGCAGGCAGGCGACGAAGGTCGGCGCGATGCACAGCACCACTTGCGCGATCGCCAGCGTCGGGTGGCCGGCATGGCGCATGGCAAGGCCAGAGCCGCCGCCGAACGCGAAGGCCACGCACAGCAATGCGGCGAAGCCCGGACCTGTCAGGTGCAACGCCAGTCCGGCATTCAGCCCGACTAAGGCCGAGAGGCCAATGGCCAGCACGCTGTAGATGGTGCGATGGCGCAGGGGCTGCCGGTCGCGATCGCCATAACGCAGCGCCAGGCCGATTCCGATCTTGGCGATGGCGGTCACCGCAATCAGCCCGGTCATCAGGTACAACAGGGGTTGGTGGCTGCTGATCGCGCCGACGCCGGCAAGGATCGACGCTGCGACCGCCCCGATCGATAGCGTCAGCGGCTGGACATGCAGCGTTTCGGTCAGGCGGGCCTGGATCACCGCCTTGCTTGGCCCGGCTGGATCGGCTGCGGCGGGAAGAGGTTTCTCCTTCGCCACAGCGGGCCGATTGCCATCCACCTGCACTCTGTTCCGTCCAATCATCTTGCTTCCCCTGGTCGAGGCGCAAACATGGACTGGCCGCGTCACTGCATGGTTAACCGGGCCCTTACGCAGCGGCTACCTAGCGCGCCTTTACCTGCGGGTAATTTTTGGCGGTCGGCGGTGAGCGGGATTGCCTTGTGCGGCGAGGCGACCTATGGGCCCGCGCACTGTCACGGAATGTCCGGGGAGCCGGACCTTAGAGGGAAGCGGGTGCAAAACCCGCGCTGCCCCCGCAACTGTGACCGGGGAGGGCCGCCTCCATGACGCCACTGTCCTGTGCCTCGGCACCAGATGGGAAGGCGGGGGCGGTCTGGCGATCCGGCGAGCCAGGAGACCTGTTCCGCGATAGTCGTTCGGCCAGTGGGCGGGGTGCACCACCAGCCAGCGGAAGCGCGGAATCAGCGTGGGCAATGGTGCGCGCGCATTCCCTGCCTCCTGCCATGAGCGACATGTTCGCAAATGGTTGGAGGAAATATGCGTAAAATCCTGTTTTTCAGTACTGTTCTTGCTTCGGTTTCCGCTCCCGCTTGGGCGCAGAAGGGTCCGGGCGAGGAGGCTATCGTCGTTCTGGCGACCGGCACGGATACCCCCATCGCCGATACCGGCAAGGCGATCACGATCATCGACCGCGATGAGATCGAAAGCGTGCAGGGCGCCGACATCACCCGCGTGCTGGAGCGGGTTCCGGGCATCTCGATCAATCGCAATGGCGGCGTGGGCGCGGTCACCGGCGTGCGGATTCGCGGGTCGGACAACGACCAGGTGCTGACCATGATCGACGGGGTGCGCGTGGCCGATCCTTCGGCGGTCGGCAACGGCTATGACCTCACCAACCTGCTGCCCGGCGCGGTCGAGCGGATCGAGGTGCTGCGCGGCGCGAACAGCACGATCTGGGGCAGCTCGGCGGTTGGCGGGGTGATCCTCATCACCACCGCGCAGGACCAGACCGGGGCCGAGGCGTCGATCGAATATGGCAGCCGCGACACGCTCTACCTGACCGGACGCGCCAGCTATGCCGGGGAGCGGTTCGGCCTCACGGCCTATGGCAGCTGGTTTGAGAACGAAGGCTTTTCGGCGCTCGCCTCGGGTAGCGAGAAAGACGGGTTTGAGCAGGTCGCCTTCGGGGCCAATGGCCGGTTCGCGATCACCGATACGCTGACCTTGCGCGCCGGGGGCCGCTATGCCGATGGCACGGTCGAGATCGACAATTTCGGCGATACCGAGGACACGCAGGATACCGAGCAATATTCTGGGCATGCCTCGCTCGATTATGCGGGCGACGGGCTTGAGGTCAGCGGGACCTTTTCCTTTGCCGATACCCACCGGCTGAGCACCAGCGCGTTTGGCCCCTTCATCGGCGACGGCAATCTCAACCGCGCGGACCTGCGCGCCGTGATCGACCTTGGCGAACCGCTCACGCTGCATACGGGCGGCTATTACGAGTGGACCAGCTACACCACCAATTATGGCGGCGATGCCGGGATGGAGCGGCGCGGCGGCTATGCCCAGCTGTCGCTGGCGACGGGCGGCCTCGCGCTGGCGGGCGGGGTGCGCCTCGACGACGGCAGCTTGTTCGGGTCGGAGGTCAGCTTCGGCGCCGATGCCAGCTATGCCATATCGGACGAGGCGCGGCTCCATGCGAGCTATGGCGAGGGCTATCGCGCGCCAAGCCTGTACCAGCTCTATGACGGCTTTTCGGGCAATCCCGAACTCGCGCCGGAGGACAGCCAGAACTACGATATCGGTGTAGAGTTTGGCCAGCGCGGCGGGCTGTTCCTGTTCGACGTGACTTTGTTCCAGCGCGATATCGACAACCAGATCGAATATGACAGCACCAGTTTCCGCTATTTCAACACCGAGAGCGTGCGCGCCCGCGGGGTCGAGATGGAGGCCACGCTCCACCCCACGCCCCGGTTGGCGCTGCTGGCGGCCTATACGGTGCTCGACACCCAGCTGCGCGCGGGCCCCAACAGCTGCAACGAACAGGGGCGGCGCCCCGGCACGGCGCTGACGCTGAGCGCGGACTGGCAGACGCCGCTTGCCGGGCTCACGCTGGGCGGCGATCTTCGCGCGGTGAGCGACAGTTTCGACACCAACGCCAATCTCGTCCGCCTCGACCCCTACGAGGTGGTGACCTTGCGCGCCTCGGTGCCGGTGGGCGAGCGGCTCGAGGTGTTCGGGCGGATCGAGAATGTGCTCGACGAGGATTACCAGACAGCGGCAGGCTACAATACGCCCGGACGCGGTGTCTTCGGCGGGCTGCGGGCGAAACTGTGACGCTGCGGGCGGCCCTGCCTGTCGCCGCACTGGCGCTGCTGGCGGGGGCCTGCGCCCCTGCCGGCGGAGAGCGGGCCGCCCGACCCACCGATACGCCTGCCGTGGTCAGCCTCAACCCCTGCGCCGATGCCATTCTGGCCGAGGTCGCGGCACCGGGGCAGCTGCTGGCGGTCTCACACTACAGCCACGACCCGGCCAGCGCCTCGATGCCAGCGGAACAGGCGCGCCGCTATGCGAGCACCTCGGGCACGGTCGAGGAGGTGCTGGCGCTCGCGCCGGACACGGTGGTCGCCGACATCTTCCTCGCGCCGCGCAACCGCGCCGCGTTTGAGCGCGAAGGTATCGCCGTAGTCACGCTGCCCATCGCGCAGGATATCGACCAGAGCCTCGCGCAGGTCCGCACTCTGGCCGGGGCCGTGGGCCAGCCCGAACGGGGCGAGGCACTGGTGGGTGACATCACGGTGGCCTTGACGTCAGCGCGCCATACGGGCCCGGAAATCCCGACGCTGCTGTGGCAGGCTGGCGGCATCGTGCCGGGCGAGGAGACGCTCGCCATGCAGCTGTTCGACCATGCCGGATTCCCCAGCCAGTCCGCCGCGCGCGGGCTGGGGCAGGGCGCCTATCTGCCGCTGGAGGAGGTGCTGGCCGATCCGCCCGCGCTTATCGTCGCGGCGGGTGAGGAGCGGATGCTGACCCATCCGGTGCTGCGGACGCTGGCGGGCACACAATACCGCACGCTCGACCCGACCCTGCTGTTCTGCGGCGGGCCGACCATCCCGCGCCTGCTCGACCGGCTGGGAGAAATTCGCGAGAGCCTGCCATGAGTCGCGCGACGCTGATCTTTGCCGCGCTGCTGGCGCTGGTGCTGCCGCTCTCGCTGCTGGCGGGGCGGGTGTGGCTCGACCCGGCGACGACGCCCAATGCAGTGGTGATCCTCGCCGACCTCAGGCTGCCGCGCGCGCTGCTTGGGTTGCTGGTCGGCGCGGGGCTCGGCGCGGCGGGCGCGGCGATGCAGGGCTATCTCCGCAATCCGCTGGCCGATCCGGGCCTGTTCGGCATTGCCCCGGCAGCGGCCCTCGGCGCCGTGCTGAGCCTCAGGCTCGGCCTCACCGATATCTGGGCGCTGCCCCTCTTTGCGCTGGCCGGAGCAGCCGGAGCGATGGCGCTGCTGGCGTTGATCGCCGGGCGCAGTGCGGGGATCGCGCTGTTCACGCTGGCGGGCATGATGATCGCCAGCCTGGCGGGCGCGCTGACCTCGCTCGTGATCAGCCTCGCGCCGAATGCCTTCGCGATGAGTGCGATCGTCACCTGGCTTATGGGCGCGCTGACCGACCGCAGTTGGAGCGATGTGCTGGTCGCTGCGCCACTGACCGTCGCCGGGCTGGGCGTGTTGATGGCGGCCGGGCGCGGGCTCGACGCGCTGACTTTGGGAGAGGCGGCGGCGCGCTCGCTCGGCACCGATACCGGACGGCTGCGCTGGCTGCTGATCGCGGGCGTCGGCCTGACCGTGGGCGGCGGTGTGGCGGTGGCCGGCATCATCGGCTTTGTCGGGCTGATCGTCCCGCATCTGGTGCGCCCGCTGACCGACCGTCGCCCCTCCAGCCTGATCGTGCCGAGCGCCTTGGCGGGCGCGGTGCTGGTGGTGGTCGCCGATGCGCTGTGCCGCATCCTGCCGCTGGTGACCGAGCTCAGGCTCGGCATTGCGCTCAGCCTGATCGGTGCGCCGTTCTTCCTGCTGTTGCTGCTGCGGATGCGGCGGGGGGCGCTGTGATGCTGCGCGCGGACAATCTCAGCGTCACGCGGGGCGGGCGCGGCGTGGTCGAGCAGCTCTCGGCCAGCCTCGCTCCCGGCACGATCACCGCGATCTGCGGGCCCAACGGCGCGGGCAAGTCGAGCCTCCTGCTGGCGCTGGCCGGATTGCTGCCCCCCGAAGCCGGTCAGGCGACGCTCGACGGCCGGAATATCCACGCCATGCCCCCGCGCGACCGCGCCAGGGCGATCGGCTATCTCCCACAAGAGGGCGAGGTCGCCTGGGACGTAGCGGTCGAGAGCCTTGTGCGCCTGGGCCGCCTGCCGCATCGCGATGAGGGGCGCGCCGCCGTGGAAGCCGCGCTTGCCGGGCTCGACCTTGAACAACTGCGCCAAAGACCCGTCTCGCAGCTCTCCGGCGGGGAGCGGGCGCGGGCGCTGCTCGCGCGGGTGCTGGCTGGCGAACCGCGCTGGATCCTCGCCGACGAGCCGCTCGCCGCGCTCGACCTCGCCCACCAGCAACGCCTGCTGGCGCAGCTGCGCGCGGCGGCCGATGATGGCGCGGGCGTGGCGCTGGTGCTGCACGATTTGTCGTTGGCGATGAACCATGCCGATCAGGTGCTGGTGCTCGGCGAAGGGCGCCTGCTGGCCTCCGGCGCGCCCGAAGCGGCGCTGTCCGCTGAAATCCTCGCCAGTGTCTGGGGCGTCACCGCGCATTGGCTGGGCGAGCCCGGTGCGCGGGCGCTGGTGGCGCGCGCGGGCTGAACTGGGCTGCACCGTGTCGCGTCCCCGTCCAAGCTCTCCGAAGTCATCCTGTCGGGAGGCTGGGCGGGGGAGCGGGCCGGTGCCGCAAATTTTTCAGGGCACCTGAAACACAGATCAGCCGACTTCCGCCACGGCCACCCGGTCGCGGCCCGTTTCCTTCGCCTGATACAGCGCGCGGTCGGCGCGGACCGAGGCCTCGTCGATGCTCTCTCCACGCCTTATCCCGACCAGCCCGAAACTGGCCGAGGTCGCGAGCCCCGGCACCTCCAGTTCGGCGGAGATGTGGGTGATGCGCTGGCGCAGCACCTCGGCGAACTGGCGGGCGAGCACGTTTTCCATGCCGGTCAGCAGGATGAGGAATTCCTCGCCCCCGGTCCGCACCGCGCAGTAGACATGCTGCGGGAACTGGTCGCGCACCTCGCGGATGCAGTCGGCCACCGCGATCAGCACCCGGTCGCCCACCGCATGGCCGAACGTGTCGTTGATCCGCTTGAAATGGTCGAGGTCGAACGTCAGCAGGTGGCGCGACCCTTTCATCGCGTCCTTGCTGCTGTCCATCTGCTCGAAAAAGGCGCGGCGGTTCAGCAAGCCGGTCAGCGGGTCGCGCTGCGACAGGAACTCGGCATGATGCAGCGCCTCGGTCAGCTCGATCCCCAGCCGCCGGTTCTCGACCAGTGCGGCGGCCATCGCCCGCGCCTCGCGCGCCGAGCCGAGGCTGTAGGCGGTCATGCCCATGCTGATACAGCCCGCCGCCAGCAGTCCGGCCAGCGGGACCGGACCTTCTCCCAGCCCCATGCCGACCAGCAGCGTGAGCAGAAAGGTCGCCGTATAGGTCAGCAGCAAGCGGGGCAGGGGGCCGAGAAATCCGCCGACCAGCGACGCACCGACGATCACGATACCCAGAATGGTGTTGGCAAAGGGATTTTCGCCCAGCAGCGGGAACAGCGGCCACAGCAGCATCGCCCAGGTGACGCCGGAAAGGCTAAGGGATGCCTGGATCAGCTGCAATTCGCGCTTGTATCTCTGGCCCTTCTGGAGTTTCCGGCGCAGCGCCTGGCAGCTGATCCGGGTCGAGGCGATCGCCACCAGCCGCAGCAGCAGCGGGATGCCCATGATCGAGGGATCGGGCAGGAAATTGGCGGCGATGCAGCAGCCGAGCCAGCCGATGAGGTTGGCCGCCAGCGTGTGCTTTTCGCGCTCGGAGACCATCCGCACGGTCTCGCGCTCGACCTCGCAAGCCCATTGCCGGTCGTGCAGCGCCTCCGCGTAGCCCGCGCGCTCGCAATCCGAAGAATCTATGCTGACGTGCTGGCCCATGGCGAGCCTATGCGCCGGATCCGGTTAAAGGGCCGTCGCCTCGCGAGGTTTACAGTTTATTGCCTTTGTTTGGAAGAATGCGACACTCGCGGTCGTGGCGAGGCTTGCCACCTGAAATACCGGGATTTTTCACCGGCGCCGGGCTTCGGCATTTCGTTAACGCGCCGGTGCGGCGTTGCATCATCGCGCAGCCATGCCCAAATGGTCGAGAAGCCGCCAGGCACCCTTGACGCCCAAGAACATTTACGGAACATCCTCTCCTCATGGCTTTGACAAAGATCTCCGTGCGCGGCGCGCGCGAACACAACCTCAAGGGTGTCGATATCGACCTGCCGCGCGATGCGCTGATCGTGATCACCGGGCTTTCGGGCAGCGGCAAGTCCTCGCTCGCCTTCGATACGATCTATGCCGAGGGGCAGCGGCGCTATGTGGAATCGCTGAGCGCCTATGCGCGGCAATTCCTCGAAATGATGCAGAAGCCCGATGTCGAGCATA
>CAYOSE010000086.1:0-10195 GCA_964406535.1 uncultured Sphingomonadaceae bacterium
CACAGCCCATACAATTTCAGGGCCCGCATAATCTCAGGGCTTCTAATATGAGGGGGTCGTTATCATGACCACTGGCAAGCAGCTGGCGGGGCTGCTCTTGCTCACCACCGCACTCACCTTCCCCGGCATGGTCCATGCCCAGGATGCGGATACAGATGCGGCAGCGGATGCTTCGCTCGATCAGGTCGATGGCGCGCCGGAGGGCGAAGACGACCAGTATCAGGAGCCCGATATTTCGATTCCGGGCGGCAACACCATCATCGTTACCGGACGGATCAATCGCGACCCGATCCGCAACTCGTCACAGGTGATCTCGGTCCTTTCCAGCGAGGAAATCGCCCGCACCGGCGAAGGCGATATCGCTGGCGCGCTGGGCCGCGTCACCGGCCTGTCGGTGGTCGGCGACGGCCGCGTCTATGTTCGCGGCCTGGGTGACCGTTATTCGCTGGCCCTGCTGAACGGCCTGCCGCTGCCGAGCCCCGAACCGCTCAGCCGCGTCGTCCCGCTCGACATCTTCCCGACCAACGTGGTCGCCTCCAGCCTCGTGCAGAAAACCTATTCGCCCAACTATCCGGGTGAGTTCGGCGGCGGCGTCATCAACCTGACCACGCGCGCGATCCCGGACGAAAGCTTCGTCACGATCAGCGGCGGACTTTCCGGCGATACCGAAACCACCTTCCAGAACGGCTATGCCTATTACGGCAGCGAGCTTGACTGGACCGGCTTCGACAGCGGTGCGCGCGACCTTTCCAGCCCGCTGCAGAGCTTCCTGATGGCCTCGCAGAACGATGGCGTCCTGCTCGATTCGCTCGACCAGTCGACGATCGAGGGCATCGCCAGCACGCTGACCCCGTCGCAGTTTACCACCCTGCAGCAGATCGGCGACCTGCGCGCGAACTTCTCGCTCGGCCTGACCGCCGGCACCGCCTTCGACATCGGCGGCGACGGTCGGCTGGGGATCGTGTTCACCTCCAGCCTGTCGAACAAGTGGCGCAACCGCGTCATCACGCGGCAGGAAGCGGGCCCCAACTCGACCGAGCTCGACCGTAACGAGACCGAGTTCAAGACCGATAATTCCATGCTTTTCAACGCCCTGCTGGGCGTCGGGCTGGAAGTCGGCGAGCACACGATCCGCTGGACCAATCTGTTCATCCGCGACACGGTCAAGCAGGCGAGCCTCGCCAGCTATGTGCGCCCGTTCGAATTCCAGACCTTCGACTTCCTGTCGCAGAACACCGGCTGGTACGAACGGCAGCTGATGGACAGCCAGCTGGTCGGCGAATTCGAATTCGACCGGCTCAGCGTCGATGTCCGGGGCGGCTATGCCCGCACCGACCGCGAGGCGCCCTACAACCTGACCTATGTCTACGGGCGCGACAGCACGCCCAACGCGCAGGCCCCGTGGCGCAACGAATACATGATCGATCTGGGCCAGAGCATCGGCAGCGGTTTCCAGGAAACCGGCGTCGATGTGTCCTTCTCCGACCTGCAGGAAGAGTTGTGGTTCGGCGGGCTCGACCTCAGCTACGAGCTGACCGACAATCTGTCGGCGACCGTGGGCTATGCCTATTCGGACACGCACCGCTATTCCGAGCGTCGTTCCTTTACCTTCAACGTCGATGTCGATCCCGACTTCTACGTCACCGATCCCGAGGTCGACGGTCCGGGGCTGGGGGCCAATGGCATCGCCAGCCTGCAGCAGATCCTCGAACTGGTCGGTACGCGCTCGCCCTGGCTGGTGCTCAATTCGGCGACCTACAACATGTTCGATGTCGGCCTGATCGACAACGACTTCCAGGACCCGGCCTTCACCGCCGACCTGACGGTCCATGCCGGTTACGGGCAGGCGCAGTGGGTGCCGTTGAGCACGTTGACCGTGCAGGGCGGTGTCCGCTTCGAGACCGCCGAGCAGATCACGACCCCGGTCGGCGCGCTGACGCAAGGCTCGCCGGTCAGTGCCAAGAACGATTACTGGCTGCCGGGCGCGACGGTGACCTGGGAGCCCACTGACGATCTGCAGCTGCGCGTCAGCGGCTCGAAGACGATTGCCCGGCCGCAGTTCCGCGAACTGGTCCGCCAGCGTTACTTCGATCCGGAAACCAACCGCGCCTATAGCGGTAACCCCTTCCTGACCGACAGTGAGCTGACGAACTTCGAAGCGCGCGCCGAATATTATCTCGGCGGCCAGAGCCGGGTCTCGGTAGCGGGCTTCTACAAGGACATTCAGGATCCGATCGAAGTCTATGTCGGCCTGACGGCTGGCGAACGCTTCATCAGCTACGCCAATGCGCCCAAGGCGACGCTGGTCGGTGGCGAGCTGGAGTTGCAGTACTTCCACGACCTGTACGATCTGGGTGGCTGGTTCGAATCCAAGCAGCTCGTTTTCGTCACCAACTACACCTACACCAAGTCGGAACTGTCGGTATCCGACACCGATACTGTGGATGTCGTGGTTGGCCAGAACCGCAATCCGAACGCGCAGGCATCGCAGTATTTCACCGATGGCTCGCCGCTGGTCGGCCAGTCCGATCATCTGGTGAACCTGCAGTTCGGGCTGGAAGACGTCGACAAGCTGCAGCAGCTGACGGTGCTGTTCTCCTGCGCCAGCGAGCGCGTCGCGCTGCGCGGCAGTAACGGCCTGTCCGACGTTATCGAGAAGCCGGGCATCACGCTCGACCTGGTCGCGCGGCAGGGTTTCACGATTGGCGGGACCGAGGCCGAGTTCAAGCTGGAGGCGCGCAATCTGCTTGGGACCGACCACGAGGAATACCAGACCAACGACACCGGCCTCAGGATCGAGAACAATTCCTACGATATTGGGCAGAGCTTCTCCGCCTCGGTATCGGTCACGTTCTGATCTGAACACCTGAAATGTGAGAGGGCCCCTGCCGCGAGGTGGGGGCCCTTTTCGTTGGGGCGTCGAGGATATGGGCAGGCCTCTGGCGGACAGTCGTGGCCCGTCTGTGGCCCGGTTCAGTACCGCTCAGGGCCGGTAGGGTCAGGGCAGGTCGAGCACGTAGCCCTTGCCGTGGACGGTCCGCAGCAAGTGCCCGGCATCCGCGCTCCTCAGGCCGAAGCGCAGCCGCTTGATCCACACATCGACCGTCCGCAGGTAATCGGGGTCGCCCGCCTTGCCTAATGCCTCGACCAGTTCCTTGCGGGTCAGGATGCGGTTCGGGTTCTCGGCCATGAAGCGCAACACGCGAAACTCGTTCGGGCGCAGCGGCACCAGCTGATCTTTCCACCGGGCCTGCTCGCCCGAGATGTTGATCGCCAGCTCGCCCGCCTCGATCACCTGTCCGGCCTGGGCGGAGCTGCGCGCGGAGAACAGCGCCAGCACCCGGTCGAGCATGGCCTGGCGGTCGAGCGGTCCGATTGCGTAGTCGTCAGCCCCGGCCTTCAGCGCACGGCGGCGGTCTTCCGGGTCATCCTCTTCCAGCACCAAAGTCACATGCGTTTCGGCAAAGCGCTTGTCGGCGCGCAACCGGCGGCACATTTCGAGGCCCGAGAGGTCTTCCATCACCCAGTCGATGAATGCCCAGGTCGATCCTTCGACCAGCTTGCGCGGGCCATCCGGGGTCAGCAGTTCGAAGGTGAACACGCTGTCGGGCAGCTCCAGCGGACTGAAGCGCGCCGCCGCGCGGTCGGTCGTGAAGATGCTCACCCGGTTCATTCGCCGATTCCCTGCCAAGTCGCGCCGGAATCGGTGCAACAAGGATGTGACTTGTGTGTGACGAAATCGGGGTTTCCGGCCTCGTCGCGAATCCGGCCCAAAATCTTCCGGGAATCTCCCGGTCGCGGCAGCCCAAGAAGTGGTTTGGCGCAATGTTTCGTAATGCCCTTCGCCGGGCTTTCCCGTTGACGGGGCGACCATCCCCGACCATGCAGGGCGCAAGTCCGGTTAGAGACGACGCATGGGGTGGAGCCCGGGGGAAGGCAGGTTGTTCGATTCGTTTCGCTTGCGGAACGAGTGCTGATCCCGTAGCGGCTTTGTCCTACAATTCGTCCACAGCGTCCACGCCTACTCCCATGGCCTCGTCCACGGGGCGGCCAGTGTCGCAGGCGGTAGGTACCGGGTTGGACCGGGCCTGCCATATGTCTGGCGCTGTGGAATGAGTTTAATGGTTTGAGGCTGACCAAGAAGGTAGATTGTCATGTCCGTTCGTGAAGCTGTCATCGTTTCCTACGCCCGTACCCCGATCGGGAAGGCCTATCGCGGCGCCTTCAACGACACCCAGCCGCAGGCGCTCGGCGGGCATGCGATTGCCCA
The DNA here is from genome assembly GCA_964406535.1 of uncultured Sphingomonadaceae bacterium. Classification (GTDB taxonomy): domain Bacteria; phylum Pseudomonadota; class Alphaproteobacteria; order Sphingomonadales; family Sphingomonadaceae; genus Alteraurantiacibacter. The sequence continues at coordinate 4,271 of CAYOSE010000086.1, forward strand.
TGCGGTAGAGCGCGCCGGTATCGCCCCCGCAGAGGTTGAGGACGTCGTCATGGGCTGCGCGATGCAGCAGGGCTCGACCCATTTCAACATCGCCCGCCAGTCTTCGCTGCGCGCCGGCCTGCCCACCTCGGTCGCCGGGATGAGCATCGACCGCCAGTGCTCGTCGGGCCTGATGGCACTGGCGACCGCGGCCAAGCAGATCATCAGCGACGGCATGGATATCGCCGTCGCGGGCGGCGTCGAATCGATCTCGCTCGTCCAGAACGACAAGATGAACCTGTTCCGCTACCAGGACCCCTACCTCGCCGAGCACCTGCCCGAACTCTACATGCCGATGCTGGAAACGGCCGAGATGGTCGCGCGCCGCTATGGCGTCAGTCGCGAGGCGCAGGACGAACTGGGCGCGAATTCGCAGCAGCGCGCGGCGGCGGCGACCGCCGCTGGTGTCTTCGCCGACGAGATCGTGCCGATGGCGACCACCAAGGTCGTCGTCGACAAGGAAACCGGCGAGACCAGCATGCAGGACGTCACGCTGGAACAGGACGAGGGCATTCGTCCCGGCACCACCGCCGAATCGATCGCCGCGATCCCGCCCGCCTTCAAGGGCGGCATGGAGCTGGCGGCGGAAGGCTCGTCGGTCACCGCCGGCAACAGCAGCCAGCTGTCCGACGGCGCGGCGGCGCTGGTGCTGATGAGCGCCGCCGAGGCCGCCCGGCGCGGCCTGACCCCGCTCGGCGCCTATCGCGGCATGGCCGTGGCGGGCTGCGGTCCGGAGGAAATGGGCATCGGCCCGGTCTTCGCCGTGCCCAAGCTGCTGGAGAAGAACGGCCTCACCGTCGATGACATCGGCCTGTGGGAACTGAACGAAGCCTTCGCCTCGCAGGTCATCTATTGCCGCGACCAGCTGGGTATCCCCGATGAGCTGCTCAACGTCTCGGGCGGCGCGATCGCCATGGGCCACCCCTATGGCATGAGCGGCGCTCGGATGACCGGACATGTGCTGCTCGAAGGGCGTCGTCGCGGCGCGAAATATGGCGTCGTCACCATGTGCGTGGGCGGCGGCATGGGCGCGGCTGGCCTGTTCGAGATCTTCAACTGACGGGCGCGGCGGCCCCGCTCACTGGCGGGCGCGGCATAGTGCAGAGGATGAACGGCGCGCTGGCCCGGTCGGCAGGCGCGCCAGCAGAAGGACGAGATTGCTATGGCGGGATTGTGGTTTGACGAGCTGGAGGTCGGCCAGATCTTCAGTCACGACATTCGGCGCACGGTCACGGAAACGGACAATTTGCTGTTTTCGACGATGACGCATAATCCGGCGCAGCTGCATCTCGATGCCGAGTACATGAAGTCGACCGATTACGGGAAGATCATCGTCAACTCGACCTTCACGCTCGGCCTGATGGTCGGCGTGTCGGTTGGCGACACGACGCTTGGCACGGCGGTCGCCAATCTCGGCTGGGACGAAGTGCGCTTCCCCGCGCCGGTCTTCGTCGGCGACACGCTGCGGATCGAGACCGAGGTGGCGGAACTGCGCGAATCGAAGTCGCGCCCCAATGCCGGGATCGTCACCTTCATCCACCGCGCCTATAATCAGGACGACAAGCTCGTCGCCAGCTGCAAGCGCAGCGGCCTGCAGCACAAGAAGCCTGCGGCATGACGAAGATCATCCGTTCCTGGCTGTTCATCCCCGGTGACAGCGAGAAGAAGCAGGGCAAGGCCGATGGCTGCGGCGCCGATGCGGTCATCATCGACCTCGAAGATGCGGTCGCCCCTGCCAACAAGCCTGCCGCGCGTGAACTGACCGCGCGCTTCCTCGCCGACCGTCCGCATGAGAGCCGCGATTCGCAGCTATGGGTGCGGGTGAACCCGCTCGACACCGGCATGACGCAAGACGACCTTGCGGCAGTGATGGCTGCGGCACCGGACGGAATCGTGCAGCCCAAGGTCGACGGGCCGGACGATGTCCGCGCACTCGGCGAGATGATCGACGCGCTTGAAGCCCAGCATGGGCTTGCGTCCGGCAGCACGCTGATCCTGCCGGTCGCGACCGAGACTCCGCTCGCCCCCTTCCGGCTGGGCGATTACGCGACCGCCGGGCTCGACCGCATGATCGGGCTGACCTGGGGGGCAGAGGATCTGTCCGCTGCACTGGGGGCCAGCACCAATCGCGGCCCCGACGGCGAATGGGCGTTCACCTACAAGGTGGTCCGCTCGCTCACCCTGATGGCCGCCCATGCCAGCAACGTGCAGGCGATCGACACGCTCTACGCCGATTTCCGCGATGACGAGGGGCTGCGCCGCGCCAGCCGCGAGGCGCGCAGCGAGGGCTTTACCGGCCGTCTCGCGATCCATCCGGGGCAGGTCGCGGGCATCAATGAGAGCTTCACGCCGAGCGAGGAGGAGGTCGCCTTCGCCCGCCGCGTGGTCGCCGCGTTCGAGGCGCAGCCGGGCACCGGCACGGTCGGGATCGACGGCAAGATGTTCGACATCCCGCACCTCAAGGCTGCCCAGCGGACCATCTCGATGGCGTCGGCCTAGCCTATTGCGTGCAGTTGACGAGCACCGCCTGCTCCAGCGCCTTCAGCGCGACATGGTCGGTATGCGGTTCGCTTTCCGCGTCGCTGTTATAGGCAAAGCCGATCGCGCGCCGCAGGTCGAAGCCCTGCAATTTCGGGCGGGCGATCCCCGCGCTGCGATAGCAATCAGGCATCACCGTGACCGCCAGCCCGCTGGCGACCAGTTGCATCACGCGTTCCTCATTGGCCGAGCGGTAGGCAAAGTGAGGCCGGACTCCGCGCTGGGTGAAATAGCGGCTGGTCTCCGACAGCACTTCGCAATGTCGCCGCACGATCATCATGTCCTCGGCGACCAGCGACGAGTCGACCGTTTCGCTGCCCGCTGAGGGGTGGCCGGTCGCCACCGCCAGTGAATAGCCTTCCTCGAACAGTCGGCGTTCGGCAAAGCGGCTGCTGCCGCGCTCGACCAGCGTCAGCGCCACGTCGATCCGGCGGCGCGACAGCAGGTTCGCCAGCTCGCGCTCGTTCCCCTCGATCAGCTCGACCCGGACGCCAGGCGCATCGCGATGCAGCGTGGCCATGGCCTCGGCAACGATCGCTCCCGGCACGCTCAGCAGCACGCCGATCCGCAGTTCCGGCTCCTCCGGCTGGTCCTGCGCCGAGCGCGCGGCGAGGTTGAACTCATTCTCGATCCGGCGGGCATGGTCGAGAAACCGCGTTCCTGCGCGCGTCAGTCGCACGCGGCGGCTGTTGCGCGCGAACAGCTTGGTACCGAGATCGCTCTCAAGCTTCTTGATCGCCACCGACAGGGTCGGCTGGGTCACGTTGCACTGCGCGGCGGCGCGGGAGAAATTACCCTGCTCGACCACGGCAAGGAAATAGCGCAGCTGGGAGCGATCAATCATAGATACAAACTATAGCTTGCCTGCCGATAATGCAATTTGGATTAATGTTGAAACTTGGCTATGGCGCGGTGAGGGAAGAGGATATTTGCATATGGTCGACTTCAACTTCGCGCTCGGCGAAAATGCGGAGATGATCCGCGATGCCACGCAAAAGTTTGCAACAGACAGGATCGCGCCGCTGGCCGCGCAGATCGACGCGGAAGACTGGTTCCCGCGCGACCTGTGGCCCGAAATGGGCGCGCTCGGCCTGCACGGCATTACCGTAGCCGAGGCCGACGGCGGTCTCGGCCTCGGCTATGTCGAACATGTCGTCGCGGTCGAGGAAGTCAGCCGTGCCAGTGCCAGCATCGGCCTGAGCTACGGCGCGCATTCGAACCTGTGCGTCAACCAGATCCGCCGCTGGGGCAATGCCGAGCAGAAGGCCAGGTACCTGCCCAAGCTGATCTCGGGTGAGCATGTCGGTTCGCTCGCGATGTCGGAAGTCTCCGCCGGGTCGGATGTCGTTTCGATGAAGCTGAAGGCCGACAAGGTCGACGGCGGCTGGCGGCTCAACGGCACCAAGTTCTGGATCACCAACGCCGCCTATGCCGACACTTTGGTGGTCTATGCCAAGACCGATGCCAGCGCCGGCAGCAAGGGCATCAGCGCCTTCCTGATCGAGAAGGATTTCGCCGGCTTCTCCATTGGTCAGAAGATCGACAAGATGGGCATGCGCGGCTCGCCCACGGCGGAGCTGGTGTTCGACGATTGCTTCGTGCCCGACGAATGCCTGATGGGGCCGCTCCATGGCGGTGTCGGCATCCTGATGAGCGGCCTCGATTACGAGCGGGTCGTGCTGTCGGGCATTCAGCTCGGCATCATGCAGGCCTGCCTCGACACGGTCCTGCCCTTCATTCGCGAGCGCAAGCAGTTCGGCAAGCCCATCGGCGCGTTCCAGCTGATGCAGGGCAAGCTGGCCGACATGGTCGTCGCGCTCAATTCCGCGCGCGCCTATGTCTACAGCGTCGCGCAGGCCTGCGATGCGGGTAACACCACACGCTATGACGCGGCCGCCGCGATCCTTCTCGCCAGCGAGAACGCGGTCAAGGTCGGCAATGAAGCCATTCAGGCGCTGGGTGGTGCGGGCTACACCAAGGACTGGCCCGTCGAGCGCTATTTCCGTGACGCCAAGCTGCTGGATATCGGTGCCGGGACCAACGAAATTCGCCGAATGCTTATCGGCCGTGAACTGATCGGAGCCTGATCATGAGTGGACCTGTTCTGACGAGCAGTCTGGACGCGCACAGCCCGGAGGCAAAGGCGCGCTACGAGCATAACAAGGCGCTCGCCGACACACTGCGCGACACGGTGGCGCAGGCTGCGCTGGGCGGCGCGGAGCGGCATCGCGAGCGGCATGTCGCACGTGGCAAGCTGCTGCCGCGCGAGCGGGTTGAGCGGCTGCTCGATCCGGGTTCGCCGTTCCTCGAAACCGGCCAGCTGGCCGCCAACGGCATGTATGAAGGCGACGTCAACGGCGCTTCCATGATCACCGGGATCGGGCGGGTCAGCGGACGGCAGGTGATGATCGTCGCCAACGACCCGACCGTGAAGGGCGGTTCCTACTACCCGATGACGGTGAAAAAGCATCTGCGCGCGCAGGAAATCGCGCAGCAGAACCACCTGCCCTGCGTCTACCTGGTCGACAGCGGCGGCGCGAACCTGCCCTATCAGGCGGAGGTCTTCCCCGACCGCGAGCATTTCGGGCGCATTTTCTACAATCAGGCGCAGATGAGCAGCATGGGCATCCCGCAGATCGCCTGCGTGATGGGCAGCTGCACGGCGGGCGGTGCCTACGTGCCTGCCATGTCGGACGAAAGCGTGATCGTGCGCGAGCAGGGTACGATCTTCCTTGCCGGTCCGCCGCTGGTGAAGGCCGCGACGGGCGAGGAGATTTCCGCCGAGGATCTGGGTGGAGGTGCGCTGCATGCGAAGAAGTCGGGCGTGGTCGACCACCTCGCCGACGACGACGCCCATGCGCTGACCATCGTGCGCGATATCGTCAGCCATCTGGGCGCAAACGATGGCGCGAAGGTCGAGCTGCGCGAACCGCGCGCGCCGAAATTCGCCGCTGAAGAGCTTTATTCGATCATCCCGGACGACGTCCGCGCGCCCTATGACGTGCACGAGGTCATCGCCCGCATCGTCGACGGCAGTGAGTTCCACGAATTCAAGCGCGAGTTCGGCGCGACTTTGGTCTGCGGCTTCGCGCATATCTGGGGCATGCCGGTGGCGATCCTCGCCAATAACGGCGTGCTGTTCTCCGAAAGCGCGCAGAAGGGCGCGCATTTCATCGAGCTGGCTTGCCAGCGCGGCATCCCGCTGCTGTTCCTGCAGAACATCTCCGGCTTCATGGTCGGCGGCAAGTACGAGGCGGAAGGCATCGCCAAGCACGGCGCGAAGCTGGTCACCGCCGTGGCAACCGCGACCGTGCCCAAGGTCACCGTGGTGATCGGCGGCAGCTTCGG
>CAYOSE010000087.1:0-9553 GCA_964406535.1 uncultured Sphingomonadaceae bacterium
CGCTTCGCGACCGAGCAGGTTGGGGCGCGGGCCGATCATCGACAGCAGGCTCATGGCCAGTTCCTCGCGGATCGGGTCGGTCGGCGGGTTGGTGCCCTGGGCGAAGTTCTGCTTGAAATGGTCGTATAGCAGGCGGCTCTTGCCCGACAGCACGGCAATCGGCGTGTCGGTGCCCATCGAACCGATCGGATCGTCGCCCTTGGTGGCCATGGGCTCAATGAAGCGGCCGATGTCTTCCTGCGTGTAGCCAAAGGCTTGCTGGCGCTGGAGCAGGCTGTCTTCTGCCTCACGCACGGCCCCGGCATCGGTTTCGACCGCTTCGAGGTCGCGCAGCTTGTACTGCGCCTTGCTGAGCCACTTCTCGTACGGATGGGCGTTGGCGAGTTCCGCCTTGAGCTCGTCATCCTCGATGATGCGGCCTTCCTCGAGGTCGATCAGCAGCATCTTGCCCGGCTGCAGGCGCCACTTGCGGGTGATGTCCTCCTCCGCAAAGGGCAGCACGCCGCTTTCCGAAGCAAGACAGACAATGTCGTCCCTGGTCACGACGAAGCGCGCCGGACGCAGGCCGTTGCGGTCGAGCGTGGCGGCGATCTGGCGGCCATCGGTGAAGGCCACGGCGGCGGGGCCGTCCCAGGGCTCCATCAGCGCGGCGTGATATTCGTAGAACGCCTTGCGCTGGGGATCCATCAGCGGGTTGCGGGCCCAGGCCTCCGGGATCAGCATCATCATCGCATGGGCGAGGCTGTAACCGCCGAGCAGCAGCAGTTCGAGCGCGTTGTCGAGGCAGGCCGTGTCCGACTGGCCGTGCGGCACGATCGGCCACAGCTTGTCGAGGTCGGAGCCGAGCAGCTCGCTTTCCATCGAGCGGCGACGGGCATGCATCCAGTTGACGTTGCCGCGCACCGTGTTGATCTCGCCATTGTGGGCGATCAGCCGGAACGGCTGGGCGAGGCGCCAGCTGGGGAAGGTGTTGGTCGAGAAACGCTGGTGGACGAGGCCCAGCGCGCTCTCGCAGTCGGGATCGCGCAGGTCGTCGTAGAAGCTGCCGACCTGGTTCGCCAGCAGCAGGCCCTTGTAGACCACAGTGCGGCTGGAGAAGCTGGGCATGTACAGCTTCAAGAGGCCGGGCATGTCGTGCTTGACGGCCAGATCCTTGAGCGGGTTCTGGGTCTGCTTGCGGATCACGATCAGCTTGCGCTCGAACGCGTCCTGATCCTCGCAGTTTTCGCCCTTGGCGATGAAGCACTGGCGAATCACCGGCATCGAATCGAGCACGGCCCTGCCGAGCCCGTCGAGCGTGGTCGGGACGTCACGCCAGCCGATCAGCTGCTGGCCTTCCTTCTTGATGAACTTCTCGAACTGTTCGGTGATGAAGGCGCGCGCATCGTCGTCCTGCGGCATGAAGCACATCGCCACCGCGTAATCGCCAGCGGGTGGGAGGGTCAGGCCCTCGGCATCCGCCCACTTGCGATAGAGCTTGTCGGGGATCTGCATCAGGATCCCGGCACCGTCGCCCAGCAGCGGGTCCGCGCCGACCGCGCCGCGGTGGTCGATGTTTTCGAGGATTTCCAGCGCCTGGGTGACGATGGCGTGCGATTTCACGCCCTTGATATGGGCGACGAAGCCCACACCGCAGGAATCGTGCTCGTTACGCGGATCGTACAGACCCTGTGGGGCAGGAAAATCGTTCAACTTCTCACATCCTGTTTCGTGCCGCTCGCCGGGGGCGCTTCGTCGCGGGCCGAGGCCCGAAACGAAACGCGACTCACCCGACAAGGGCGTCCTTGGGAAATGTCGCGAAACTCCCCAATGGCGCGAGTGGGAAGCTTTGGCAAGATTGGAGCCGCCATGCGGCGCAACCTTGCGGGCCTGTCAGCGGGCGTGCGCGCGAATCCATTCCTCGACCACCGGGGCGATGACAGTGCGCCATTTGCTGCCGTTGAAGATGCCGTAATGGCCGACTTCAGGGGCCAGATGGTATTTCTTGTGCGACAGCGGCAGGTGTTCGGCGAGGTCGAGCGCGGCGCGCGTCTGGCCGATGCCCGAAATATCGTCGAGCTCACCCTCGATCGCGAGCAACCCGATATCGCGAATCGCATCGGGGTCGATCAGCTTGCCGCGATGGTTGAAGCGGCCTTCGGGCAGCGAATGCTCCTGGAAGACGTGGTGGATCGTCTGCAGGTAGAATTCGGCGGTCATGTCGCAGACCGACAGGTACTCGTCGTAGAACTGCTTGGTCTTGTCCGCGCTTTCCTGGTCGCCGAGCGTGAGATGCTTGAACATCTCGTAATGGCTCATCATGTGGCTTTCGAGGTTCATCGAGATGAACCCGGCCAGCTGCAGGAAGCCCGGATAGACCTTGCGCCCGGCACCCGCATATTTGAACGGGACGGTGGCGATCACGTTGTTTTCGAACCAGCTTAGCGGCTTGCCCATCGCCAGATCGTTCACGCCGGTCGGGCTGGCGCGGGTGTCGATCGGCCCGCCCATCATGGTCAGCGTGGCCGGGCGGCACGGGTCGTCGTCAGCGGCCATCACGGCGGCGGCGGCATAGGCCGGGACCGAGGGCTGGCAGACGGCCAGCACATGGGTGCCCTCGCCGATGAACTGCAGGAACTCGATCAGGTAGTCGATATAGTCGTCGAGGTCGAACGCCCCCTCGGACAGCGGCACCAGCTTGGCGTCGGCCCAGTCGGTGACCCAGACCTCCTGGTTTTCGACCAGCCGCGCGACGGTGCCGCGCAGCAGGGTGGCGTAGTGGCCGCTCATCGGGGCCACGACCAGCATCTTGGGCGCGTCCTTGGGCAGGCCCTTGCGCTTGAAATGGCGCAGCGAGCCAAACGGCTTTTCGAACACCACCTTTTCGGTGATCGGATAGGACTTGCCGTCGATCCTGGCCGCGTCGATGCCCCATTCGGGCTTGCCGCGCTCTTCATAGACATGCGCGAACACCGTCAGCGCGCTGGCGAGCGCCGGCCCCATGCCGAGATAGCCGATGGGCAGCGCTGGGTTGGAAAGCAGTTGCGCGCCGATTTGCGCGAGGTTGCTGGCCCCGCTGAGCCATGAGCGCTGCATTTCGTAAGCCGAGTATAACATGTATGTGTCCTGTGCCCCTGATTGTAGGGCGATGTGGTGACTTATGCCGGTATAGGCAAGTCTTGCGCTGGGTAGCACAAATACCCGCTCCGGCTTCATGTTGCAATGCAGCATAAGTCGTATTGTGCCCGCGCCGTCGGAGAATTGGCTATCGCCGCTTCATTCGGCCACGGCTTTGGGCTAGGGGCAGCCCGCAATGGCGAGACGATCGAATTTGGAAGACGGCGTTCCGGCGGCCAGTCTGGGCCCGCTGGCGATGATTTTTCGCGCGGCGGTCCGGTACAAGCCGCTGATTGCCGCCGCGCTGCTGGCGCTGACCATCACTGCCGCCGCGACGCTGGCGATCCCGGCGGGCTTCCGCCTGATCATCGACCGGGGTTTTGCCGAGGGCAGCAATCCGGCGGAAATCGGGCGCTGGTTCCGCTATCTGTTCATGATCGTGGTCGTGCTGGGCCTGGGCACCGGGTTGCGGTTTTATTTCGTGAGCATTCTGGGCGAGCGCGTGGTGGCCGATATCCGCCGCGACGTGCAGGAGAACCTGCTGCGCCTGTCGCCCGGTTTCTTCGAAGAGAACAGCCCCAAGGAAATCTCCAGCCGGATGACCGCCGACACTGCGCGGATCGAGGATGTCGTGGGCTCGACCATCTCGATCGCGCTGAGGAATGCGATCATGGTGGTGGGCGGCGTCGGCTACCTGCTGGTGCTGGCGCCCCAGTTGACGCTGATGCTGGTGCTGGCCGTGCCGCTGGTGATGGTGCCGCTGATCATGTTTGTGCGCCGGGTACGGGGCATGAGCCGTGAGAATCAGGACCGCATTGCCGACCTCGGCACGATGGTGACCGAGACGCTCGGCGCGATGAAGATCGTCCAGGCCTTCAATCAGGAGAAGCGCGAGTTTGCCCGCTTCTCCGATGGCGTGGAGAAGAGTTTCGAGGCGGCGCGCCGCCATATCGTCACCCGCGCGATCATGACCGGCACGGTGATCCTGACCATCTTCGGCGCGATTACGCTGCTGATGTGGCGCGGGGCGATGCAGGTCGCCGAGGGGACACTGTCGGGCGGTACCATCGCCGCCTTCGTGCTGACCGGCGTCCTGGTTGCCGGATCGTTCGGCGCGCTGACCGAGGTCTATGGCAATCTGCTGCGCGGGGCTGGCGCGGCCAGCCGCCTGAGCGAGCTGATGCAGGCCGAGCCGGAGATCAAGGCACCTGCCAGGCCGCTCGACCTGCCGACCCCGCCGCGCGGCGGGCTGGCGTTCCAGAATGTCGGTTTCTCCTATCCGACGCGGCCCAGCGATCAGGCGCTCGACAATTTCACGCTGGTGATCGAGCCGGGCGAGACGGTCGCGCTGGTCGGCCCCTCGGGCGCGGGCAAGTCGACCGTGTTCCAGCTGGCCGAGCGGTTCTACGACCCGCAGGCGGGCGCGATCAGGCTCGACGGTGTCCCGCTGGTGCAGGCCGACCCGGCGGCGATCCGCGCGCGCATGGCGCTGGTGCCGCAGGAGGCGACCCTGTTTGCCGCCTCTGCGCGCGACAATCTGCGCTACGGCGCCTGGGACGCGAGCGAGGACGCGATCTGGGAGGCAGCGCGCGCTGCCAATGCGGAGAAGTTCCTGCGCGACCTGCCCGAAGGTCTCGACACCTATCTCGGCGAGGGCGGGGCGCGGCTGTCCGGCGGTCAGCGCCAGCGCGTCGCGATTGCCCGTGCACTGCTGCGCGATGCGCCGATCCTGTTGCTGGACGAGGCGACCAGCGCGCTCGACGCCGAGAGCGAGCGGCAGGTGCAGCAGGCGCTCGAACGCCTGATGGCAGGGCGCACGACGCTGGTGATCGCGCACCGCCTCGCCACCGTGCGGGCCGCCGACCGGATCGTGGTGATGGAAGAGGGGCGGATCGTCGAGCAGGGTAGCCATGCCGACCTCGCTGCGGGCAGCGGGCTCTATGCGCGGCTGGCGTCGCTGCAATTCGACGACGCGGCGGTCTGAAGAACGGCTTACTCCCGAATGAGAGCTTGCCCCCGGGCGCGACGACCGGCACTTGTGCAGGTGCAACATGATCGCCAAACCCGTCCCTCAGGATCCCCTCCTCCAAGATAGAGCCATGCACGCATGACCTTCCTGCAATTGCTGCTGATCGCCGTCGTTCAGGGGATCACCGAATTCCTGCCGATCTCGTCGTCAGGACACCTGATCCTGATCCCCTACCTGACCGATTTTCCCGATCAGGGCCCGCTGATCGACGTCGCCGTGCATGTCGGGTCGCTGCTCGCGATCATCGTCTATTTCTTCAAGGATGTGGTGACGCTGGCGCGTGGCGGTTTCGCCAGCATCGGTGTGGGCAAGGCCCCGGCGGAGCGGCGGCTGTTCTGGTGGATCGTGCTGGGGACCATCCCGGCGGTGGTGTTCGGGCTGGCGATCAAGTTGGGCGCGTTCAACGCGGTGGCGGAAACCTGGTTCAACATCACCGTGGTTGACGACGACCTGATGGCCTCGATCCGCTTTACCGACCTGATTGCGACCAACCTCATTGTCTACGGCATCCTGCTCGGCCTGGCGGACCGCTTCGGCAAGGAGGTCAAGACGTTCGAGGACATGACCTGGCGCGACGGCCTGCTCGTCGGACTGGCGCAGGCGCTGGCGATCATCCCCGGCACCAGCCGCTCGGGCGTAACGATGACGGCGGCGCGGGTGCTGGGCTACAGCCGGTTCGAGGCGGCGCGGTTCTCGTTCCTGCTGTCGATTCCGGCGGTGGCCGGGGCGGGCGTGCTGATCGTACCGGAAATCTTCGAGGTCGGCGGCGATCTGGCCACGGAGGCGCTGATCGCCGGGGTGCTGACCTTCCTCGCCGCCTTCGCGACGATGGCCTTCCTGATGAACTTCCTCAAGAAGGCCTCGATGCTGGTGTTCGTCCTGTATCGCGTGGCGATGGGCGTGGCCCTGCTCGCGCTGTTCTGAGTGCTGTTCCGAGCCGCTGACAGGCTCGATTCCTGCCGGACTTACCCTCGGGCAAACCCGGCCACGGGGCACATTTTTGCCGCGATGTGATGGGCTTGCCGGAACAAAGCGCCGCCCGGCCCATTTTTCAGGGCAGGAGACCGGAATTTTGTCATGGGTTTGGTGTTTTTGATCGTTTTGGGTCTGATCCTCGGATGGCTATCCGCGATCGTGCTGCGTCCGCGCGGCAGTGACGGAGTGCTCGTCTACATGGTCGCCGGGATGATGGGAGCCCTGATCGGTGGCGTTCTGGTCAACCCGTTGGTGGGCAATACCAACCTGCTCAACGGGCATTACAGCGCCCCGGCGCTGCTCGTGGGACTGGCAGGAGCCGTCATCGTGCTGCTGTCCGTCCATTTGCTGCGCGATGGACAATTGCGCTGATCACCTCAGGAATGAAGTGCTCCATGCGGGTCGGCGGTGTCGGCCCTCAAAATGAAGGGGAAATATCATGAAGAAGATTATTGCTTTTGCGTCTGCCGCCGCTCTCGGCCTCGGCCTTGCCGCCTGCGACAGCCCGGCTGAAGAAGCCGCCGAGGAAGAAGCCGAAGCCATGGAAGACTATGCCGATGACATGGAAGATGCCGGCATGATCACCGACGAGGAAGCCGACGCCATCGAAGCTGAAGCCGACGACATCGAGGATGCCGCCGAAGGCGATACCGACGCGCTGACCGAAGAGGTCGAGGAAGCCGTCAACTAAGACGCGCTTTGTCAGCGAAGAAAGGGCCGGTCCTGCCATGAGGCGGGGTCGGCCTTTTCGTGTGGTCGGCTAACGACGCCGTCGCGCTGCGCTCAGCGCGGTTCAAGGGGCGTTGGGTCCGTTTCGGTACCGCTCGGTTCCGCTGCCGACGCCGCCATGCGCTGTTCGGCCAGCATGCTTTCGGCCTCTTCCAGCGCCTGCGCCTCGTCCTTGCTGATCTGGCTGACCGGCGCACTGCCGGGTTCGCTGTCGCAGCCAGCCAGCCCCGCCAGCAGCGGCAGGGCGAGGGCCATCAGGGGCAGGCGCAGGGCGGTCACGGTCAGGGCTTGCCGATTACTGGACAGCTTCTTCGACGTCTTCGGCGGTCGCTTCGGCCTCGGCCTCCAGGGCGTCCATATTCTCCTCCGCATCGGCGGTGGCCGCCTCGACCGGATCGACCAGCGCGTCCTCATCCGCGACTGGCTCGGGCGTGTCGGCCATCGCCTCGTCGGCAGGAATCTCGACCGTATCGGCAATCGCGTCGTCCGAGGCGTCGGTGCTAGACCCGCAGGCGGCAAGGCCGAACGTGGCGAGGACGGCGAGGGCGGGCAGGGTGATACGCTTCATGGGGGGCTCCATCATGGTTTGGTTCGGCGCGACGATAGTCGCTCGCAAGGCGGATGCAAATTGCCCCGTGCGCCTGCCGGTGGCGACCCTGCGATAAGCTGTCAGGTGGCAGGCTGTCAGCGCAGCAGGCCGTCAGCGCAGCAGGTGGCCGGCGCGGTCGCGCTTGGTGGCGAGATAGGTCTCGTTATGCGGATTGGCCGGCATCTGATGGCCGACCCGTTCGATCACGGTGACGCCCTGCGCCGCGAGCGCGGCGACTTTTTCCGGGTTGTTGGTCATCAGCCGCACGTCGCGCACGCCCAGCAATTGCAGCATCCGCGCCGCGGTGCCGAAATCGCGTGCCTCGATGGGCAGGCCGAGCCGGTCGTTCGCCTCCAGCGTGTCGAGCCCGGCATCCTGCAGCCGATAGGCGCGCAGCTTGTTGACGAGGCCGATGCCGCGCCCCTCTTGCCGCATATAGAGCAACACGCCCCAACCACCCTGCTGCGCCTCCCCGGCCATGGCCGCCAGCGCCGCGTCGAGCTGCGGGCCGCAATCGCATTTGAGCGAGCCGAAGACGTCGCCGGTCAGGCATTCGGAGTGCAGCCGCACCAGCGGGGCGCGGTCGGACATCTGCTGCCCGATCACCAAGGCGGCGTGTTCGCGCATGTCGTCGGGCTTGCGGAAGGCGACGATCTCCGCCTCCTCGGCGAAGCTGTTGGGCAGCCGGGCGCGGGTGGCGATGGCGAGGTTCGCGTTGTCGTGCCAGGCGGCAAGGTCATAGGACTTGAGCGCCACCGCCTCGCCCGGCGGGCTGGGGTCGACAAGGAAGGCGGGCAGGATGCCGGCGATGCGGGCGATTTCCAGCGCCGCCACCGCCGCATTACGCCAGACGAGCGGCTCGACCCGGAAGGGGCCCTTCATCGGTGTGACCGGATCGAGCGCGGGGTCGGCGATCGGGAGCGCCTCGGCCAGCGAGATCGGCCCGGCAGCGCGGATCAGTACCGGGGCATTGCCTTGCCCCGCCCCGCGCTGGTTGCCCAGCCGCAGCGTCTCGGCACGGGCGGCGGAGATCAGCGCATGGCCTGCGCGGACATTGTTGGCGCTGGTCGTCTCTATCGGCAGCAGCGGCGCGGCTTCGCCGATGCGGATCGGCCAGCCATGGCGCACTGCATCTACCGCCTGGGCGACGCGCCGCGCGGGAGTTGGCGAGAGCGGGCGGGCGTTCAGAGGTCGAACTCCGTGATCAGCGGCACGTGGTCGGAGGGCTTTTCCCAGTCGCGCGCATCCTCCAGCACCGAGTGCGCCACCGCCTGCCTCGCCAGTTCGGGGCTCGCCCACATATGGTCGAGCCGCCGACCGCGGTCGTTCTTGCGCCAGTCAGGGCTGCGATAGCTCCACCAGCTGTAATAGCGCTCCGGCGCGAGGATATGCTCGCGGCCAATATCGCTCCAGCCATGGGCATCGCGGAAGCGTTCCAGCGTCTCGACCTCGATGGGGGTGTGGCTGACGACCTTGAGCAGCTGCTTGTGACTCCATACGTCGCTTTCGAGCGGGGCGATGTTGAAATCGCCGACGATCAGCGTTGGGCGATCCACTGTGTCGGCCCAGCGGGTCATGCGACCGAGGAAGTCGAGTTTCTGGCCGAATTTCACGTTCTGCTCGCGGTCGGGGATGTCGCCGCCAGCGGGCACGTAGACGTTCTCCAGGATCATGCCCTGCCCGATACCGGGGATCTCCACCCCGACATGGCGCGCCTCGCCATTGTCCTGCCAGTCATGTTTGGAGAAGTCGTTGATCGGCACCCGGCTGATTGTGGCGACGCCGTGATAGCCCTTTTGCCCATGCACCGCGATGTGCGGATAGCCGATCTCGGCAAAGCGCCTGGCCGGGAATTGCTGCTCCTGGCACTTGATTTCCTGCAGGCACAGGATGTCGATGTCGTTCTCGCTGAGAAAGCGTTCGACGAGCGGCAGGCGCAGGCGCACCGAATTGATATTCCAGCTGGCAATCTTGAGCATCAGGCCTGCTTAGGCGTGGGTCCGGGCAGCGGCAAGTGAGCGCGCAGCAGTTTGTTCCACTCACGTGGAAGCGGCTCCGGCCCACTCCCCCACCCGACCTCCCAAGGCATTATCCTGTTTGGGCGGTCGGGTGGGGGAGTGGGCCGGAGCCGCAAC
>CAYOSE010000088.1:0-9304 GCA_964406535.1 uncultured Sphingomonadaceae bacterium
AGTCTTGAATCAGAACTCGGCGCAGATGGGAATCCCTTTTGTCAACACGGCCTAGCCTAGCAGCCTCCGAAAGTGTCAAAAACCGTTCCTTAGGAGCGGGTGCTGGAGGAAGCGGGACGTATGAGATCTTTTTGAGTTTGCCCTCGCGTCGAAGGAAATTTTGAGCCGCCACCAAGGTGCCGAGCTCTTTTCTGATGGTTCCAGGCGCTACATTCCGTTGCTCTGCGTATCGACGGCATGCCGTTGGGGTAATTTCGCTCAGCTTCATCTGCCCCCAAAATGGCATTAGAGCGGACACTGCAAACTCTATTCTCTCTGGCGCCGCGCAGCTTGGAGCATGGTGGGTTTGGTAGTAGCTGAGCACTCTTGAGATTCGCATGGGCGTTCCCCAACGGTTCGCCCATTGTTTTAGCTCTTCATGAGGTCGCTAGCCACTCGAAGTCCCTCAAAAAGTGCTCCTTGATTCAATCGATCTAAGCACAAAAATGGACGGCGCGGCCGTCAAGGCTCTGCGCCTGAAAATTCCCTGATAATGGCAATTATTTCCCTGTTTCTAGTTCTAGGGAAATGAGCTCTAACCAACTGATGTAGATGATAAAAATACCGAGAAATTTCGACTGGATGGGCAAAAATGACCAAATTGCCTGTTTTTTCCCTGTTTAACAGGGAAATTCAGTTGAATTTCGAGCTTCTCAGATTGGGTTTAGTGCGAGCCAGTAGGAATTGGTAAACGCGGGACGACGCCGGATCGGCGCGCGCCAATCCTGTGCTAATGCCACGCCGTGGCGGCTAAACTTCGAATATTCGACCTTGAAATTGTTGGTCGGGGAGAGAGGATTCGAACCTCCGGCCCCTGCCTCCCGAAGACAGTGCTCTACCAGGCTGAGCTACTCCCCGACCGGTGCGGTCCCGCTTGCGCGGGTGCGGCAGAGGCGCGCCTATAGGCAGGGCGGGGCAGACTGGCAAGCAGCCTTTTCGAGTGGTAGCGAGATGGCGATGAATCGTTCCCCCGATAACCCGCCCGAGAGCCCCATGCGTCATTACGAATGGCAGTATCTCGACCTGATGCGCCGCATCTGGGAGCAAGGCGACGAGCGGATCGACCGCACGGGTGTTGGGACACGCTCGATCTTCGGCACGATGCTGCGCTTCGACCTTGCCGATGGCGGGGTACCGTTGCTCACCACCAAGCGTGTGTTCTGGAAGGCTGCCGCGCGCGAAATGCTGTGGTTCCTGACCGGCGAGACGAATATCCGCCCGCTGCTGCAGCAGGGCGTGACGATATGGAGCGACTGGCCGCTGAAGAAATACCGGCAGGCCTCGGGCGAGGATATCTCGCAGGAAGATTTCGAGGCGCGGATCGTCGCCGACGAGAGATTCGCCCGGCAATGGGGCGATCTCGGCCCCGTCTATGGCAAGCAATGGGTCGACTGGCCCACTTACCAATACGGGCCTGACGGCAAGTATACGAAGGGGCCGGGCATCAACCAGGTCGCGCAGGCCGTCGAGAGTCTGCGGACTAATCCGGGCAGCCGCCGCCACATTATCGAAGGGTGGAACGTGGCCGAGATTGACCAGATGGCGCTGCCGCCATGTCACAAGACCTACCAGTTCCACGTCGCGGGGCAGGGGCCAGATACAAAAGGACCGGCGCGGCTCAACTGCCTGCTCTACCAGCGCAGCTGCGACGTGGCGCTGGGCTTGCCGTTCAACCTGTTCGGCGCGGCGCTGCTGACCCGGATGCTGGCGCAGCAGACCGACCTGCAACCCGGCGAGCTGATCTGGAGTGGTGGCGACACGCATCTCTACCTCAACCATGCCGAACTGGTGGCCGAGCAGCTTTCGCGGGAACCGGCGGGCGCGCCGCGGCTTGCTATTACAAGGCGGGCCGACACGATCTTCGACTATCGCTTCGAGGATTTTGCGGTCACCGACTACGCGCCGCAGGGCCCGATCAGGGCACCGGTCGCCGTTTGAGACGCACGCCGTCGCGGGGGACGTCAGCCGGGATGCGCCTGCTCTTGACGGTTGCATGTGAAACTAATATAATAACGTCGTAATGGAATAAAATTACCACCCCCGGCGAACGGGGCCCGATGAGAGGGAATTGCCGATGGCCCAGCAAGGCGGACATGCGGCGCAGTACAACCGCCCGCGCCTCGAACTGCATGTGCCCGAGCCGAAATATCGCCCGGGCGACACCGTAGATTTCTCCGACATGCCCGTCAGCACGGCAGGCGAGCAGTCGCGCCCGGACGAGTTTAGCGACGCTGCCGAGACCTGGCCCTTGTGCACGGATCTGGTGCGTGTGCTGGGCGAGGACGACCGGGCGCATGGACCATGGGACCCGCGCCTCTCGCCAGACAGCTTGCGCGCCATGTTGCGCGACATGGCGCTGGTGCGCGCCTTCGACAACCGGATGTACCGCAGCCAGCGACAGGGCAAGACGAGCTTCTATATGAAGAGCACGGGCGAGGAGGCGGTCTCGGTCGCCGCCGCCCATGCGCTGGCGAGCGACGACATGACCTTCCCCAGCTATCGCCAGCAGGGGATCCTGATCGCGCGCGATTATCCGCTGGTCGAGATGGTCAACCAGATCTACTCGAATCGCGGCGACAAGCTGAAGGGCCGGCAACTGCCGATCATGTATTCCTCGCGCGCTTTTTCCTTCTTCTCGATCAGCGGCAACCTGGCGACGCAGCTGCCGCAGGCGGTGGGCTGGGCGATGGCGAGCGCGATCCGCCATGACAGCCGCATCGCTGCGACCTGGCTGGGCGAGGGGAGCACGGCGGAGGGCGACTTCCACTCCGCGCTGACCTTCGCGGCGGTCTACAACGCGCCGTGCATCGTCAATATCGTCAACAACCAGTGGGCGATCTCCAGCTTTTCGGGCTTTGCCGGGGCCGAGCGCACGACCTTTGCCGCCCGCGCCATCGGGTACGGAATTGCCGGTCTGCGGGTCGACGGCAACGACCCGCTCGCCGTCTATGCGGCGCAAGCCTGGGCGGCAGACCGGGCGCGGTCGAACCACGGGCCGACGCTGATCGAGTACTTCACCTATCGCGCGGAAGGCCATTCGACCTCCGACGACCCGACCGCCTACCGCTCGGCGCAGGAGCGCGAGGAATGGCCGCTGGGCGATCCGATCACCCGCCTTCGGAACCACCTCATCGCGCTCGGCGAATGGTCCGAGCAACAGCACGAGGCGATGGACGAGGAGGTCGATGCCCAGGTCAAGGCGGCGATCAAGGAAGCCGAGAAGAACGGCATTCTCGGCCACGGCCTGCACCATCCTTTCCACACCATGTTCGAGGACGTGTTCGAGGATCTGCCCTGGCACCTCAGGGAACAGAGCGAACAGGCGATCCGCGAAAGGGCGATCAAATGGCCGGACTAGACTGCGACGACGATCCGGTGAGCCTGCACGACGCGCAGTGCCGCCCGATGAACATGATCGAGGCGATCAACGATGCGCTCGACATCATGCTCGAACGCGATCCGGACGTGATCGTGATGGGCGAGGACGTTGGCTTTTTCGGCGGCGTGTTCCGCTGCACGGCGGGGCTGCAGGAGAAATACGGCAAGACGCGGGTGTTCGACACGCCGATCTCCGAATGCGGTATCATCGGCGTCGCGGTGGGGATGGGCGCCTATGGCCTCAGGCCCGTGCCCGAAATCCAGTTCGCCGATTACATCTATCCCGGCCTCGACCAGCTGGTGAGCGAGGCCGCGCGGCTGCGCTATCGCTCGGCGGCGGAGTTCATCGCCCCGATGACGGTGCGCGCACCCTTTGGCGGCGGTATTTTCGGCGGCCAGACGCACAGCCAGAGCACCGAGGCGCTGTTCAACCATGTCTCCGGCCTCAAGACCATCGTGCCCAGCACCCCGCATGATGCGAAGGGGCTGCTGGTCGCAGCGATCGAGGACAATGACCCGTGCATCTTCTTCGAGCCCAAGCGCATCTATAACGGTCCGTTCGACGGCTATTACGATCGCCCGACACGCCCGTGGAAGGATCATCCCGACGCGCAGGTGCCCGAGGGCTACTATTCAATCCCGCTGGGCAAGGCGCGCACCGTCAGAAGCGGCGAGGCGCTGACCATTCTCGCCTATGGCACCATGGTCCATGTGGCCGAGGCAGTGGCGCGCGAGAAGGGCGTCGATGCCGACATCATCGACCTCCGCACGCTCGTCCCGCTCGATATCGAGGCTGTGGAAAAGTCCGTGGAAAAGACCGGCAAATGTCTTGTCGTGCATGAGGCAACTCGCACCTCCGGTTTCGGGGCGGAGCTGGTCGCGCTGGTGCAGGAGCGCTGCTTCTATCACCTGGAGGCGCCGGTCGAGCGCGTCACCGGCTTCGACACGCCCTATCCGCACAGCCTCGAATGGGCCTATTTCCCCGGACCCGTCCGCATCGGCGAGGCCATCGACCGCCTGCTGGAGGCTGCGTGATGGGCAAGTTTATCTTCAAGCTGCCCGATATCGGCGAGGGCATCGCCGAGGCCGAGATCGTCAAATGGCACGTCGCCGTGGGCGACAGCGTGGCCGAGGACGAT
Organism: uncultured Sphingomonadaceae bacterium; assembly: GCA_964406535.1. Taxonomy (GTDB): domain Bacteria; phylum Pseudomonadota; class Alphaproteobacteria; order Sphingomonadales; family Sphingomonadaceae; genus Alteraurantiacibacter. The sequence continues at coordinate 4,557 of CAYOSE010000088.1, forward strand.
CAGCTGGCCGACATGATGACCGACAAGGCGACGGTCGAAATGGAAAGCCCGGTCGCGGGCAGGATCGTCGAGGTCGCGGGCGAGGTCGGCGACATGGTTGCCATCGGCGCGCCGCTGGTCGTGATCGAGGCTGAAGGAACGCTGCCGGAGCAGGATGCCCCCGAACCGGAGACCGCAGCTCCGCCGCCAGCGTCTGAGGCTAAGCCCGAAGCTGAGGAACCAACAGCTCCTCCCGTTCGTCCTGAGCCTGTCGAAGGGCCGTCCCCCACTTCCGCAGAAAAGGACAGTGCTTCGACGAGCTCAGCACGAGTGGATTCACCTTCCAAGATCCTCGCCAGCCCCGCTGTGCGGCAACGTGCGCGCGACCTGGGTATCGACCTCGCCCAGGTGCGTCCGGCGAGCGAGAGCCGGATTCGCCACGCCGATCTCGACGCATTTCTCTCGTATGGCGGCGCGGGCGGTTATGGCCCGGCGGGTGCGACCCGGCCCGACGAGACGATCAAGGTCGTCGGCCTGCGGAAACGCATCGCGCAGAACATGGCCGAGGCAAAGCGCCACATCCCGCATTTCACCTATGTCGAGGAATGCGACGTCACCGATCTGGAGCGACTGCGCGCCGATCTGAACGACAATCGCGCCAGCAAGCCGAAGCTGACCATGCTGCCGCTGCTGATCACGGCCCTGTGTCGCAGCCTGCCCGATTTCCCGATGATTAACGCCCGTTATGACGACGAGGCCAATGTCGTTACCCGCCATGGCGCCGTGCATCTGGGCATCGCGACGATGACCGATGGCGGGCTGATGGTGCCGGTGGTCCGCGACGCGCAGAAACGTAATCTGTGGCAGCTGGCTTCCGAGATCGCGCGGCTCGCCGCGGCGGCTCGGAGCGGCACGGCGAAGAGCGAGGAATTGTCGGGCTCGACGCTTACGGTCACCTCGCTCGGGCCACTGGGCGGCATCGCGACCACGCCGATCATCAACCGTCCGGAGGTGGCCATCATTGGTCCCAACCGCATTGTCGAACGGCCGATGTTCGTTCCCGACGGCATGGGGGGCGAGAGAATCGCCAAGCGCAAGCTGATGAATATCTCCATCTCCTGCGATCACCGGGTGGTCGACGGCTATGACGCTGCCGCCTTCGTCCAGGCGGTAAAGAAACTGCTTGAAACGCCGGTCCTGTTGCTGGCCGATTGAAGCCATGGCCCCGGCAACCTCATGGCACCTTTCGGCCGCCACGCGGCTAATGTGCAACGCCGGGTCCAGGGCCAGTTGACACGCTATTTGCGCTGCCCTAGAGGCGCGCTTCCCAAGCGGTGCGACACCTGTTGCTAGCGCAAGATGCGCGGGTGTAGCTCAGTTGGTTAGAGCGCCGGCCTGTCACGCCGGAGGTCGCGGGTTCGAGTCCCGTCACTCGCGCCACTTGGGACATCTCTCGACAAGTCAGGCAAACGGGTCCGCTCAGGATGGAGCGAGAATGGCGACGCGCGAGAACCGGCGCGCAGTGGCCTTTCCACGTCATGAGCACCGGAAGCGGAGCGCGGCGCCTTTCGCAGCCCATTCCTGAGCGGAGCTAGCCCCAGCGACCGGTTTCCATCCAGATGAGAAACCGCCTGAGGGGCAGCAGCCAGATCAGGCCGAGCGCGAGGTAAATTGGCGTCTGCACCAGCGCATGCCAGTCGCCGATCAGCGGCGGCAGGAAGGTCGCGACGGCGATCGCATAGACCGTCAGCACACAGCACAGCGCCAGCAGGCCCAGAGGGATTCTCGCAGTCGGTTTTTCACGCATCAGAGTGTTCCCTAAAACGGTCCCAGCAGGCGGGTAGGGGTGACAATGGCCGTCAGCGGAATGTCGTGCGGTTCTGTCGGCAATTCTGCAACCTCCTGCACGTCCCACGCCATGCCAATGGCGATGGTGTCCGGATGCCCGGCCAGCCAGCGGTCATAGAACCCTGCGCCCTGACCGATCCTCTCGCCGCGCGCGGTGAAGCCCAGGAGCGGCACGAACAGCGCTTCCGGGGCTATCTGCGGGGCCCCGGCGGCAGGTTGCATGATGCCATAGGGGCCCTCGACGAGGTCGCTCTCGCCGAACGGGTCGGTATGCAGGTGGAACTGCATCGACGCATGGCGCGCAGTGATGCAGGGCAGGGCGATCGTGTGCCCGGCCTCGGCAAAGAAGCGCGCATAGCGGTCCGCCGGGGCCTCGCCATCGGCGGTGCGATAGAGGCCGATGACGGCATTGTCGGGGATCAGGTCGATCACCGGGCGCGGCGGACGGCTGAACACCAGCGCGCTGACCTCTTGCGGTAGGGCTGCGGCATGGGTGCGGCGCCGCTCGCGCAATTCGGCGCGCAGCTGCTGTTTGTCGGCCATAATATCGCTCATCGAAAGTCCGGTCCCCCACCCGTTCTCAACACAAGCACCCTTTGGGAGGACGGGTGGGGGAGCGGGCCGGTGCCGCTCCCCGGCTCCAGCCGGGTAAAATTTCGCGCTCAAGCAGCGAAGCGGTAGCGCGAAATCCTTCGCGCTCAAGTAGCGAAGTGGTAGCGCGAAAAAGAATGGTGTGGCGGAACCACCATGGGTCGGTTGCCGGGAAATCCTCTGACGCCTTCACGTCAGGTGGGCGCCGTATATCCAAGGCGCCAGGACGAACCCGCCACCTCGGTAGGGACAGCTCCCTTGGATTGCTTATAGCCTCAGGGATATCTCAAACGGCTCGTGCCGGGCAGTCCCGCCACCGCGCTATCTAGGTGCTGGCAGCGCCTTGCTCAAGCCGCGATGCGGTGGCTTCGAGCATTTCGGCCAGCTTTTCGAGCGGATCGGCCAGTTCCTCGGGCGCGGGCAGGGCATTGTCGTCCTTTGCGCGCTCATGCAGGTCGTCGGCCAGCAACAGGGCAGCATAGAGGAGCATGCGCGCCTCCGACTGGCCGCCAATGCCGGGCAGCGATTGCAGCCGCCCGTCGATCATCGCGCCGAGGCGTTCGAGATGCGCTTCCTCGCCCGCATCGCAGGCGACGCGATATTGCCGGTTGGCGATATAGATCTCGACATTGCTCATGGGTGGAGGCTCATGATGCGGTCCCCCGCTCGATCTCGCCGATCAGCGCATCGAGATCGGCCAGCGCCGCGCCCGCTTCGCTGCGGAGCGTTTCGTAGCGCCGGGCCAGCTCGGCATCCGGTGCCGCCGGAGCGGCGCGGGACGACGCGGCGGTGTCGATGCGCCGGGCGGCGGTTTCGATCCGGGCAAGCGCCTCAAGGATGCGACTGTCGTCCATGCAAATGGATTAAGCAGAACAGGACTGTTTCGCAAAGGCTTGGCGCGACTTCCTGTGAATAAACCGAGGTCACTTGCTTGACTTCGCCCCGCTTCCTAGGGCGCTGCGCTTGACGTCGAGGTCGGCAGCCCGGCAAGGAGCGGCCTCACGAATCGGCTACCCATTCCGTTTCGGCCGATGGACCAGCAGAGAGAACTTCGCATGAGCCGCAGTGGCGAGCAGATGAGCGCAATGGCCAATGCCATCCGTGCGCTGACCATGGACGCGGTGCAGGCCGCAAATTGTGGCCATCCCGGCATGCCGATGGGCATGGCCGACGTCGCCACGGTGCTGTGGAACGATTACCTCAAATTCGATCCCAAGGCGTCGCACTGGCCCGACCGCGACCGCTTCGTGCTGTCGGCGGGCCATGGCTCGATGCTGATCTACGCGCTGCTCCACCTCTCGGGTTACGAGCGCCCGACGATGGAGGACATCCGCAATTTCCGCCAGCTGGGCAGCCCTTGTGCCGGGCACCCGGAGAACTTCCTGCTCGATGGTGTCGAGTGCACGACCGGCCCGCTGGGGCAGGGTCTGGCGATGGCCGTGGGCATGGCGATTGCCGAGCGGCACCTGAATGCCGGGTTCGGCGACGACCTAGTCGACCACCGGACTTGGGTGGTCGCGGGCGATGGCTGCCTGATGGAAGGCATCAACCACGAGGCGATCGGGCTGGCCGGCCACCAGAAGCTGGGCCGCATGATCGTGCTGTGGGACGATAACGACATCACCATCGACGGCGGTACGGGCCTTTCCACCAGCGAGGACGTGAAGGCACGCTACGAAGCAACCGGCTGGCATGTCGAAAGCTGCGACGGCCACGATATTGCCGACATCAGGCGCGCGCTCGACGCCGCCGTGGCTGACGAGCGCCCCTCGCTCGTCGCCTGCAAGACGCTGATCGGCAAGGGTGCCCCCAACAAGCAGGGTACCAGTGCCACACACGGCGCCCCGCTCGGCGCCGAGGAAATCGCCGCCGCCCGCGCCGAACTGGGCTGGACCGCCCCCCCGTTCGAGATTCCCGCCGATATTCTCGCCAACTGGCGTGCGACCGGCGAGCGCGGCGCTGCCGCCCATGCCCAGTGGCAGGCCCGGCTCGAGGCCGACAGCGACAAGCGCGCTGCCTTCGAGAACCGGATGATGGGCGTGGGCGACCTCGCCGCCCCCGCGCTCGAGGCCTATATCGCCGGTCTCGCTGCCGAGCCCAAAAAGGTCGCGACCCGCAAGGCCAGCGAGATGGCGCTGGGCCCGCTGACCGAGAAGCTGCCGCAACTGGTCGGCGGCTCGGCTGACCTCACCGGCTCGAACAACACCAAGACCGCCTCGACCACGCCGCTGACGGCGGAGGATTATTCCGGGCGCTATCTCTATTACGGGATCCGCGAGTTCGGCATGGCCGCCGCGATGAACGGCATGGCTCTGCATGGCGGCGTGGTG
>CAYOSE010000089.1:0-9284 GCA_964406535.1 uncultured Sphingomonadaceae bacterium
GCCCCTGTTTCGCACGCCCGTCATCGCGGAGGCGAAGGGCGATGCGACCCCGGTCACGCTTGCCGACCGCAACGCGGAAGAGGCGATGCGCCGCATCCTCAAGGCCGAGGTGCCGCAGGATGGTGTGCATGGCGAGGAGTTTGGTATCGAGGCCGGGATTTCGGGTCGCCAATGGGTGCTCGATCCGGTCGATGGGACCACCGCCTTTCTCGCGGGCCGCCCGATCTTCGGCACGCTGATCGCGCTGTTGGTCGATGGCTTCCCCGTGCTGGGCATGATCGACCAGCCGGTGCTGGGCGAGCGCTGGCTGGGCGTCGCGGGCAAGGGCACGACCTTCAATGGCACACCGGTGAAGGCGCGATTGTGCCCCAAGCTTGACCGGGCGACCATCGCCACCACCGGACCGCATTACTTCACGGTCGAGCAGGGCGAGGCCTTCATGGCGCTGGCCGGGCAGACCGATCACAAGCGCATGGTGATGGGCGGCGATTGCTACAATTACGGTTGCCTCGCCTCGGGTCAGCTCGACATCGTCGCGGAGGCGGGATTGAAGCTGCACGATTATGCGGCGCTGGTGCCTGTCGTCGAAGGCTCGGGCGGGGTGATGTGCGACTGGCAGGGAGAGCCGCTCCATGCCGGGTCCGACGGCACGGTGCTGGCGCTGGGCGATCCGGCGCGGCTGGAGGACGTGCTGGAGGTCCTCGCGGGCTTATGATGGCTGATCCCGCTAGCCGGCGATGCGATCGTAGTCAGCCATCCCGACCTTGCCGCTGACGGAGCCCATGATCCGGCCCATCACGTCCTTGGGCAGTTGCGGCCCGGCGGCCTTGCGCGCCTCCTCATCGGCCCAGAATTCGAGGAACAGGAAATGGTCTGGCGTCTTGCTGTCGCGCAGGACCATCGCGCCCTGTGACCCGGCGATGCGCCCCACCGCTTCGGCCAGCGCCTCCAGCGCGGCGCCCAGTTCTTCCGCCATTCCGGCACCGGCGGTCAGGTCGTAAGTGTGGACGATGGCCATTGCGCTGTCTTCCTCTCCCGTTTGACCGGAGCCATTGCCAGAATCACGGACCGCGCGAAAGGGCCCGGCAGTTGTTGACTTGCCCCATTGAGTTGCGGTCCGGGCGTTCCCATAAAGCGGACATGAACGAACATTCAGCTCAGATGCCGACGCTCTTCATCGGGCACGGCAGTCCGACCAACGCCCTCGAAACAAACGCCTTCACGCGCGGCTGGCGCGAGATCGGCGCAGCCGTGCCGCGACCGCGGGCGATCGTCGCCATTTCGGCGCACTGGTATTTCGGCGCGACGGCGGTGACCGCGATGGCGTGCCCGCGCACGATCCACGATTTTTACGGCTTCCCGCAGGCGCTGTTCGATTACAACTATCCCGCGCCCGGCGACCCGGATCTGGCCGCCGAGATCGTCGAGGCGGTGAAGCCCGAATGGCTCGGCCTCGACCGCGACCAGTGGGGGATTGACCACGGCACCTGGTCGGTGCTGGCGCATATGTACCCCGACGCGGACATCCCGGTGCTGCAGCTGTCGATCAATGCGCTGCGGCCGCTCGACTATCATATCGCTCTGGCGCGGCGGTTGGCACCCTTGCGCGACAAGGGCGTGCTGTTCCTCGGCAGCGGCAATGTGGTCCACAATCTGCGCGCGGTGGACTGGAAGGCGGCCGATAGCGGCTATGACTGGGCCGACCGCTTCGATGCCGCCGCACAGCAACAGCTGCAAGAGGCCCCGGCCGATATCCTCAAACTGGCCGACCACCCCAACTACGCGCTGGCGGTGCCGACGCCCGATCACTTCATCCCGCTGCTCTATCTCGCCGGGATGGCGAGCGAGGGCGGCCAGACGCCTGCGCTGTTGCAGCAGGGCAATGTGCTGGGGTCGATCTCCATGTCGTCATACGGCATCGGTCTAGACCCGGCTATCCGTGTGGCAGGTGGCGATGCCAGGGCCGTGCCCACCGACATGCCGACCGACCAGACCAATATGTAGCGTCGAAAGGGGTACCGCAGGGCCATGCACCTGTTTGTCTATGGTGTGCTGATCAAGGAGCTGGCGCGGGGCCGTGCGGCGGAACTGATCGCACCTCTGGGGCCGGGGGTGGCCGCGACGACGGGCGGCACCCTGTATGGTGTGCCGGGCGCGGAGGGCGGCTGGTATCCCATCCTGCTTGCCGATCCCGCCGGGCCGGCGGTCCATGGCGTGGTGCATGAGGCAAGCGGGGTCGACTGGGTCGGCATGGACGATTTCGAGGACGCGCATGACGGCCCGGATGCCGAGTACCATCGCCGCCCGGTGCCGGTAACGCTGGCGGACGGCACGACGGGCGAGGCTTTCGCCTACTGTTTCGCGCAAGAGGTTCCCGAGGGCGCCGTGCCGATCGCGCATGGCGCTTTCGCCCGCTGGCTCACCGAAACGGGCCGCCGGGCGATCGAGGCGCGCTGACTTTCCTACACCAGCCCCGGGCGGTCAGCACGCTCTACGCTCTTTCCCATCGTCGGCTCATCATCCTGTTCGCCAACGCCCAGGAAATTTCCACCCCAGGACCGTGTTCCATGTGTTCCATCCTGTAGGACTTCGCCCCACATCCGCCCTTGCTTTCGGGCGCACTTGCGACTAGTGGCGCGCCCTTCACCGACACGTGATTCATCTGCCGGTCTGGCCATCAGGGCTGCCAGGGCTGGTTTGGACGTGTCCCTGATAAAGGAGACGAAAATGCCCAAGCTGAAGACCAAGAGCGGCGTGAAGAAGCGCTTCAAGCTCACCGCCACGGGCAAGGTCAAGCATGGTGTCGCGGGCAAGCGCCACCGCCTGATCAGCCACAACGCCAAGTACATCCGCCAGCAGCGCGGCACCAAGGTTCTCGCCAAGGCCGACCAGGCCGCGGTGAAGAGCTGGGCCCCCTACGGGTTGGATTGATTTGAGGGGCTGAACGCCCCGCCGTAGCCACCCGCCCCCTCCACCCTTCCACCCGGATCATAACCCGGCGTGAACATCCGGGTGGAAGGGTGGAGGGAGCGGGTGGCCCCGGTCACTGTGACTGAAAGGAACATACCATGCCTCGCATCAAACGCGGTGTTACCACCCGCGCCAAGCACAAGCGGATTCTCGATCAGGCGAAGGGCTATCGCGGCCGTCGCAAGAACACGATCCGCGTTGCCCGTCAGGCGGTCGAGAAGGCCGGCCAGTACGCCTATCGCGACCGCAAGGTTAAGAAGCGCAACTTCCGCGCCCTGTGGATCCAGCGCATCAACGCTGCGGTGCGCGCCGAAGGCCTCACCTATTCGCAGTTCATGCACGGTGTGAAGCTGGCCGGGATCGAGCTGGACCGCAAGGTGATGGCCGACCTCGCGATGAACGAAGGCGAAGCCTTCGGCCTCATCATCCAGCAGGCCAAGCAGGCGCTTCCCGCCTGATCCGGCAGGGGGGTGTCGCCCTCCGACTGTGACGAAAACAAAGACGCGCGGGGCAGGCCTTGTCTCGCGCGTCTTTGTTCGTCCGGGCCTCACTATGGGGGCGAGTAGCCCAAGGCCCCAAAAGCATCGCTCGCGCGCAATAAATCGCGGCTGGATTATTCATAAATTTTCCAGTAACTTGCCCTAAATCAGGGGGCGACAACAGCGCAGGACATGGTGCCCCGCCGGGCCTTCTTGGCAAGGCCTGCCTAATGAGGGGGCGCATTGTTTCGTGGCGCAGGATTTCTCCTTTGACATACGATACTACCGTCTTGCGGCGGAGCTGGAGCCCTATTTCTCGGTCCTCTACTCGTTCGATCTGCGCTGCGACGAGGAGAGCGAGATCACCGACCATTTGCCCCCTGAATGGTCGGCGATGCTGCTGTATCTGGGCGGTACGTCGCCGCGGGCGAGTGTCGTGCCCGAGCCGCTCCGGCGCAGATCCTCATTCCCGATCAGGGGCCCGTCCAGCCGGGCCATCACCATGAGCCTCTCTGCCGCCAGGGTCTGGGGCCTGAGTCTGCTGCCACTGGGCTGGGCGCGGTTCTGCAGGGCTCCCGCGCACGAACTGGCGGACCAGGTGGTCGATGGCGCGCAGCATCCCGCCTTTGCCCTGTTTCGGCCGCTCCATTCGCTGGTCGAAGAGGCGGACAAGAACCCCGCCACCGTTCCCGATGTCGTCAATGCCTTTTTGCTGGCGCAGGACCGCTCGCCGGTTCCCGCACAAGCGCAGATTCTTGCCTGCCAGCAGGCGTTGAGCGATCCGTCAGTTGGCGATGTCGAGACGCTGGCCAGTCGGGTGGGGGTTGGCCGCCGTACGCTGGAGCGGCTGTGCGCGCGCTATTTCGGCTTCTCGCCCAAGCTCCTGCTGCGCCGCCAGCGCTTTTTGCGAAGCCTCGCGGCCTACATGCTCGGCCCCAGGGAGAACTGGAGCCGGGCGCTCGACGGCCAGTATTACGATCAGGCGCATTTCGTACGCGACTTTCGCCGTTTCATGGGTATATCACCGACGGAATATGCCGAGCGCCCCCACCCCGTGCTCGATCGCATCATGGCCCGGTGGATGACCGATCAAGGGGTCGCTCCGCGCGCCGATCCGCCGATCATGCTGCCTTAGGGCCCACCAGCCATAGAGCTGCCGTGCGACCGAACACCGGCCACGGGTGCAGATTAGGGCTTGGGCTGCGCCGTGCTGGCGGCTAACAGGCGCGGCCATCCCGCCGATATCCCGGCCCAAGCTGACAATCAGAAGACCATGTCCGACACCTCTGTCATCGAACAAGAAGCGCTCGCCCGGATTGGCGCCAGCGAAGACACCGCCGCGCTGGAGGCGCTGCGGGTCGAATATCTCGGCAAGCAGGGCAGCATCTCGGCCCTGATGAAGACGCTGGGCGCGATGAGTCCGGAGGAGCGGCAGGAGAAGGCCCCGGCGATCCAGCAATTGCGTGGGGCCGTTGCTGACGCCATCGCCGACCGCAAGGCCGCCCTCGATGCCGCCGCGCTGGAGGCGCGGCTGGCCAGCGAAACGCTTGACCTCACGCTGCCCGCGCCCGCCAGCGCGACGGGGTCGGTCCACCCGGTCAGCCAGGTTATGGACGAGCTGTCGGAGATCTTCGCCGATCTCGGCTTTGCCGTCGCCACCGGGCCCGAGATCGAGGACGACTGGTACAACTTCACCGCGCTCAACATGCCTGAGAGCCATCCGGCGCGCGCGATGCACGACACTTTCTATTTCCCGGATCAGGCCCCCAAAGGTGGCCGTCCGGCCTCAAGTAGCGAAGCGGTAGGCCGACCAGGAAGGATGCTGCTGCGGACGCACACCAGCCCCGTGCAGGTGCGGACCATGCTCGCCGAAAGTGCGCCCTTGCGGATCATCGCTCCGGGCCGCGTCTATCGCAGCGACAGCGACGCAACCCACACGCCGATGTTCCACCAGATCGAAGGGCTGGTGATCGACAAGGACATCCATCTCGGCCACCTCAAATGGACGCTGGAGACCTTCCTCAAGGCCTTCTTCGAGACCGAGGATATCGTGCTGCGGCTGCGCCCGAGCTACTTCCCCTTTACCGAGCCGAGCGTCGAGGTCGATGTCGGCTTCGCCATCGAGAACGGCAGGCGTGTGCTGGGCGGCAGCGGGGATGCACCGGGCCATGGCTGGATGGAGTTGCTCGGCAGCGGCATGGTCAACCGCCGCGTGATCGAGATGAGCGGGCTCGATCCCGACGAATGGCAAGGCTTTGCCTTCGGCGTCGGCGTCGATCGCCTCGCCATGCTCAAATACGGGATGGACGATCTGCGCGCCTTCTTCGACGGCGATGTGCGCTGGCTGCAGCATTACGGCTTCTCGGCGTTCGACCAGCCGACGCTTTCTGCTGGCGTGGGAGCACGCGTATGAAGTTCTCCTACGACTGGCTCGCCCATTTCCTCGACACCAGCGCCACGCCTGAAGAGGTGTCGGCCAAGCTCAACGCCATCGGCATTGAGGTCGAGGGGCTCGACGATCCGGCGGACAAGCTCGCCGGTTTCCGCGTCGCCAAGGTGCTGACTGCCGCGCCGCATCCCGATGCCGACAAGCTGCAGGTGCTGAGCGTCGATACGGGTGACGGCAATCCGCTGCAGGTCGTGTGCGGCGCGCCCAATGCCCGCGCCGGGATGCTCGGTGTGCTCGGCCTGGCCGGGGCGACTGTGCCCGCCAATGGCATGGTACTGCGGAAGTCGGCCATTCGCGGGGTCGAGAGCAACGGCATGATGTGCTCGACCCGCGAACTGGAGCTGGGTGACGATCACGAGGGTATCATCGAACTGCCCGAGGATGCGCCGGTCGGCACCGCGTTTGCCGATTACGCCAAGGCCTCGCCGATCTTTGACGTCGCGATCACGCCCAACCGGCCCGACTGCATGGGCGTGGAGGGTGTTGCGCGCGATCTCGCCGCTGCCGGGCTCGGTACCTTCAAGCCGGTCGAGGTGCCGGATATTGTCGGCAACGGTCCTTGTTCAGTCGAAATCCGCACTGACGATGCCGAAGGGTGCCCCGCCTTCTATGGTCGTGTGATCAGGGGCGTGAAGAACGGCCCCAGCCCCGAATGGATGCAGCGCCGGTTGATCGCCGCCGGACAGCGCCCGATCAGCGCGCTGGTCGATTGCACCAATTATCTGATGCTCGCCTGCGGACGGCCCGCCCATGTCTATGACCTGGCCAAGCTGAGCGGCCCGCTCGTGGCCCGCCGCGCGACCGAGGGCGAAGAGGTCGCGGCACTGAACGGCAAGACCTACACGCTCGATCCCAGCATGATGGTAATCGCCGACGACGAATGCGTGCACGATATCGCCGGGATCATGGGCGGCGAGCATTCCGGGGTGCAGGATGGCACGACCGACGTGCTGCTCGAAATCGCCTATTTCGACCCTGAGAGTATCGGCGTGACGGGGCGCAAGCTGGGCCTTGCGACGGATGCGCGCACGCGCTTCGAACGCGGGGTGGACCCGGCTTTCCTCGATGCCGGGCTGGCGCTGCTGACCGATCTGATCGTCACGACCTGCGGCGGAGAGCCGAGCGAGGTCGTGCGCGCGGGCACACCGCCGAGCGAACCGAAAGTGGTGACTTTCGACCCGGCCCTGACCACTCAGCTGGGCGGGGTCGAGGTGGCCGAGATCGAACAGCGCCGCATCCTCGAAGCGCTTGATTTCGCGGTCTCCGATGACTGGGCGGTCACCGTCCCGCTGCGCCGCCACGATATCGAGGGGTCGGCCGACCTCGTCGAAGAGGTGGTGCGAATCCACGGCCTCGACGCGGTGGCGAGCGTACCGCTGGCGCGTGCGGAAGGTGTCGCAAGGCCTACCGCCACGCCCGAACAGGCGCGCGAACGCCGCCTGCGCCGCGCCGCTGCCGCGCGCGGACTGAACGAGGCGGTTACCTGGAGCTTCCTGCCGGTGCCCGAGGCCGAGCATTTCGCCGACGGCGACCTCTGGCTGCTCGACAACCCGATCAGCGAGGACATGAAGGCCATGCGCCCCTCGCTGCTGCCCGGCCTGCTGATGGCGGCCAAGCGCAATGCCGATCGCGGCGCCTCCTCCGCGCGCCTGTTCGAGATCGGGCGGCGCTATCTGCGCGGGGCCGACGGGGCGAGCGACGAGCGGGTGACGCTGGGCGTGCTGCTGGCGGGCGACAAGAGCCCGCGCGGCTGGGCGACAGGCAAGGCGGTGGGCTTCGACGCCTTCGATGCCAAGGCCGAGGCGGAGGCGCTGCTGGCCGAGGCGGGCGCGCCGGTTGATCGCCTGATGGTGATGGGTGAGGCAGGTGGTCAGTTCCATCCCGGCCAGTCCGCCACCTTGCGGCTTGGCCCCAAGAACGTGCTGGCCCGCTTCGGTGCGCTGCATCCGGCGACGCTGGCGGCCTTCGACATTGAAGGTCCGGTGGTCGCGGTCGAGCTTTTCCTCGATGCCCTGCCGAAGAAGAAGGGCGGCGGCAGCTTTGCCCGCGCGCCCTATGCGCCGCCCGCGCTGCAATCGGTGACGCGCGATTTCGCCTTCCTCGTTCCTGCCGAGCTTCCGGCGGGCGACCTGCTGCGAGCGGTGGCCGGGGCGGACAAGGCCAACATCGTCGATGCGCGCCTGTTCGATGTCTTTGCCGGGCTTCCCGGGAAGAGTGGGGGCGTGCCCAAAGGGCAGAAATCGGTCGCGGTCGAGGTCACGCTCCAGCCGGGTGAGAAGAGCTACAAGGACGAAGACCTGAAAGCGATCTCGGACAAGGTCGTGGCGGCGGCCACCAAGCTCGGCGCGAGCTTGCGCGGGTGAGCGAGCTGGTCAGGATCGCCAATGGCGGCCTGACCGCCACCATCTCGACGCTCGGGGCCGAGCTGCAATCGCTGACTGATGCTGCGGGCCGCGAATATATGACCGATGCCGACCCGGCCTTCTGGTCGGGCCACGCGCCGCTGCTGTTCCCGATTGTCGGGCGCCTGAACGGCGACACTTTGCGCGTCGATGGGCAGGGCTATGCGATGAAGCAGCACGGCCCGGCCCGGCGCAGCGAGTGGCAGCTGCTGGAGGCTGGCGCGGAAGCGGCGACATTCCGCCTGTCGGACACGGCTGAGACGCGCGAAGCCTACCCCTTTGCCTTTGCATTGAAGATGGCTTTCGCGCTCGCAGGCACCACGCTGCACATGACCGCGACCGTTCGCAATCCGGGCGAGACCCCGCTGCCCTTCAGCATCGGCTATCATCCCGCCTTCGCTTGGCCGCTGCCCGGTGGTGGCGACAAGCTGGCGCATGAGATCACCTTCCAGGATGACGAGCCGCAAGACATCCGCAGGCTCGACGCGGACGGCCTGCTGGCGGGGCATGAAAGCAGTCCCGTGCGCGGTGACCGGCTGGCCCTGTCGCCGGACCTGTTCGCCGCCGACGCGATGATCTGGGACGAGCTGGCCAGCCGCAGCCTGACCTATCGCGGGATGAATGGCGTGGCGCTGGAGATCGCCTTTCCCGACACGCCCTTTCTCGGCATCTGGCAGAAACCGGGCGCGAATTTCCTCTGCATCGAGCCATGGGCGGGGCACGCCGATCCGGCGGGATTTACCGGCGAGTTCCGTGAGAAGCCGGGAATAATGGTGCTGGAACCGGGCGGCGAGCGCAGCTTCCGCATGGACGTCACCGTCGTTCAAGGATAGGGCGCGCGGCCCATGAGTTCCAAGCCAATGACCAATCCTCGCCGTACCTTCGCGATCATCTCGCACCCCGACGCGGGTAAGACCACGCTGACCGAAAAGCTGCTGCTGCAAGGCGGCGCGATTCACCTTGCGGGCGAGGTCAAGGCGCGCG
>CAYOSE010000090.1:0-9080 GCA_964406535.1 uncultured Sphingomonadaceae bacterium
CAGTAGCGATGATGCACAGCGAGCCGCCTTCCTCGATGTTACGCGCCGCGCCAAAGAAGCGCTTGGGGCGCTGCAGGGCGTTCGCGTCGACACCGCCGGTCAGCACCTTGCCCGAGCTGGGAACCACGGTGTTGTAGGCACGGCCGAGACGCGTGATCGAGTCGAGCAGGATCCCCACGTCCTTCTTGTGCTCCACCAGGCGCTTGGCCTTCTCGATCACCATTTCGGCCACCTGCACGTGGCGCTGCGCCGGTTCGTCGAAGGTCGAGGAGATGACCTCGCCCTTCACGCTGCGCTGCATGTCGGTGACTTCCTCGGGCCGCTCGTCGACAAGCAGGACCAGCAGGAACACTTCCGGGTGGTTGTCGGTGATCGCCTTGGCGATGTTTTGCAGCAGCACCGTCTTACCGGTACGCGGCGGCGCAACGATCAGCGCGCGCTGGCCCTTGCCCTGCGGGCTGATGAGATCGATCACGCGGGCCGACTTGTCCTTGACCGTCGGGTCCTTGGTATCGAGATTCAGCCGCTCATCCGGATAGAGCGGGGTCAGGTTGTCGAAATTGGTCCGGTGACGAACCGCATCGGGATCGTCGTAATTGACCTTGAGCAGCTTGGTCAGCGCGAAGTACCGCTCGCCATCCTTGGGCGCGCGGATTTCACCCTCGACCGTGTCGCCCGTGCGAAGGCCCCATTTGCGGACCTGGTTGGGCGAGACGTAGATATCGTCCGGCCCGGCGAGGTAATTGGCTTCCGGCGAACGCAGGAAGCCGAAGCCGTCCTGCAGCACCTCAATCGTGCCGATGCCGAGGATCTCCTCGCCATCTTCGGCAACCTCTTTGAGGATCGCGAACATCAGGTCCTGGCGGCGCATGGTCGATGCGCCTTCGACCTCGTATTCCTCTGCCATGGAGACCAGCTCCGCCGGGGTTCGTTGCTTTAACTCTTTCAAATGCATCGGTATTTTTCCGTCAATCTTGGGGAGCCGGCAGGCCGTATGGGCTTGGAGAAAGCAGACCCGATCGCACAGACTGGCGACCATCAGCCGGTTGGGAACGCGAACTATGCCTTTCGTCAGGCGCGGTCAATTCGCAAAACGAATATGGGGGATGAAGCGCGCGTTTTGAAGGCCCAACCCCTGAAAAGCCAAAGGGTCAGAACGGGCGCACGATCACCAGGATCACGATCACCGCGAGCAGGACGCCGGGCACCTCGCCCCACATCCGCAACTGCTTTTCGGTCAGCGGTCGCGCGCCGCCAGCCATCGCTTTCGACTTCGCGACCATGAAACCATGGAAACCCGTCAGCGCCAGGACGAACAACAGCTTGGCGTGGAACCAGCCCTCCGCGAATGCACCCGTCGTATAGGCGAGCAGCAAGCCGAGCACCCAGACAACGATCAGGCTGGGCGTCAGGATAACTTTCCGCAGCAGACCGCTACGCCTGGCCCAGAGCGCCTCCTCTGCCGAGCCCGGCTGGGTATCGAGCATGTAAATCATCTGGCGCGGCAGCATGAACAGGCCCGCCATCCAGAACACCATGAAGATCACATGGCCGGCCTTGAGCCAGAGATAGGTCATCGAAAGGATTTCCTGCATGAGCGCGATGTAGTGCGTTTGCAAGCTGGCGTCATCCCTGCCATCCCCGGATTGTTGCCAGCGCGGCCTCCACATTCGCAATCGGCGTCGTCTTGTCGATGCCATGCCCCAGGTTGAAGACATGCGGCCGGCCGGCAAAGGCATTGAGCACGCGCAGGATCCC
This sequence comes from uncultured Sphingomonadaceae bacterium, assembly GCA_964406535.1. Taxonomy (GTDB): domain Bacteria; phylum Pseudomonadota; class Alphaproteobacteria; order Sphingomonadales; family Sphingomonadaceae; genus Alteraurantiacibacter. Next base: position 1,759 of record CAYOSE010000090.1, read on the forward strand.
CTGTTCCAGCTCGTCGCCACCCGCCAGCAGCAGCAACGGGTCGAGATTGCCCTGCACCGGCAGGTCGGTCGGGAGGACCTTCGCCGCCCATGTGGGATCGACCGTCTCGTCGAGCCCGAGCGCATCGACCTCCGTCTCGCTTGCATAGGCGGCCAGCTTCCCGCCCGCCCCCTTGGGAAAGCCGATCACCGGAACGCCCGGATGGCGCTCATGGATGGCGGCGGTGATCGCCGCATTGGGGGCGATCACCCAGCGCTCGAACTGCGCGGGCGAGAGACTGCCCGCCCAACTGTCGAACAATTGCACCGCTTCGGCACCGGCCTCGATCTGGCCTGACAGGTAGCCAATCGTACTCTCCACAATCGCATCCACGATCGCCTGGAACGCTGCCGGATCGCGATAGGCCATGGCACGGGTGGCAAACTGGTCGCGGCTCCCCTCACCGGCCACCATATAGGTCGCGACCGTCCACGGCGACCCGGCAAAGCCGAGCATGGTCACGTCCGCCGGCAATTGCGCGCGGCACAGGCGCACGGTCTGGTAGATCGGCTCGAAATGTTCAGGGGCCGGGGTGAAGTCCGACAGCGCCGCATCGAGCAGCGGCGGCGACAGCTTCGGCCCCTCGCCGGCCAGAAATTCGAGCATCTGGCCCAGCGCATGAGGCACAATCAGGATGTCGGAGAACAGGATTGCCCCGTCGAAGCCGAACCGCCGGATTGGCTGCAAGGTGATCTCGGCCGCTGCCTCGCTATCGTAGACCAGCGCCAGGAAACCGCCCTTCTCTGCTCGCAAGGCTCGGTATTCGGGAAGGTAGCGGCCAGCCTGGCGCATGAACCAGACGGGGACCTTGTCCGGGCGCTGACCACGCAGGGTTTCGAGAAGGGGGCCGGGCATCGCGAGGTCCAATCCAATAAAATAATATATTTATATATAGACTGATGGAATCTGTTGGCCCTGTGGATTACGGGGATTGCGGGCCCCTGCCTGAATTATCCCGTTTTGAACAGGGGTCAGCCAGTGCCCGAATCGTGGTTAGTGACCGTCAAGCAAAGCTTCTCCCCGCTATCCCCAGCCTGTCGAAATTCCCGATCTGCCTGTCCATAGCCTTGCGCGGCAAATAGCGCATTCCGGGCATGGAATTCATCCCCCTGCTTGTCCGCTGATTGCTCCCGTGGTTTATGCGGTGACCTATCCACATGCCGCAGCTCCATCTCCACCTGCTCTCGGACTCGACTGGCGAAACGCTCGAGATGATCGCCAAGGCGGCGCTCGCCCAGTTCGATGCCGCCGACGTGACGCGCCATTTCTGGCCGATGGTCAGGTCGCGCCAGCATCTCGACCGGATCATGGATGAGTTCAAGGCCAATCCCGGCCTGGTCCTCTACACGCTGGTCAATCCGGAAATCCGCCAGGCGCTGGAGGAGCGTTGCCGCACGCTGGGCCTGCCGCATGTGGCAGCGCTAGATACCGTCACCTCGGCGCTGGAGGAACGGCTTGGCCAGCAAGCGCAGGGCCGACCGGGCAAGCAGCACAAGATGGACGAGGCCTATTTCGCACGCGTCGAGGCGATCCAGTTCACCATCGCCCATGATGACGGGATCGGGTGGGACAATTGGGAGGAGGCCGACATTGTGCTCGCCGGCGTGTCGCGCACCTCGAAAACGCCGACCAGCATCTATCTCGCCAATCGCAGCTATAAGGTCGCGAATATCCCGCTCGTCCCGGAGAGTCCGCCGCCGCCGTCCCTGTTCCAGCTGAAGAATCCGATGGTCGTGGGCCTGACCACGGCCCCGCAGCGGCTCGTCCAGGTCCGGCGCAACCGGTTGCTGGCGCTGAACGAGAAGGCCAACACCTCCTATGTCGACAACGAGACGGTCGAACGCGAAGTGGCCTTCGCCCGGCGCATGTTTGCTGACAATGGCTGGCCGGTGATCGATGTGACGCGCCGTTCGATCGAGGAGACCGCCGCCGCGGTGATCAACCTGTATAACGAGCGCAAGGGGCGCGAGATTCCCCCGCGCGTCGGGCCGAAGCCGATATGACCCTTATTCTTGCTTCCAAAAGCGCCTCGCGCCGCGCCATGCTGGAGGCGGCAGGGGCCGACTTCACCGTCGCGCCTGCTGCCATCGACGAACGCGCGCTCGAAGCGAGCCTGACTGGGGCTACGCCGGCCGAAATCGCGTTGGCCCTCGCCGAGGCCAAGGCGCTGGCCGTCGCTGGCGGAGGTGCCCCGGTCCTGGGCAGCGACTCGCTGGTCGTGGTCGATGGGCGACGCTTCGATAAGCCTGCCAGCCGGACTGATGCTGCCGCGCATCTGCGGTTTTTCTCCGGCAAGGTGATGGAACTGCATTCAGCGGCCGCGTTGGCGCGCGGTGGCGAGATTGTTTGGCGTCATGCATCCCTGGCGCGGCTCCACGTCCGCGAACTGAGCGAGGATTTCATCGAAACCTATCTCGATGCCGAATGGCCAGAGGTCGGCCATTGCGTCGGCGTGTTCCGCATCGAGGGGCGCGGTGTGCAGCTGTTCCAGAGAATCGAGGGCGACCACTTCACAGTACTGGGTATGCCGCTGCTGCCGGTGCTGGCGGCGCTGCGCGCGCAGGAGCAGGTTTCGGCGTGACCCGATATGCAGAAGTGATCGGCGATCCCATCGCCCAGTCGATGAGTCCGGCGATCCACAATTACTGGATCGACCAGCTGGGCCTCGATGCCGAATATCGCGCGACCCATGTCTTGCCGGGCGAGTTGGCAAGCTTCTTCGCCGCGCGGCGCGAGGACGAGGACTGGTGCGGCTGCAACATCACCATGCCGCACAAACAGGCGGCGATTCCCTTTCTCGACCGGCTGGAGATCGGGGCCGAGCTGATCGGCGCGGTCAACACGGTCGCCTGCCGTCGGCGCGCCGACAAGGTCGCGCTGCTGGGCAGCAATACCGACATGGCCGGGTTTCTGGAGCCGCTGCAGGGCGAACTGGCCAACAGCCACCTGTTCCGCATGGCACGGGTGATGGGCACGGGCGGCGCGGCGCGAGCCGTCGTGGCGGCGCTGGCCGAGCATGGCTTCACCATCGTGCTCGCCGGGCGCAACCCGGACAAGGCTGCCGCGCTGTTGGCGGAGATCGACCCTGAAGGCGAGCATCACGCCATCGACCTCGCGCATTTTGCCCAAGGCACCGACTTCGCGTTCGACGATCGCGAGGGCTGTCTCGACCTCGTCGTCAACGCCAGCCCGCTCGGCATGGCGGGGCAGCCGCCTTTACTGCTCGATTTCAGCCATGTCCCGCCGGGTGCGATCATCTACGATATCGTGACCCATCCTCTTGAAACGCCGCTGCTCGAAGAGGCGCGCGCGCGCGGTTTCCGCGCGCTCGACGGACTCAACATGCTGATCGGGCAGGCGGCCAAGGCGTTCGAGCGTTTCTTTGGCGTTGCCCCGCCGCGCGAGGATGGCGATGTCGAACTGCGACGGCTGCTGACGTCATGACCGGTAGCGCACAGGAACGGGCAGGCGACGGCCCGCTGGCAATCGGCCTCACTGGCTCGATCGGCATGGGCAAGAGCACGGTCGCGCAGATGTTCGCCGACCTTGGTGTGCCGGTGTTCGACGCCGATGCGGAGGTGCGCCGGATGCAGGGGCCGGGCGGCGCCCTGCTGGCGGAGATCGAGGCGGCCTTTCCCGGCACGACCGGGCCTGCGGGCGTGGATCGCGATGCGCTCGGCCTCAAGGTGTTTGGCGACCGCGACGCACTGGCGCGGCTGGAGGAGATCGTCCACCCAGCCGTGCGCGAGGTGCGCGAGCGCTTTGCCGCCGACAATGCCGATGCGCCGCTGGTGCTGTTCGATATCCCGCTGCTTTACGAAACCGGCGGCGAGGCTCGGGTCGACCGGGTCGTGGTCGTCTCTGCCCCCGCCGAAGTGCAACGCGCCCGCGTGCTGGCCCGCCCCGGCATGACCGAAGAGAAGCTGGCCGGGATTCTCGACAAGCAATTACCCGATGCGGCCAAGCGCGCGCGGGCCGATTACGTCATCGATACTGGCGTGGATCTCGCCGAAACGCGCAAAGCCGTGGAAGAGCTGGTGGACAGCCTGCGGGAAGAGCGGCGTGGCACCTTGCCAGGCGATTAGATCGGTCTGCATAAGGCGCCATGCGCGAAATCGTCTTCGACACGGAAACCACCGGGCTCGACCCCAAGTCGGGCGACCGGATGGTCGAGATCGGCTGCATCGAGATGGTCAATCGCGTCACGACCGGGCAGGTGTTCCACGCCTATTTCAACCCGGAGCGCGACATGCCGATGGAGGCCGAGCGGGTGCACGGCCTGTCCGCCGCGTTCCTGTCCGACAAGCCTTTGTTCGGCAGCCGCGCCGCCGAGCTGCTGGACTTCATCGCCGACGCGCCGCTGGTCGCGCACAACGCGCAGTTCGATTTCGGCTTCCTCAATGCCGAACTGGGCGCTTGCGGCCTTGCCCCCATCGGCAATGACCGGATGATCGATACGCTGGCGATCGCGCGGCGGCGGCATCCGGGGGCCAAGCATACGCTCGACGCCTTGTGCGCGCGCTACGGCGTCGACCGCAGCCACCGCGTGCTGCACGGCGCGCTGCTCGACGCCGAGTTGCTGGCCCAGGTCTATGTCGAGCTGACCGGCGGGCGGCAGATCGGCCTCGAACTGGCGACCGAGGATGGCGAGCGGGTGGTCCGCACGAGCGTGTTCCAGCCGCGTACCGGCACCTTTCGCGAAGCGCGTCCACATGCCCCAAGTGCAGAAGAGCTTGCGCGACACGGGCAATTTCTGGAATCCTTGTCGGAGCCGCTCTGGCGAAGCTGACTTTTCGTCATTCGCCGGGCGGCGGAACCGACGAGAGAAGGAATACCCACATGGACATTCGCGTATCCGGCCACCAGATCGACACTGGCGCGGCGCTGCAGGAGCATGCTTCCGATCGCCTTGAAAATATTGTCGACAAGCATTTCAGCCGGGCGCTCTCCTCGACCGTAACCTTCAACAAGGCGCCAGCCCATGCCTTTGCCTGCGACATCGTGCTGCACGTCAACCACGGCCTGATCCTGAAGAGCCACGGCCAGGCGCAGGACGCGCACCAGTGTTTCGATGTGGCGGCCGACAAGATTGAAAAGCAGCTCAGACGCTACAAGCGGCGACTCAAGGACCGTCACGAACAGGCGGCGCATGCGCTGAAGGAAGAAGATGCGGCCTATGTCATCTTCGCTCCCGAAGAGACCGAGGACGCAGAAGTCCTGGCCGAAAGCCCGGCCGTTGTTGCCGAGACGCGGATCGATATTCCTGAAGTCAGCGTGTCCGATGCCGTAATGTTGCTCGATTTGAGACATACCAACGCACTGTTCTTCAAAAACGCTGGCACTGGACGGCATAATATGGTGTACCGCCGCGACGATGGCGCGATCGGATGGGTCGAACCAGCCTGATCGCAGCGCTTGATAGCGCGGCCTGTACTGGAAACCATTGAGAGATAACGGTAATCCCGGCGCCCCTCGCCTGTTGAGCGAGTGCCGGGAGCCGACAAGATGCAACGATGATAAACGCTGTATTCGCTACCAAGCCTGAAGCCGTGGCCATCGTGGACGCGCGCGACAAGGCAGAAATCCTGCAAGCGCTGTCGCAATTGTTTGCCGACGCCTGGGACGTGGATGCCCAGACGGTCGATGAATATCTGGAAGAGCGCGAAAAGCTCGGCAGCACCGGCTTCGGGCGTGGCGTGGCGATCCCGCATGCGCGCATCCCGGGTATCGCTCGTCCGATCGTTTCGCTGGTCAAGCTGCGGCAGCCATGCGACTTCGATGCCGCCGACGGTATGCCGGTGGAGCTTGCCTTTGGCCTGCTGTCTCCCGCGAATAGCGGTGCGGCGCATCTCCATGCGCTGGCGGCCATTTCCCGTCTCGTGCGTGACGAAAGCGTCCGCAATGCGCTGACCGATGCGCCCGATGAGGAAGCGCTCTACGCCCTGCTGACGAATGTCACCGACCGCGATGCCGCCTGAAGCCGGCGCGGTTGCCGGTGCCGTTTCCGGGGCGGAGGCGCATTACCGAGCGCTCGAATCGCTCTACGCCTCGGCACCAATCAACCGGAAGTTTGCCTCGCGGCTGGAGATTGTCGGGGCCGGCGAAGCGCGGATCATCTTCGATATCGACGAGACATTGCACCACGCCGCCGGCGCGGCGCATGGCACGATCTATTTCAAGATGCTTGACGATGCCGCCTTCTATGCGGCCAATTCGCTGGTCTCCGACCGGTTCCTGCTGACCACCGGCTTCAACCTGCATTTCACCAAGCCCGTCCGTGGCGGACAGGTCGTCGCTCATGGCAAGTGGATCAGCGGCAAACGGCGCGTATTCGTCGCCGAGGCGCATCTGGTCGACGAGGAAGGCGAAGAGATCGGGCGTGGGACCGGCACCTTCATGCGTTCGCATATTCCGCTCGCCGGCCTGGCCGGTTACCATCAGCCCGGCGCCTGAGACGGCGGCAGAAATCATGGACGTTCGCCTGCCGGCCCACCTCGAAGTCAGCGCGCTGATCCGGGCGATCGATGCCGAAGGCGGTTTCGGCACGGTGCTGGCCAAGGGCGAGCGCGATGCCGGGACATTGATGGTGCTGTGTTGCGTTAACGGCACAAATGGCAAGCTCTACGAGCGGATGCCACAGCTCGACGGGATCCGCGCCTGGACCTGCACCAAGACGCAAAGCCCTGAAAACCCTTTTGAAATTACCGAATACTGGCAACGGCGAAAGGCCCAGGACAGCGATCTTTGGATTTTGGAACTGGACCATCCCGATGCGGAACGCTTGCTGGAAATAGACGTAGCCCAAGGTTGACACCCAAGTAAGGATCGCTATCTGCCCGCCCACTTCCACAGCGCTGGCGACTTGTGACTGCGGCAATAAAGCTGCGGCCAGGTGGAGCGTAGACGGGGGGCGACCGGCAGGTCCTTGGACGGATCACCAGCTGACGGGCCAGCTTTTTACAACGGCCCGGTGATCACTGACCTGCGACGGGTTTCTCACCGCCGTGAGTTTTATCATTGATGGTAAGCACTTCGCGCGGCGTCGGGGCGTTGGCCTCGGCTGCCATCCTGGTTGCGACCCTGCTTGGCTCGGATATGTCCGGAGCGCAGGAACAGGAAACCGAGATTCAGAACGATGCCACCCTTCCCGTCGGGGAGCAGGCTGCAGCACAGTCTGACGATGAAACGACCGAAACGGAAATCCGTTTCGTCGCCCATGAAGTGGTGCAGGAACTGCCCACGCCCACCGAAACGCCCGAACAGACTGCAGCCAGCCTGCGCGA
>CAYOSE010000091.1:0-8982 GCA_964406535.1 uncultured Sphingomonadaceae bacterium
ATCGGTGAGCGAGCGGATCGCACGGTTGCGAAACAGCGTGCCGAGCCAGCCGGGCAGGTCGCCGCCCGCCATGTCACCGTCGCGGCTATAGGCGGCCCAGCGCGCGACCAGCTGCGCCAGCACCGCCGCGCGCCCGCCAAAACCGCCTTGCAGCGCGTCCTCCAGATTGAGCAGGCACAGATAGTTCTCGCGCCCCTTGCGCACCACGACCGGGCGAGTGCCGTCCGCGCGCCGCTCGGGCCAGGCGCGCGCGCTCTCGCTGCGGAGCTGGCGCTGGAGGTTCTTGGTATAGGTCGAGACCCAGACCGTGCCGCCCGAATGCTGCGTCCAGACGGAGGCCGGGGCGAGATAGCCCAATGTCTTGCCGATGCCCGTGCCCGCCTGCGCCAGCAGCATGTGCGGGCGCCCCTCCCGCGTGCGCGGCGCGAAAACATGCGCGGCCTTTTCCGCATAGGCGCGCTGCCCCTCGCGGGTCTCGCCAGCTGGTCCGGTGAGCTGCGAAAGACATGCGGTAATCTCCTGTTCTGCAAGCGTAACCTGTGACGGTTGCGGGCGCTCGGAAGTCTCCTCCCATTCGGGAAGGCGCGCGAACAGCCACTTCTCCGCGCGGCCCGGCTGGGCGACATGGTTGGCGAGCACGCCAGCCCATGGCCAGCGCATCCGCAGCAGAGATTGCAGCGCGCTCCACGCGCCCTCGCGCTCGGGCCAGTCTTCCGCCTCGCAGGTGGCGAGCAGGCGCGCGGCGCAGCGTTGCAGGAACTTGGGCACGTCCTCGCCCGCCGCTGGCGGGGTCAGGCCCAGCGCATGGGCAAAGCCGGTCGGGGTGGGGACGCAGAAGCGCGCCGGATGGACGAAGGCATACAGCTCCAGCAGGTCGAGGCCAGACAGGTCGGGATAGCCCAGCCGGGTCGCCACCAGCGGCGCATTGAGCAGCAGGTGCGGCGTGTCAGCAGCAGCGTTGATCGCCTCGCCCTTGCCGGCCCCGCGCGTCGGCCCGTCGCCGCCGCGCAGCCAGCACCCGGCATGGCTGGCATGCAGAGCGGGCAGCGCGAGCGGCGGGTTCTCTTCGGGCGGCGGTATCTGTTCTGGCGGGGGGGACATCTCCATCACCCTGCTGCCTCCCGCGCGCGAAGTAAACGCCGCCGCGCGCGGTTACGCCCCCAATTTTGGGGGCAATGTTCAGGCGGCGTTGGCGGCGTCGGGCTTGTCGCCGGTCGGCTCGAAGGTAACCGGTTCGGCAAACATGTTGGTGACGATGGGGAAGGGGATGTCGATCCCTTCGGCGTCGAACTCGGTCTTGATCGCCTTGATCGCGGCGGTGCGGACATTCCTGAGGTCGTGCGGCGGCGTGGTGTCGCACCAGAACTGCACCAGCCAGTCGATCGAGCTGCCGCCGAACTCGCGCGCGAAAATGCCCACGCCCTTGTCCGCGATCAGCCCCTCGATCCCGCTCTCCATGGCGCGGCGGATGGCTGCCTCGGCCTTGGCGAGGTCGGTGTCGTAGGACACCCCGATCACGATCTCGTCGCGGCGCATTTCGGCATCGGTGATGATCTTGACCGGGTTCTTGAACAGCATGGCGTTGGGCAGCACGAACAGCTCGTTGGTGAGCTGGCGGATATGCGTCTCGCGCAGATTGATGTTCTCGATCTTGCCGAGAATGCCCTCGACCTCGATCACGTCGCCGATCTGCATTTCGTCGCGCAGCATCACGAACACGCCCGCCAGGAAGTTCTCGAACGTGTCCTGGAACGCGAACCCGATCGCCAGCGCCCCGATGCCGAGTCCGGCGACGAGGTTGGCCGGGGTGAAGCCGGGGATGGCGATCGCGGCGGCGACCAGCAGGCCGACGATCCATACGCCGATGCGGACCAGCGTTTCGATCAGGTTCCGGAGGTGCTGCCGCAGGTTGGTGCGTCCGGTGATCTTGTCTGCGATCCTGGTGGCGGACCTGGCCACGATCCAGGTGATGATGAGCACTATCAGCGCGACGGCGAGGCTGGGCAGTGCCTCCACAATATTCTGCCACATCTGCATCAACTGTTCGCGAAGTACGCCAATCGTGTCCAAAATGTCCTCCTTGTGCGACCGGTGAGGGCCATTGCCGCTTGCGCCGCGCTCTGCCTTGGGCAAAAGCCGCGCACCATGTTCGACAAAGACCTCATCGAAACCGCGCGCAATTCCAAGGCATGGCCCTTTCAGGAAGCCATGAAACTCGCCAAGCGCAAGGACGGTTCCGAAAAAGCCGGGGACGGCACTCCGCGCCCCGTCCTGTTCGAGACCGGCTATGGCCCATCGGGCCTGCCGCATATCGGCACCTTCCAGGAGGTTTTGCGGACCACGCTCGTCCGCAAGGCTTACGAGATCGTCGCCAGCGTCGATGGCACACCGGCGTCGACGCGGCTGGTGGCCTTCTCCGACGATATGGATGGGCTTCGCAAGGTGCCCGACAATGTGCCCAATCAGGAATTGCTCGCACAGCATCTGGGCAAGCCGCTGACGCGCATCCCCGATCCCTTCGGGACGCATGAAAGCTTCGCACATCACAACAATGCGCGGCTGCAGAGCTTCCTCGACAGCTTCGGGTTCGATTACGAATTCGTGTCCGCCAGCGACCGTTACAATTCCGGTGCTTTCGATGAGGCGCTCAGGCAGGTCCTGCGCCGCTATGACGCGATCATGGATATCATGCTGCCGACCCTGCGGGCGGAGCGGCAGGCAACCTATTCGCCGGTGCTTCCGATCAGCCCGACCAGCGGCGTGGTGCTGCAGGTGCCGGTCGAGGTGCTCGACGCCGAGGCGGGGCTGATCCGCTTCACCGACGAGGATGGCAGCGTGGTCGAGCAATCGGCCCTGTCGGGCATGGCCAAGCTGCAATGGAAGGTCGACTGGGCGATGCGCTGGTATGCGCTGGGCGTCGACTACGAGATGTGCGGCAAGGATCTGACCGACAGCGTCACGCAGTCCAGCCGTATCGTGAAGGTGCTGGGTGGCAAGAAGCCCGAGGGTCTGATCTACGAGCTTTTCCTCGACGCCAAGGGCGAGAAGATTTCCAAGTCCAAGGGCAACGGCCTCAGTATCGAGGAATGGCTGACCTATGGGAGCGAGGAGAGCCTCGGCCATTATATCTACGCCAATCCCAAGAGCGCCAAGCAGCTGCATGTCGGGGTGATCCCGCGCGCCGTGGATGAGTACTGGCAGTTCCGCGCCAGCATCCCCGGCCAGCCGACCGACAAGCAGCTCGGCAACCCGGCCTGGCACCTGCTGCGCGCGGGCGACGACAGCAATACGATACCGCCGCCCGGATCGGGCGACACGCTGCCGGTTACCTATGGCCTGTTGCTCAACCTCGTGGGTGTGTTGGGCGCGTCGGCGACGCACGCGCAGGTCTGGTCCTATCTCGGCAATTACATCCACGACGCCGACCCGGACGACCATCCCGAGCTGTTCCGGCTGGTCGAAAAGGCGCTCGCCTATAACCGCGATTTCGTCGCCCCGACGCTGCAGCGCCGCGCGCCGGAAGCGAACGAGGCGGCGGCTTTGCGCGCGCTCGATGCAAAGCTGGCCGACGTCGCTACCGACACCCCGGCCGAGGACCTGCAGACCATCGTCTACGAGATCGGCAAGCTGGAGGAATTCGGCTTCGAGAATCTGCGCGACTGGTTCCGCGCGCTGTACGAGACGCTGCTCGGCTCGCCGCAGGGGCCGCGCATGGGCAGCTTCATCGCGCTGTACGGGATCGCCAACACGCGCTCGCTGATCGCGGAAGCACTAGGCAGCTGAACGCTGCTGTGGTCAATAATGCCCCATGCAAAAGCCGGATGATGACGTGATGGCAGCGTAGCTGGCCACAGGCCAATATGGTGTGATTGCGTGACCCGGAGCGCAGCGACCTTGTGGGTCGTGAGCACCGGAAGCAGGCAATTGCGCCATTTGCAGGCCGTCAGGGCCGGCGTGGTGCGTGTTTAAAACCACCGTTGGGTACGGTACCATTTGGTGATGACGTACTTCACGCCTGCCTCGACCGGGCGCCCGGCATGGATGGTCCACGGGTTGGGCACGCCCTCGGGGTCGGCATTGTTCCAGATCAGCAGCACGCCGGGCTTGGGCTCGATCGAGATGCCGATATCGGTGAAGTCGGTCGTGCCACCCGCCTCGACCTCGTTGAGGAAGGCCATGGCGGTGAAGCTGCGCTGCCCGCCGCGCCCCATTTCCAGGTCCCAGTAGCTGGTGCCCGGATGGAACCAGTCGTGATGCGGCTGGAACTGCTGCCCCGGCATGTAGCGCTGGCCCTGGATCGTTTCGCCGAAGCTGGGGTCGATCCCCATCAGGTCGTCGATCCGCCGGTTGATTCGCTGGATCAGCGAATTGTACGGATCGACGTCGCCCGAATAGCTGGTCCGGTAGCCCGAGGAATAGTCGAGGTCGAACACGACCGAGGGTTTCGCGACCTCGTCGATCTGTTCGATCAGTTTGCTGCATTCGCGCGGGGTGAGAAAGTCGCCAAAGGCGAAGATCTCCGCCTTGTCGGTCGGCACCTGATAGACCTGCGGATGCTTGGCCAGTCGCTCGCGCACGGCGGCGCCGACTTTCCTCAGGCCGGGCTGGTCGCGGTTGACCGGGTACTTGCTTGTGCTCATCGCCCCTCGTTTTCCATCACGCAGCGGAATCTTCAACCCGTCAGCAGTGCAAACAAAACCCCCGCCGCTGGTCCAGCGACGGGGTGAAGGTCGGCTGCCGACCCAGCCAGGAGACCGGGCACGGCAGCCAGGGGAAATCAGGGTCAGGACCCATTAATCGCATGGGCCGTGGTGGCGACCCTGCGGGATGAAATGCGAGGAAAACCGGGCAATTCGGGGCGAATCCCCGAATAACCGGTATGACGATGCAGTTCGCCCGCAGGGCGCCATCCGCAGGACTTGGCCGAAACAGCGCAGGGCGGCGTCGATCGGTTGTCGAATAGTCCCACTATTATCCGCCCTCTCTTCTTGCCCTGCGCTGTTTCGCCTCAAGCCACGGCCATGTGACTAACAGGTCCTGACCCTAGGTTACCAGAAGAAGTCGTAGATCACGTCGACCACTTCGCCGGTATAGGTGTTCACCAATAGCGCATCGTCGTAATAGCGGACCCAGCGATAGGGGCCGTAGACGCCCGGCAGGCGGTACTGCCAAGGGTCGCTGATCCAGTAGCGGTTCGAATAGAACAGCGTGTCGAGGTAGAACCCGATGCTCAGCCGGCGATAGGAATAGTTCCGGTACGGCGAGTAATAGCGCCCCAGCCGGTACAGGCGGCGGTTGTTGGTGCGATAGCGCTGCCAGTCATAGCGGCGATTGTCGCGCCAGCGCCGATCCCACCGGCGGTAGTCACGCCGCGCATCCCGGTAGCCATCGCGATACGAGCCATTGCGGTCGCGATAGGCATAGTTGCGGTTGCGGTCGCGATAATTGCGGTTGCGGTCGCGATAATTGCGGTTGCGATCGCGATAATTGCGGTTGCGGTCGCCATCGCGATAGCTGCGATTGCGGTCCCGGTCGCGATAGTCGCGGTTGCGATCCCCAATTCGCCTGTCCCGGTCGCGGCTGGCCCACTCGCGGCCCGACCGTTCGCGGTAGTCGCGCGCCCGCTGGTTGTCTTCGCGGATTTCGCGGGCCGTGCGGCCGTTATAGTCGCGGCTGTTGCGCGTGGTCCGGCGATTGTCGCGGTCCTGTGTACGGATCGCCCGCGCGCGGCGCTCGCCACGGTTCTCGATCCGACGCGCAGTGCGCTCGCTGGAGCGGTCGATCCGGCGCGCGGCGCGGTAATTGCCGTTCTCGGCGGCGCGCCGCGCCTGCCGGTCGCCACGGTTCTCGACCCGCTGGGCGCGGTTCTCGCTGCGCTGCTCGACCCGGCGAGCCTCGCGATAGTTCTGGCGATTGCTTTCTCTGCTCTGCCGGTTGCTCTGGCGATTCTGGGCGCGCTCGCCGCGATTGCCGCGGCGCGCTTCGCCACCGCCACGATTGCCACGCTCGCCGCGCTGCTGCTGCTCGGCAGCGGCGGTTTCGGCAGCCTGCGCGGGAATGGCGCTCGCCGCCATGGCGACGGCTAGTGCGGCCATGCCGCCGGTCTTGAGAAGATTGGATAGTGTCATAGCGGCGTTCCCGTCAGTCCAGTCCCGGTCGCCGGAGGAGGGCGACCTGCGATGAACCGTGTTCTAGGCGAGTCGGCATGAGCGTTAACTGAACCGGCCTGGTAGCTTAACGTTCATCTTCATGAGGGGGTTCATGAACGAGTTTTGCCGCCAATTGGGTCTGTCATGGCAATTGTGATATGGATCAATCAAGGGTCGCATCACCTCCGAATTAACGGGGAGGGCAAGATGCGTGTGCTTCGCTTCACCTATGCCATTGCAGCATACCTGCTGTTCTTCGCAACCTTCTGTTATCTCGTCGGCTTTGTCGGCAATTTGCTCGTGCCCAAGGGCATCGACACCGTTCCCGCTACCGGCGCCGCCTTGAGCACCGGCATGGCCGTGGTGGTCGACCTGCTGCTGATCGCGCTGTTCGGCGTGCAGCACTCGGTCATGGCGCGCCGCGGTTTCAAGAGCTGGCTGACCAGGGCGCTCCACCCGGCGATCGAGCGCAGCACCTATGTGCTGGCGACCGTCATTGTGTTGTGGGTGCTGATGGTGTTCTGGCAGCCCATCCCCGCAGTCGTATGGCAGGCCGAAGCTGGCTGGCTGGTCGCCCTGCTGTGGGCGCTGTTTGGCATCGGCTGGGCGGTGGTGTTCATCTCCACCTGGCTGCTCAACCATTTCGAGCTGTTCGGCCTGCATCAGGCATGGCTCGACCTGACCGGGCGCGAAGCGCCACCGCCGCGCTTCCGCGAGCCGGCCTTTTACCGGCTGGTCCGCCACCCGCTCTATCTGGGGCTGGTGCTGGCCTTCTGGGCGATTCCCACCATGACGTTCGGCCACCTTGTCTTTGCCGGGGGCATGACCGTCTATATCCTCGTCGGCATCCGCTATGAGGAGCGCGACCTGCTGGCGGCGCTGGGCGCGCAATATGCCGAGTACCGCACCCGCGTGGGCATGATCGTGCCGGGGCTGGGGAAGGCCAAGGGCTGAGTCGGCGGCCTGCGGGCGCGCGCCGTTTGGGGAGAGAAACCCTACAGGATGGAACACATGGAACACGGTCCTGTGGCGGAATTTTTGCGCCGTGCGGGGTTGGCGCTGCGGGGTGTTCTGTGTGGTCAGATGGAGGCGGGGCGCGGAGGGCATTGCCTCCCGCGCTGGCATCATGGCGGCGATGTAGGGAAGGGGCACTGCTGACGGAAGCTCTCATTTCCCTGCCTTGTCATTCCCGCGCAGGCGGGAATCCAGTAAAACAACCAAATGCAACGCGACTTCCAGCCCTGCGTTTACATCCTTGCCTCGCGCCGCAACGGTACGCTTTATATCGGCGTGACTTCCGATCTGCTGGGGCGGCTACACCAGCACCGGCATGGAACCTTCGAGGGCTTCTCGTCTCGCTACGGTGTTTGCACGCTAGTCTGGTTCGAGCAGCATGCGACGATGGAAGCCGCGATCACGCGTGAGAAGCGGCTCAAGAAATGGAACCGGGCGTGGAAGCTACGGCTGATCGAAGAAAGCAATCCCGGTTGGCGTGATCTCGCCGAGGACTTAGGGTTTGAACCCTTGGCAAAATGATGTTCGTCATTCCCGCGTAGGCGGGAATCCAGAGCAAAGAAGTGCCAACACTACCCTGGATCCCCGCCTTCGCGGGGATGACGATTCAGGTGCGGCTGAGCGGCGCCGAACTCGATGTGACGGCGCTAAGCTTGGCTTTCAGCCCTGTCCCTCGGAAACGCCAATGGCACCTCAAAAGATACGCGGCTAAGACTTGTGTCTTTGTCCGATGCGGAGACATCGCCTCCGAAGCCGACACCTGCAACTCTAATACCTCCGCCAGCTTTGGCATCCGACGATCTTTCGGTCGTAACGGCAACATCAAATTTAACCATCTGCACAAGCTCACCCACTTGGGACGTGTAATACTTGCCTTTGGGGGCGTGGTCGGCACGCTCCATCAACCTTGGATTTACGCGATCCCGTTGATCGATATATCCTTCGGTTGCTCGTGTCTGAACCTGAGCTTCTGCAACGCCTTCGACGATCTGAATGAGCGTCTGGCTTATGAAGTCTTTGAGTTCCACGCTTCTACCGCGTCAGCTTCTTGTATTGCAGCTTCGTCGGGCGGTCGGCCGCGTCACCGAGCCTGCGCCGCTTGTCCTCTTCGTACGCCTCGAAGTTGCCCTCGAACCATTCGACGTGGCTGTTGCCTTCAAACGCCAGAATATGCGTCGCCAGACGGTCGAGGAAGAAGCGGTCGTGCGAAATCACCACCGCGCAGCCCGCGAAGTTCTCGATCGCGTCTTCGAGCGCGCCCAGCGTCTCGACGTCGAGGTCGTTGGTCGGTTCGTCCAGCAGCAGCACGTTGCCGCCTTCTTTCAGCATCTTGGCCATGTGCACGCGGTTGCGCTCACCGCCCGACAGCTTGCCGACATTCTTCTGCTGGTCGGGCCCCTTGAAGTTGAACGCACCGACATAGGCGCGGGTGCTCACGTCCTGCCCGTTGACCTTCATGTAATCGAGCCCGTCGGAAATCTCCTCCCAGACATTGTGCTTGGCATCGAGATGGTCGCGGCTCTGGTCGACATAGCCCAGATGCACGGTCGAGCCGATCTCTACGCTGCCGCTGTCGGGCTCTTCCTTGCCGGTCAGGATCTTGAACAGGGTCGACTTGCCCGCGCCGTTCGGCCCGATCACGCCGACAATGCCGCCCGGCGGCAGCATGAAGGACAGGTCTTCGAACAGCAGCTTGTCACCATAGGCCTTGGAGATACCCTTGGCCTCGATCACCTTGCCGCCGAGCCGCTCGGGCACCTGGATGACGATCTGCGCCTTGCCGACCGCTCGGTTTTCCTGCGCGTTCTGCAGCTCCTCG
>CAYOSE010000092.1:0-8671 GCA_964406535.1 uncultured Sphingomonadaceae bacterium
TACCTCACGATCGAGCATGCCGGGCCAATCCCGCATGAATTTCGCGCGGCCATGGGCAATCGCATCTATGGCTGCGACGATTGCCTGGCGGTCTGTCCGTGGAACAGCTTTGCCGAGGCGGCGCAGCGCAACAAGGCGCTGGCCCCGCGCGAGGAATTGCGCGCGCCCGAGCTGACGGGGTTCCTTGCGCTCGACGATGCGGGCTTTCGCGCGCTGTTTTCCGGCTCGCCGATCAAGCGGATCGGGCGCGATCGTTTCGTGCGGAACTGCCTGATCGCGGCGGGGAACAGCGGTGCGCCCGAACTGCGCGCACCGGTTGAGCGGCTGGTGCGGGATGACAACGAAGTCGTTGCCGAGGCCGCGAATTGGGCCTTGGCGCGGCTCTGAACCCTTACAAAAACTCTTTCAGCGGCTTGTCCGTGTCGAGCAATTCCTCGGGATCGACATGCGTATGCGCGGCGATCAGCTTCTGGCCCTGCACGAAGTCCTTCGCCTTGTTGACCGCATCGACGGCGATCACCCGCCCGTCCTTCAGATAGACGACCGAGAAGCTGCGCTCCGCCGGGTCGCCGCGCAGCACGGTGGTATCGTGGCCGGTGCTGAGCCCTGCGGTCTGCAGGCGGATGTCGTACTGGTTCGACCAGAACCACGGCAGCGCGTCATAGGGCTTGGGATCGCCGGTGATGACCTGCGCCACCACGCGCGCCTGATCATGCGCGTTCTGCACGCTTTCGAGGCGGATCACCGCGCCATCGGCATATTTGTTGGCATGGGCGGCGCAGTCGCCGATGGCGAACACGTCTTCCAGATTGGTCTGGCACAAATCGTCGACATCGACGCCGTTGGCCCCGGCTGCGCCCGCCGCGATCAGCGGACCGACGCTGGGCACGATGCCGATGCCCGCAATCACGATGTCGCAGGGAATTTCCTCGCCGTCTTCGAGGCGCACGCCCGCCACCTTGTCCTGATCGTCGCCGAGGATCGCGGTGAGAGCGGTGTTGAGGCGGACATCGACGCCGTGGCGGCGGTGCTCGTCCTCGAAAAAATGCGACAGGTCTTCCCCCGCGACGCGTGAGAGGACGCGGTCGGCAAACTCGATCAGCGTCACCTGACAGTCGAACTTGGTCATCACGGCTGCGGCCTCAAGGCCGATATAGCCGCCGCCGATCACCACCACGCGCTTGTCGCCGGTGCCGAGGTCACCCATCAGCGCATCGACATCGGGCTTGTGGCGCACGACGTGGACGCCCTGCAATTGCGCGCCGGGGCAGGACAGACGGCGCGCATCGCCGCCGCCCGACCAGATCAGCTTGCCGTAACCGATCACGTCGCCGCCGGTCAGCGTGACCTCATGCGCCTGCGGATCGATCTTGGTCACCGCAACGCCGCCGCGCAGCGTGATATCCTTGTCGACCCAGAATTGTTCGGGGCGGATCATGATCCGTTCGAACGGCTTGTCGCCCGACAGGTAATCCTTCGACAAAGGCGGCTTTTCGTAAGGGGCCGTCTTGTCGCGGCCCAGCAGCAGGATCGAGCCTTCAAAACCGAGCTGGCGCAGCGAAATGGCCGCCTGTGCGCCGCCATGCCCCGAGCCTACGATAACTACGTCAAAATGTTCCATGATGGTTCCTTTGCCCGAAGCGCGGGCCCGGTCAAGCAATCACGCGCCTGTCAGGCGGGGTCGGCGGCCAGGATGCTACGCGCCTGCCCGGCAATTTGCGCGAGCATGGCCGCGCTGGTGGTCGGCACGTTGCGCGCCCGCCGGATCGTGTCGCGGAACCGCTCTATCGCTCTGGACTGGCGCTCGGCCCAGCCCGACACCAGCGATTCCAGCTGGGCACCCTCGTCGTCCGCGCCCTCGATCCGCCCGGCAATCTGGCCGAGGAAATCGAGCCGCATCTGCTGGAAGTCGCGCGCGAGGCCCGCCACCAGCAGCCGTTCCCACGGATCGGACGGGTTCATCACCGCCGCGCGCGACTGCGCCCAGTCCAGCCCCAGCGAACTGCCCAGCGACACGAAGGCGCGGGCCAATACGGCAGGCTTGATACCGGTCGCGGCAGACAGGCGCGCGACGCCGATCGTGCCATCAAGCGCGAACAGCCGCGCCACCTTGCGGGCGAGACCCTCGGGCGCGCCAAGCGCGGTCAATTCTCCGGTGATCTGGTCGCTATGTGCACGCGCTTCCGCGCCGAACAGCGCCTCACCCTGGCTGTCGATCTGGGCGACGGCTGCGCCGATCTGCTCTTGCAGTGTGGAGGGCATGAAATCACCGCCCGAGGCGCGGATCAAATCGGCCATATGGCCGCGCAGCGCCAGTGCGCCCTGGTCGAACAGCGCCAGTCGCGCCGCTTCCGGCATGGCGGCGCTCTCGGCTGCTTCCCACAGCTCTTCGAGGCCGAGCAGGTTCACGGCGGCGACAAAGGCGCAGCCAACGAGGCCGAGCCCGACGCCTTCCTCGCGCGCGAGTTCGTAGGGGTGGAGCATTCCCATGCGGTTGACGATAGCGTTAGCGACCACGGTGCCGACGATCTCGTTCCGCAGGCGATGGTCGAGGATCGGCTGGCGGAAGCGTGCGACCAGCGGCTCCGGGAAATCGCCTAGCAGCAGCGGAACGGCGGCTTCGTCCTGCGCCAGCGGGCTGGCTTCCAGCGCATCCTGCAATTGCAGCTTGGCGCTCGACAGCAGCACGGCCAGCTCGGGCCGGGTCAGGCCCTTGCCCTCGACCGAGCGGCGCATCAGCGTCTCGTTATCCGCCAGCCCCTCGGTCGTGCGATCGAGGTCGCCCATTTCCTCCAGCGTCTCGATCAGCTGAACCATCGCGCCGACTGCATCGGCGCCGCCGCGTTCGGCGATCGACAGCGCGAGCGCCTGCAGCCGGTTGTCCTCCAGCACCAGCGCGGCGACCTCCTCGGTCATCTCTTCGAGCAGCGTGTTGCGCGCATCATATTCGAGCGCACCGGAGCGCACCGGCTCGGCCAGCGCGATCTTGATGTTGACCTCGTTGTCCGAGCAATCGACGCCGGCGGAATTGTCGATGAAATCGGTGTTGAGCCGCCCGCCCGCACCCCCGGCCCCGTCGAGGGCGAACTCGATCCGGCCGGCCTGGGTGACGCCGAGATTGGCGCCCTCGCCAATGACTTTCACCCGCACCTCGGTCGCATCGACACGCAGGGCGTCGTTGCCGGGGTCGCCGACCTCGGCATTGGTCTCGTCCGACGCCTTGATATAGGTGCCGATGCCGCCGAACCACAGCAGGTCCGCCGGGCTTTTCAGGATCGCCGAAATCAGGCTGTCCGGGTCGAGCGTCTCGTCCTCCACGCCCAGCGCCGCGCGGGCCTCGGGCGACAGCTCGATCTGCTTGGTGGTGCGCGTGAAGACGCCGCCACCCTTCGAGATCAGCGCCTTGTCGTAATCGTCCCAGCTCGACCGGGGCAGCTCGAACAGGCGCTTGCGCTCGTCCCAGCTCCTTACCGGATCGGGGTCGGGGTCGATAAAGATGTGGCGGTGGTCATAGGCGGCTACCAGCTTCAGCGACTTGCTGAGCAGCATGCCATTGCCGAACACGTCGCCCGACATGTCGCCGCAGCCCACGACGCGCACGACGTCATTCTGCACGTCGACGCCCATTTCGAGGAAGTGGCGCTGGACCGAGACCCATGCGCCGCGAGCGGTGATGCCCATCGCCTTGTGGTCGTAGCCGTTCGAACCGCCGCTGGCGAAAGCATCGCCGAGCCAGAAGCCGTGATCGAGCGCGATTGCATTGGCGGTGTCGGAGAAGCTGGCCGTGCCCTTGTCGGCGGCGACCACGAAATAAGGGTCCTCGCCATCATGCACGACCACCGCATCGGGATGTACGACCGCGCCGTCGACGATGTTGTCGGTGATCGAGAGCAGGGTGCGGATATAGAGCTTGTAGCTCTCCTTACCCTCGGTGAACCAGGCGTCGCGGTCCTGCGCCGGATTGGGCAATTGCTTGGGGTAGAAGCCGCCCTTCGCGCCGGTGGGCACGATGACCGCGTTCTTGACCCGCTGCGCCTTCATCAGGCCGAGCACTTCGGTGCGGAAGTCGTCGCGCCGGTCCGACCAGCGGATACCGCCGCGCGCCACCGGCCCGGCGCGCAGATGTACGCCCTCGACCCGCCGCGAATAGACGAAGATCTCGCGCCAGGGCACGGGTTTGGGCAGGCCGGGGACCATGCTCGAATCGATCTTCATTGCGAGCGCGTCAACGCCTGCGGGGGCGAAGGCATTGGTCCGCAGAACGGATTCTGCGACCTTCCAGTAGAGCCGCAGCAATCGGTCGTCATTGATCGCCTGCACGCCCGCGAGGCCATCGCTGATCTTGCCGCGCGCCGCGTCGCTGGCGGCTTTGCGGTCGCCGATGAAGGCCGGTTCGTGCCGGGTGCGGAACAGTTCGGCCAGCGCGCGGGTGACCTCGGGCGCGCCCGCCAGCGCATCAACCACGGTGTAGATGGTGAAAGCGATATTGGCCTGCCGCAAGTAGCGGTAAAACGCGCGCAGCCACACCGCCTCGCCAGCTGTCAGCTCGGCCGCGACGACCAGCCGGTTGAACACATCGTTTTCGGCATTCTGATTGAGCACGGCAGCGATCGCGTCGGCAATTTCGTCGGAGCGGTCCAGCAGCTCTCCGGCGGAGGCGCCCGCAGGCGTCGCCAGCGTGAAATCGTGGATCGTGCCGCCCTGGATGGCGGCATCATCGACCGCCAGCGCGGTCGGGATTTCCTCGAGCACGGTGAAACCGAAATTTTCGAGCGCGGGCACGGCGTCGGACAGCGGTAGCGAGCCCTCGTGCTGATAGACCTTGAGCCGCAGCCGTTCCTGCGGATCGCCGTCGCGGTGATACAGCCGGACGTCGCGCCCCATCGGGCGGGACGGATCGCCCTGCGCCAGGTTGCGGAGCCGCTCGATATCGGTTGCCGCCTCGACGGGGCCGTAGGTGGAGCGGTAGAAGGGCGGGAAGCCCGGCGCATGGCGGGCGGCAAGCATGGCTGCCCTGCCCGGCTCCTCACCTGTGTCGACGAGCGCCGCTTCCACTGCATCGGCCCAGCCGCGCAGCATGGCCTGCAGATCACGGTCGAGTTGGCCCGGATCGACCGTGCCATCAACGCCGCGCATGTCGAGGACGAAACGCAGCATGGCCAGCGTGCCGCCCTCGACCAGCAGGCTCCAGTCGAGCGTGGTCGCACCGGTGCCGTCTTCGAGCAGGCCTTGAATGCGGTGCCGGGTGGCGGTGGAAACCATGTCGCGCGACAGCCAGACAAACGCGAAGGCGTGGCGCTGCAACGGCGCGGTGACTACTTCCACCCGTGGCCGCGGCTTGTCGGCCAGCGCCATCATGGCGGCGGCAACGCGGGCTGCGTCTTCTGCCCCAAAGCCGATCACGAGGTCATGCGGCAGGACGCTCATCGCGTGGATCAGCGTCTTGTGATCGTGGCCGCCGGGCTTCACCCCGAACCGTTCCATGATCTCGGCCAGTTGCTGGCGCAGCAGCGGCACATCGTCCGGCGGCGTGGTCAGCGCGGCACTGGTCCATAGCCCGGCATGGACCGACAGGGCGGCCAGTTCGCCCTGCTCGTAGACGGGCACGATGAACAGGTCGAGCGGGACGCGGCGGTGGACGCGGCTGCTGGCGTTCGACTTGATGATCAGCGGGGCGCGGCCGGGCTTGCCCGACTTGCCCTCGAACCAGTCGAAGGCGGCCTGCATCGCGGCCTCGGAGATCAGCCGGGTCGCGCTGGAGCGGCAGATGCCGAGGCACTGGGTTGTTCGATCATCGCGATAATTGGTGACGTGGCCGATCTGGGTGAGCATGCCCTCGCCCAGCCAGCGCAGCAGTGCCGCGCCTTCGGCGTCGGCCAGGTGGTCGGCATCGCGCAGGATCGCGCCCTGCATCTCCGGCCAGTCGGCGACGGCAGCGCGCACATCGGCGACCGTTGCGGTCAGCAGGTCCTCCAGCATCCGGCGCGAACGGGCATCGATCCGGTCGGTCTCGATATAGATCATCGATTCGCGCTTTTCGCCCTTGCCCTCGCCTTCGGGCAGGTCGGTGAGGTCCCACGCAGCATCGCGGCGGACCGGCACCACCGGGTGGACCAGCAGGTCGACCGTCAGGCCATGGTCGGCAATCGTCGCGCCGATCGAATCGACCAGGAAAGGCACGTCGCGGTTGATGACGGCGATGCGGGTAGCGCGCTTGTCGCCCATGGCCGAGCGGATCAGGATCGCCGGCTTGCCATCGTCGCGATGCATCGCGGCCTCGAGCAGGAAGGCGGCGGCCTCGTCGAGCGTTTCGCCTTCGAGCGGATCCTCGCCGGGCAGGATCGAGCGGGTGATGCGGTCCTTCAGCGTAGCGAGGAACCTGGCTCCGGAATCGCTGGTATGTTTGCTGTCATCGGCTGCCTGCGGACGTTCTTCGGACATCTGGTCCCCCGCGCTGTGATTGTCGGCCAAATTGCCACCTCTTCCAGATTGGCGCACCATCTGGGGTGGGCCTGCTTGTTCTTACAGTTGTTCCAGCGCCCGAGGGCACCTTGCGTTCCGACGATCCCTAGCGCGCGAATGTGTCGCTCGCCAGACAGGGGCGGTTACTCGCCGCCAATCTGGGTGAGATAGCCGCGCGCCGTCGCGGCTTCGGGTGCCTGCGGCGAGCGGGTGAGCAGCCCCTCCCATGCGGTACGGGCTGCGGCATCGTCGCCACCAAGGGCTGCGATCAGGCCAGCCTCCAGCGCGATGGCCGGATTGTCGGGTGCGAGGCGGGTAGCCTCAAGGATGAGGCCCTGCGCCTCAGCCAGATTCTCCTGCCGCCGGGCCAGCGTGGCCGAGAGCAGCCAGCCGAGCGGATCGGCGGGGGCGAGGTCGCGGGCATCGGCCAGCGCGGTGGCGGCCTCGTCCAGCCGCCCCAGCGCGACCAGCGCGCGGGCGCGGTCCTGTGCGACCTGGCCGCCAAAGTCCGGCTCCTCGGCCAGTGCGGCATCGGCCTGCGCCACCTGCAGGTAGGCGAGCGCCGGTTCGTTGCGCCCGGTGGCGAGCGCGGCATTCGCGGCCATCGTCCCCAGCCGGGCGCGCCAGCCGGGCTGGTCGGGCGCGCTGATGTCGCGAGCCGTGACGAAGGCGCGTTCGGCCTCCTCCCACCGGGCGAGGTTGGTATAGGCGACGCCAAGGCATTGATAGACGAGGCTGCGATCGGTCAAGCTGGCGCCCTGCAACCAGTTGGAGGCCGTGGTCAGCGCCGCCGCCGGGTCGCTGCCCGCTTGCGCGATGCAGGCTTCCAGCCGTGGCTCCGTACCCGAGGGGGAACCCGAACCGGACTGGGCCAGAAGCAGCGCTGAGAGGGACAGAAGCAGGGTCAAGCGGCTCTCCGGTCAGGCCAGCGGGGCAATGGTCCGCAACAGCAGGGCAATGTCACCATCGCGCGACAGGCGGTGGTCGCCCGCCTTGACCAAGGTCACCTGCACATCGGCTGAATCGAGCGCGGCGGCGAGGCGCAGCGAGGTCCCCGCCGGCACATCGGCATCGTCCTGCCCGTGCAGCAGGCGGACCGGGCAGGTCAGCGGAATGGCCGCGTCGAGCTGGCGCAAAGTCTCGCCATCGGCCCAGAACTTCGCGTGCGTTGGCATCGGGTCGTAATCGTAGGTGCTGTCCTCGTAGATCGTCTCGCCAGCGCGCAGCTGCGCCTTCTGGCCGGCATCATAGCCCCAGTTGGTAAAGTCGGGCGCAGCGGCGATGCCGACCAGCCCGGCGACCTGCTCGCCCAGTTCGTGCGCGACCAGCAGCATCAGCCAGCCACCCATGGAGGAGCCGACCAGCACGACTGGCCCGGACAGT
Source organism: uncultured Sphingomonadaceae bacterium (assembly GCA_964406535.1). Lineage (GTDB taxonomy): Bacteria > Pseudomonadota > Alphaproteobacteria > Sphingomonadales > Sphingomonadaceae > Alteraurantiacibacter. Next base: position 7,846 of record CAYOSE010000092.1, read on the forward strand.
TTCGCGGCGATCAGCGCCAGGACTTCGTCGCGCCATCGGGACAGGGTGCCGTCGGCGAACGCCCCGTCGCTCTCCCCGCAGCCCGAATAGTCGAGCAGCAGGCAGGCGCAGCCCTGCGCCTTGCACCAGTCGAAGGTGGCGGTCGCCTTGCCGCCGGCCATGTCCGACATGTAGCCGGGCAGGAACACCACGGCAGGGCCAGAACCGGGCGTGTGGCGAAAGGCGATGCGGATGCCGCCGACCTCAAGGAATTGCGTTTCGCTCATCGCCGCCCAGATAGGGCAGGTGCGCCCCTTCCGTAAACAGACGGGTTATGCCATTGGCGCGGGCCTGTTCTCTATCTAGTTGAAACGATCATGACCGAGTTGCTGAAGATCAGCCTGCCCGACGGCTCCGTGCGCGAGATGGCGAAGGGTTCGACGCCCGCCGATGTTGCCGCCGCGATCGGGCCGGGCCTGGCCAAGGCCGCGCTTGCCGCGCGCGTGGATGGCGAGGTGCGCGACCTCAATCGCCCGTTCGACGGCGATGCCGAGCTGGCCCTTATCACCTCGCGCGACGAGGCCGACGCGCTCGAACTGGCGCGCCACGATTACGCCCATGTGCTGGCCGAGGCGGTGCAGGCGCTGTGGCCGGGCACGCAGATCACCTTCGGCCCCGCGACTGAGGACGGTTTCTATTACGATGTGCTTGCGCCCTCCAGCCGCGAACCGTTCGGCATGGATGACCTGCCCGCCATCGAAGAGGAAATGCGGCGGATCATCAAGGCCGACAAGCCGCTCGTGCGCGAGGCGTGGGCGCGCGACAAGCTGATCGAAACATGGACTTC
>CAYOSE010000092.1:8681-8939 GCA_964406535.1 uncultured Sphingomonadaceae bacterium
GTCAAGGCCGAATGGGCTGCCGAGCTGCCCGAGGGCGAGGAGCTGACGGTCTACTGGTCAGGGGCCCCAAGCGAAAGCGGCTCCTGGATGGATATGTGCCGCGGCCCGCATTTGCCCTCCACCGGCAGGCTCGACCCGCAGGCCTTCAAGCTGATGCGTGTTGCCGGGGCCTATTGGCGCGGCGATCAGAAAAACGCGCAGCTCACCCGCATCTATGGCACCGGCTGGCTCAACAAGAAGCAGCTGAACCAGCACCTC
>CAYOSE010000093.1:0-8860 GCA_964406535.1 uncultured Sphingomonadaceae bacterium
TGATTCCCGCGCCGATGCCAAGCGGCTGGCGCATCGAATAGACGTCGATGCCGGGGCCCGCACCGTTGGTATATTCGCCCTTCAGCGCCTGCGGGATGCCGCAAGCATACTCGATGACTTCAAGGCCGCGCTGCACGTCGCCATGCGCGTCGTCGACGACCTTGCCGTGCTCGCTGGCGAGCATTTCGGCCAGCGCCTGCTTGTTCTCTTCGACCAGCCGTTTGAAGTCAAACATCACGCGGGCGCGCTTCTGCGGGTTGGTCGCGGCCCAGGCGGGCTGCACCTTCTTGGCCGCCGCAACCGCCTTTTCAAGCAGCGCCGCATCGCCAAGACCGACCTGCGCCTGCACCTCACCTGTGGACGGGTTCCAGATATCGTGGGTCCGGCCCGAACCTCCGCCAGCACCACCGGCGATGAAATGATCAATCTGTCGCATCCGAGCCACTCCTATATTGCATCACTCCCTCATGTCAGGCAACAAAGATGCAGACAAGATATACATTTGCAGGGGCGCACTGCAATTATGCAGGTTGAGAACTGGAACGACCTTCGCGTGTTTCTCGCCGTCGCCCGCGCCGGGCAGATATCGCGGGCAGCGAAGGTCCTGCGGGTCGACGGCACCACGGTCAGCCGCAGGCTGCGACGGCTGGAACGCGCCCTCGGCCAGCGCCTGGTCGAGCAAACCCGAGAAGGTCAGGTACTCACCCAATATGGCGAGGAACTGCTGCTCAAGGTCGAGCGGATGGCCGAGGAGGCCGCGACCCTGTTCCAGTCCGGCGATGACCCACGCGGCCTTGGCGGGCAGATCCGGCTAAGCGTTTCCGAAGGGTTCGGCAGCTGGTTCCTCGCGCCCCGGCTGCCAGAGCTGGTGCGCGATCATCCCGAACTCGCCATCGAGCTGGTGGCCAGCAGCGGCTTTCTCAGCCCGTCAAAGCGCGAGGCCGATATCGCGGTCATGCTCTCGCGCCCCAAGGCGGGCCCGCTGATCGCCCGCAAGCTCGCCGACTATTCGCTGATGCTCTACGCGTCGCCGTCCTATCTGGCGGAGGCGGGCGTACCGAGAAAATCCGCCGACCTCGCGCGGGACCACCGGCTGGTCGGCTATATCTCCGACCTGCTTTACGCCCCGGAACTCGATTACCTGAACGAGATCCACTCGGACCTGCAGGCGACGGTGAAATCGTCCAGCATCAATGCCCAGTTGCGCCTGATCGCAGGCGGCGCTGGCATGGGCGTGCTGCCCCGTTTCATGGGCGACCAGGACCCGCAACTCCAGCGCGTCCTGCCGGACATTCGCATCACCCGCAGTTTCTGGATCGTCACCCACCGCGACAACCACCGGCTCCGGAAAGTCCATTATCTGTCCCACTGGCTGACCGAGCAGGTGAGCGCCAACCGCCGGATATTACAGCCAGACTAACCGCCCCAGATCGACGTCGCCAGCAGGATCAGCAGGCTCATGCTCAGAAACGACAGCACGGTGGCCGGTGCAACAACCGCAGCAGCAATGCTGCCGAGGCCGTAGCGCTCGGCGATGGCCACGGATGCGCCAAAGACCGGCGCGGCGGCCATGGTGACGCCGGCGATCATCATTTCGGGTTCGGCGGCAGGCAGCACGAGGAAGATCAGCAAAACGGCTGCAGGATGCAGCAGCAGCTTGGCGAGCACCACGCAGGAGACGTCGCGCAGATTGCCCGAATAGCGAAAGCCGACCAGCATCCCGCCGACAATGAACAGCCCCATCCCGGCGACCGCTCGGCCCAACAGGTCGAGCGCTGTCATAACCGCGTCAGGCGGCGAAATCGGGGCCGCAGAGACCAGCACCCCCAGCACAATCGCCAGCACAAGCGGGTTCTTGAGCACCGAATGCCAGATCCGTTTCAGGGCGGCAGCCAGACCTCCGGCAGGCCCGCGCCCCGCATCCGCGATAATCAGGGCGAGCGGCAGCATCACCAGATTTTCAACCAGCAGGACCATCGCGAACGCCGGCAGGGCGGCAGCCCCGAGCAGGGCCGTGGCCGTGGGAAAGCCCACCATCAGCGTATTCGAAAGGCTCGACCCGACGCTGTAGATCGACGCGCCGGTCAATTGGCGGCCCAGCACGGTCAGCGATAAGGCAAGCATGGCCACAAAAATGGTCAGCGATCCGCCACCGTAAGCGAACAGAAAGTTGCCATCCATGACGTCTGCCAGGCTACGGCTACTGATCGCCCCGAAAACGAGGGCAGGCATGGCGATATTGACGAGAAAGGCGGCCATGCCCTTCACCCCGTCCCGCGAGACGATCCCGCCGCGCACAGCGCCAAACCCGACGCACACGATCAGGAAGATCGGGGCGACGGTCGCGAAAATCTCAAGCATCCCGGCGGGTATCGGCATCGGGCCAGCCAAGCGCGATTAATCGCAGCCGGTCAAGCGTCGATAGCCGGGCCGGACCCGGCGCGCCCTAGCTAGACAGGTGCACCGACCTTGTCTTCGACCCACCCCCCGATCAGGTCCGCCATGCCATCACGGCTGGCACCAGGACCATCGCAATAATGGCCACCGTCGAGCGCCACGATCTGCTTGTCCTCCCCGCCCAGCGCGTTGAATGCCTCATTCGCATGCGAGGGGAAGCAGCCCTGATCGTGATTGAAATAGATCACTATCGACGGCTGGGTGATACGCGGCATCTGCTTTTCGAGGCTCACCTGCGTCCGCGACAGGCTGAACATCGACAGCCACTCACGCGCCGAGGTGAGCGGCGGATGGCCATAGCCCGAATAATTGGCCTGCAGAGGATCGCCCGCATAGCATCCAGCCTCGCGCTTGGACGGATCGAGCGACAGGTCGAGGAAGCGCAGGTCGGCAAAGGTGCGCGGGGTGATGAAGAAGCGGTCGAACACACCCTCCTTCGACTGCGCGCCGAACGCGTCCTCGCCGGAAATTTCCTGACCGCCCTTGGGGCGACCCTCGCGAATACGCTGCAGCTCGCTCTCGGCCCACAGGGTGATGCGCTCGTTGCGATCGACCTGCGCCTGCCGATAGCGCTTCACGAATTCGGGGTCGTAGGGCGGCCCGAAATCGGGGTTGAACATGCTCAGTTCCGGGTCGCAGGACAGCGGATCACTCTCATCGGTGACCGAGGGGTCCATCCACTCGGTCAGGATGCGCGCCCGGCCCGGATGCGCGGCCAGCGAGATATAGGCGTCGCAGGCCGGGAGGTTGTCGAACAGCTCGCGCGGGGCCGCGTCCGGCTCGATATGCGGATCGACCGCCTGCGCCTGATAGGCGCCCATCAGCGAAGCACCGCCCGAATTACCCAGCAGCACGATCTGCTCGACCCCGGCCACTTCCTTCAGCCACTTCACGCCCAGGCCAATGTCGATCAGCGCATAGTCCAGCGAGAAGCCGACCGGCGATGGCGCCCCTTGGAAACGCGTGTTCCAGCCGAGATAGCCATAGCCGCGCTTGGCCATGTATTCGGCGAGGTAATGCTCCGACCAGTCCGTGGTGTAATGTGCGCTGATGAAGGCCGTCTTCGGCTTGGTCCCCTGCGGCTTGTAGTAAAGGCCGAAGCAAGGATATTTCCCGAAATTATAGCGCCGCTGGCCGTGCGTCTCCAGCTCGATGATGGTGCGATCGATATTGGCGTACATGGGGGAAGACCTTCTTGATTGTTGGTGGGAGGGAACAGGATTGGTGATCGGTTATGCTCTGGCCAGTCCGTCGTCCGCGACGTCATCGGCGCTGTCGGCACTGTCCAGATCGGCGACAAAGTTCCGGCGCGCCAGCAACAGGCAGCTGACCGCAACGGTCGCAAAGCAGGGAACGACAAATGACAGGACGATCCGCAAGCTGCCAGTATCGAATCGGGACGTGAGAAAATCGCTCAGCCCGCCGACCGTGATATTGCCCAGACCGCCGGCGATCAAAGATGCCGCAAGGACCAGGGTCGCCGACCCCGTAGCGCGTATGCGAGATGGCAGGGCGGCATTGAACGCGCCCAGCGTGGGCCCCATCCCGAGTTGCGAAATAAAGGTGCCAAAGCCGAAAATGGCCAGGGCCAGAGCCCCGCTCGCTACGTTAAAAGCCACAATAAACATTGGCACCGAAAAACAAATGGCCAGGACCGGTACGTAGAGCCGCCAGACCGGGCTGATCCGCGCCAACCGGTCCGCCAGGAATCCTCCGCAAAGGAGGCCGGGGACAATGCCGCCAACAAAGGCGATGCCAAAGTACAGCGCCGCATCCTCCGCGCTGTAGCCGTGGTAGCGGTTCATGAAGATCGGCATCCAGTTGGGCAGTACCTGGCCCATATAATGCGCCCAGGAGAAACCCAGCAGGATGAGCACCACCGAACGTCGGGCTACGATCTTCTTCAGCGAAGCAAAAATCCCGGCAAGAATCTGGGCGGGATTGAAGGATGGCGGAGTGACGACGGTGCCGTCGGCGGTGTCCTTGCGCGGGTCGCGCACCTTCAGCTTCATCATCAGCGCGATCGGGAAGCCCAGTGCACCGCAGATCACGAAGGTCAGACGCCAGCCGAATTCCCCGGCGAAGAACGACCCCGCAAAGGCCGATATCAGGAACCCGATGGGCGCCGACAGCATCAGGATCGAGAATGCCGTGGACATGCGCGCCTTCGGCACAGAATCCGACACCAGCGCCAGCGTCGTCGGCGTACCGCCCGCCTCACCGACGGCAACAACGATCCGCGCGACCAGCAGCTGGATGAAACTTGCCGCCAGACCGCAGGCGATCGTCGCGATGCTCCACAGGACGAGCACGCCGACCAGCAGGTTCACGCGATTGCCGCGGTCGGCGAAATAGGCGAACAGAAACGCGAACACGCCATAGGTGACGGAGAAGGCGGGCCCGGTCAGGACCCCAAATTGCAGGTCCGAAATATCAAGCTCAAGCTTGATCGGAATGGCGAGAAACGAGATGATCGCCGCGCACAGCTGGTTCGCCGTATAGCACAGGAACAGCAACCACAGGCTCGTGCGCGCTGCCTTCCCCATCGAGACCGGTGCCTGGATTTCCTCCCCTGCAAGGCTTGCGTCTGTTCGGGTCATCAGGGCTCCAGTGGCTTGGCGGGTTCTCAGAAGGCAATGTGCTGCAAATCCAGCCGCCGCTCCGGGCGGCTGGTTTCGCTCATATGATCGAAACGGTCAACGCTGCGGTCAGAACCTTGCCCGCGCCGTGGCGACGACCTGGCGCGGCTGGCCGAGGACCGCAAAACCGTCGCCGAAGTCGTTCCCGATCTCGTTAGGAAGCTGGAACAGCGTGTTGTAGCGGGCATCGAAAATATTCTTGCCGCTGACCGAGAACTCCCACTGCGGAAGCTCGATACGAACCGACAGATTGACCAGCTGATAGGCACGCTGCTGCGTCGTCGTTGCCAGGTTCCAGTACTTGCGACCCACGAACGCGGCGTCGGCATGGAAGCCCAGTTCCGCATCGTCCGACACCGGCACCCGCAGATCGGCAAAGACCGTGCCCTGGTAATCAGGCGTATACGGCACATCCAGGCCATCGAGGTCGAAGTTGGTGTCGCCGCTATTGGGTTCGGTGATGATGCCCTCGGTCCACTCACCCTGAGTCAGACCCAGAGCGCCGCCAAAGGTAAGATAGTCAGTGGCATCGAATGACACATTCATCTCGACGCCCATGTTGCGGGATTTGCCGATATTGTTGGTGACGGCAACATTCCCTGCATTCTGATCGAAGACATTGGTCGTGAACAGCCGGTCGTCATACCAGATGACAAAACCTGCGCCCTCGAACCGCAACCGGCCATCAACGGCCGAGCCTTTCACGCCAGCTTCCCAACTGACTGCGGTTTCCTTGCCGTAAGGGATGGCAAAGCCTCCCTCGCGGATCAGATCGCCCGGCGTGAAGCCCTTGGCGATAGTCGTGTAAAGCAGCACGTCAGGCGATGCTTTGTAGGACAGGGAGCCGCGATAAAGGAGCTCGTTCTCGTCGACCTTGCCCTCGTTGCCAGTCTCGAAAACCGTCAGCTCGTGCCAGTCCATTTCATAGCGCAGTCCGGCTTCGATAGTAAGTTCGCCAAGGTTGAGTTCGCCATTGCCGAAAAAGGCCAGCTGCTTGCGCGTCTGGTCTTCGCCGACAGTTGCGAAGAAGTTCCCGGCAACGTCAATATCGGTCCGGTTGCTGATCTCGAAATACTGGCCGAAGGCACCGACCAGCCAGTTGAAGGTGTTCGTGCCGGTGGTCCCGAGCCGGAATTCCTGACTGAAGGCATCGCGTTTGCGAAGGGCATCGATCACGAACACATCCATGGGCGTAAAGTCGAAATCGGCCAGCTTCTTGTCATAGGAATGGAAGCCCGAGGTCAGCGAGACCAGTTCCAGCCCGCCAAAGTCGTGCCGGATATCCAGCGTCGCGGATTCTATCCGGCGGTCGAGCTCGGGCGCCGTGTCCTGCGTGATTTCGGTGGAATAGGTGTCGTCGTCGGGGGTGATGTAGAGATTGGTGAGGTCGCCACGCTTCTGCCGGTTCACATCGACAAACAGGGTTGCCGTGGTATCGGGTCCGATATCCGCTTCGAGGGTCAACCGGCCGCCATAGATCCAGTTGGGACCGGCCTTGGCGCCGAGCGTGGCGTTATACGTGTACCCGTCCGAACGATCCCAGTACAGCAGCAGGCGGGCACCCACATCGTCGCTGAGCGGGCCAGACAGAATGCCTTCGGCGGACACAAAATCGTCCGTCCCGTATTCGACCGCCAGTTCGCCCTCGAAAAAATCATCCGGTCGCTTGGTCATGAAACGGATCGCGCCGCCGATATTGCTGCCGCTGTAGAGCGTCCCCTGCGGCCCCTTGAGCACCTCGACACGCTCGATATCGCGGAAACGCGAGGTCTGCCCGTCGAACTGCTGGACGTCGTTGACGTAGAAGCCGACCGTCTGGATGACGCCAAACGAGCCGACCCCGCGCAGGGTAACGTCGGGCGTCGCATCGGTGCGGGTGACGATCGTCAGGTTCGGCACATGGGTCGTCAGATCGTCGACCCGTTCAACACGGGCGGCCTTGAGCAGGCTTTCATCGAGCGCCGCGATCGAGGCGGGGATGTCCTGCAGCCGTTCCTCACGCTTGCGTGCCGTGACGATAATCTGGCCGGTAGGCACGACCGCCTGCTGCGCGGGCTGCGGTGCCGGAGCGGCGGCAGAGGTCTGCTGGGCAACATTCATCACCGAAGCAGTGGTCAGCCGGGCCTTCGGCTCTGCCTGCTTGCGGAGTGAGACCACCCCTGCCTCAGACCGGACGGCGACAAACCCGGTGCCCTGCAGCAACGCCGACAGGGCCCGGTCGCGCGACATCGCACCGCTGACGCCCGAACTCATCACCGCCGAGCCGAGATTGCTGGGCACCAGCACCTGGTCACCGGACTGGATCGCATAGGCCTTCAGCGCCGAGGCCAGCGGCATGGGCGCGATCGAAAAACTGCCCTGCAGCTCTTGCGCGTAGGCAGGCGTGGCAGCCGCAACACTGGCGACGGTCGCCAAGGCAATGGACGACGCTAGGGTGAAATCCCGCATTACTCTCTCCCGGTGTAACGGACGTTATTGTCCTGTTGTCAGCTAGAACGCAGTTGGCGGGGCCTCCCTCACCTCGCGCCCCAAAAAATTTGATCGTGGCACATTTTGTACCCGCTCACTCGACCCTTTCGAGCAGAATCTGGTCGCTCGACGCCGTGACGCGCGTGTTCGGCAGGTAGTCAGTCACGGTCTGGGCAAAGGCCATGCCATCGCCGGCGTTGAACACACCCGTGACCCGCATTATCGGCATGCCGGGTTGCAGAACCACCGCGCGCTGCGAATGGCGATTGATGATCGAAACAGCCTCGGGGAGCGGTAAATCCTCGAACACAATCCGCCCCTCGCGCCAGGCCGATACCGCCGCGCTGTCGAAGGACCTGACCCTGGCATTGGTCCGCTGATCATATTCGAAGACCTGCCCCGGCTCGAGCGTGATGATCGGCAATCTCACCTTCTCCCGCCGCAGGCCGAACAATTCCCTTTGCTCATGCAGGTCGGATACCTGCACGCTGCCCTCAACCAGGCTGACGGAAGAACTGGCACGACCGACGATGACGTTGAATTCGGTCCCCAGCGCCTCGACATCATATGGCCCGGCTTCGACGTGGAAGGGGCGGCTGGCATCGTGCGCGACGTCAAAGAAAGCCTGCCCCGCGACCAGTTGGACCAGCCGTTCGTCCGGCCGGTACTGGACACGCATCTCCGACGCAGCATCAAGCGTCACGATCGTCCCATCAGCCAGCGTCACGTCGCGCCGTTCGCCAATGCCGGTAGCCATGACCTGCCACTCGGGCGCTTGCCCGGGCGACATCAGCAGCATGGCCGCACCGACCAGCGCCATCAGCACGAAACTCGCCGCGACCGCCCAAACCCTGCGCCGGGCACTGTTCGAAGACCAATCTTCCTCGACAGTGTCATCATTGGCAGCGGTAATCGTGTGAGGCTGCTGCTCGCGCAACTCGCCAAGCCCGCCCCAGACGCGGTGCAGGCCCTCGATCAGCGCCTGACGGTCAGGATCATCGCCAACCCAGCGCTCCAGCCGGTCTAGGGCCTCTTCGCTGCGCGTGTCACGGGCGCGCAGGAACAGCAGCGTGCCGTGCTCACGCTTGCTGGCTGACAGCATGTGCGATTGTCCGCTCATGTATCCTGTTCCATCTTCGTCAACAGATGCAGCATCGCCTTGGCTACATTCTTCTCAACGGCACTGACCGAAAGGCCCAGCTTCACGGCGATCTCGCGCTGCGAGAGGCCTTCCAGCCGATTGGCCTGCCCCATTAAGGTGGTCCACCGGTTATGTTAGAGTTCCGGCGGTTGTG
>CAYOSE010000094.1:0-8802 GCA_964406535.1 uncultured Sphingomonadaceae bacterium
GCAGATTCGCCCCGAACGTCGCCGCCTGTTGCTCCAGTCGCTGAGCGAAGCTGCCGCGACCGCGCCGGGCTGGTCGATGCGCGAGCCGGGTTTCGTGCCCGAGCGGGTTGAAGCCGAAGCGGCATGAATGCGTTCGGAGGCGGGCCGATTGCACCCGCTGCAACCGACCTGCCCGGCGGATCGCCGGACGAATGGCGAGGTCGGTGCCTCAACATTTACGCCTGCAACGAAAAGGCGGTAATGGAGGCGCTCGAAGTGGCACGAAGCGCGGGATCGCTTGCAAAAATCCCCCATCTCGCCGGGCAAAGGTTCACCATCCTTGAAAAGGTGTGCGAAGCCGTGTCGCTTACGGCGAAACAGCACGCGCGATGGGCGCAAGTGCTTGCGGAATGGAGGACATTTGACGCACGAAGAGCCTTTCTCGCGCACGGCGTCATGATCCCGGCCACTGACGAACAGGGCAAGTGGATCGTGCTTTTCGACCTCACTGTTTACCGTGCCAACGTGGGCGTCGACGAACGGTGGGCTGTGCGTAAGGACGAAGCTACCGCTTTCTTCGATCGACTAAAGCGAGCCGATGTAGACGTTCGCCAACAGCTCGGCCATCTGCGGAAGTTGCTGTCCGCTGCTTCGCCGACCGCAACTGCGACTTAATACAATGCATCGAGCCGGTCCTGGTAGGCCGCGCGGATAAAGGGCCGCCTGATCTTCAGCGTCGGGGTCAGCTGGTCGTTGTCGACGCTGAACGGCGCGTCGGCAAAGGCAAACTTGCGAATCTTCTCGGTGACCGAGAGCTGCTCGTTGGTCCGCTCGACCGCCTCCTTCACCGCGCTGCGGAAGGCGGGCAGGTCCTGTAGCGCGGCCATATCGAACTTCTCGCCATTGGCGCGAGCCCATTCCACCGCCCATTCCGCATCGGGCACGAGCAGCGCGACCATGTAGGGGCGCTTGTCGCTGCTCACCATCGCCTGCGCGATTTCGGGCTGGAGCGTGAGCATCCCCTCCAGCTTCTGCGGCGCGACATTATCGCCCTTGTCGTTGACGATGATGTCCTTCTTGCGGTCGGTGATGACGATCCGTCCGCGCTGGTCGAGATGGCCGATATCGCCCGTGTGCAGCCAGTCGGCGGGAAGGGCGCGCCGCGTGTCGGCGGGATTGTTCCAATAGCCCTTCATCACCAGCTCGCCGCGCACCATGATCTCGCCATCCTCGGCGATCTGCACCTCGACGCCGGGCAGTGGCGGCCCGACCGTGTCGAGCCTGATCCCGGCTGAGGGATAGTTGCAGCTGACGACCGGCGCGGTCTCGGTCTGGCCATAGCCCTGCAGCATGGTCAGGCCCATCGCCTGGAAGAAACCGCCGACTTCGGGGTTGAGCGGCGCGCCGCCCGACACCAGCGCCTTGATCCGGCCGCCGAAGCGGGCGCGGATCTTGGGTTGCAGGGTCGCGCCGAGCATCGCGCCGACCGGCAGGTCACGCAGAGAACGCCGCCCGGAAATGCGCCGCCCGCCATAGGCAATCGCCCGGTCGAGGAGGAAGTTGGCCAGTCTGCCCTGTTTGGCGATCTGCTTGATCATCTTGCCGCGCAGCACTTCGAACAGGCGCGGGACGACGATCATGAAGGTCGGCCGCGCTTCCTCCAGATTTCCGGAGATCTTGTCGAGCCCCTCGGCGAACCAGATATCCGCGCCAAGGCCAATCGGCAGCATCATGCCTGCCGTGTGCTCCAGCGCGTGGCTGAGCGGGAGGAAGGAGAGGAAGCGCTCTTCCCCCCAGCCGAATTCGTCGGTCAGGATGGCGGCGGCGGCCTGGACATTATGCAGTAGCGCCCCGTGATGGAGCATCACCCCGCGCGGGGCACCGCTGGTGCCGCTGGTATAGATCAGGCAGGCAAGGTCGTCGCGTGTGGTCGCGGCAACCTGCTCGTCCACCGCCGCACGGGCTGCGGTTTCGTCGCCGGTGAGCATGTCGGCCCAGTGATGCAACTCGAAACTGCCCGATTGCGAGGTTGGCATCGGCTCGATCGCGATGACATCCTGCGCCTTGCCGGTCCGCATGATCGCGGGGAACAGCGCCTTGGCCAGCTTTTCATTGGAGACGACTACGGCGCGCGCGCCCGAATCGTCGAGGATGTGGCAGTGGTCGTTCTCGGTATTGGTCGTATAGGCCGGCGTGGTGATGCAACCCGCAGCCATGATGGCAAGATCGGCGAGGCACCATTCGGGCCGGTTTTCCGACACGATCATCACCCGGTCGCCCGGCTGCAGGCCCATTTCGCGCAGCTTCGCCGCGATCAGACAGACCTGCCGGGCCGCCTCGGCATAAGAGATGGAGCGCCATTCGCCGTCGATCTTGGCGGTCAGGAAGGGCTTCTCGCCCCGCTCGGCGGCGCGCTGGAGGAACAGCCCGACAAGGCTGCGTGCACTGGCGATATCCGTCAGTTCCATTCCCGGCCCTTCTCTCCGCTAGCCTTGCCCATGGCAGTTTTCTGCCCGGATAAAGGGTTAGGGGCGCGCAAGGTCCGGGGCAAGAGCTGTGGCCGGCTCAGGGATAGGCGGCGGAACCCTCGCTGCGCGGATCGGCGGCGCCGACCCATTCGCCATCGACCAGCTGCGCGGCATTGGCCTTGAACGGCATCTGACGGGAACTGACCGTGTGCCCAAGCGCTTCGAGCGGCGCCTGCATGGCGGTGAGCGCGGTGCCTTCCTCGACAAAGATGGCGTCACCCGGTGAGAACAGGCCGGGAAGGCCGATCGCCTGCTCGGCGGGAAGCCCGAAGTCGAGCACGCCAATCAGCGCCTTGGCCACCTGCACCGGGATCGTCACCCCGCCCGCCGCGCCAATGGCCAGTACCAGCCTGCCGTTCCGATCAAAGACCACGCTTGGCGACATCGAACTGAGCGGCCTTTTGCCGCCTTCGACCCGGTTGGCGACGGACTTGCCGTCGCGCGCGGGCAGGAAGCTGAAATCGGTCAGCTCGTTATTGAGGTAGAAGCCGCCATAGATCTGGCCCGAGCCGAACGGCCCCTCGACCGTGGAGGTCCAGCTGACCGCGTCGCCCGCCCCGTCGACGACGACGAAATGGCTGGTGCCGTTCTCGACCGGGCCCTCACCCACCGCCCGCGCCAGGTCGGCCCCCGGGGGCGTCCCCGCACTGGGCGCTGCCATGGTCTCGGTGGCGGAGATCAGCGCGCCGCGTGCCCGCAGGTACTCGCCGTCCATCAGCCCGGCCATCGGTACGCTGACGAAATCGGCATCGCCGAGGTAGAGCGCGCGGTCGGCATAGGCGAGCCGCTGGCTTTCAGCGAAGAGGTGCCAGAAGGTCGGCGATTCGGGCCCGAGCGCGGCGAGGTCATAGCCTTCGAGCTGCTTGAGGATCGCATAGACGGTGGTCGCGCCCGAACTGGGCGGGCCCATGCCGCAGATCCGGTAGGTCCGGTATTCGCCGCAAGGGCTGGGCCGCCAGACGGCGCTGTAGCTGGCGATGTCGGAGGGCGTCATGCCAGCCTCGCCGGGTGTGGCGGCGGCGACAGTCTCGGCCATGCCTTCAGCCCAGTCGCCTGTGTAAAACGCCTCCGGACCGGCCTTTGCAATCATTTCCAGCGTGTCGGCGAGAGCGGGATTGGTTACGACGGTTCCGACAGGCAGCGGCTCCCCGGCGGTATCGAAGAACAGCGCGCGACCGGCCTCGGTCGCTGCGGCGCGAGTTTTGGCCCGCTCAAGGAAGTCGCGGAAGCGCGGGGTGATTTCCCACCCGTCGCGAGCAAGATCGATGGCGGGCTGGAACAGCGCCGCCCAGTCGAGCTTGCCATATTTCGCATGCGCCTCGGCAGAGAGGCGGATATTGCCGGGGACACCGATGGAGAGTCCGGTGAGCACCGCCTCTCGAAACGGTAGAGTATTACCGTCCTCGTCGAGGAACCAGGCAGGCGTGGCCGCCGCCGGGGCCGTTTCGCGCCCGTCGATCGTCTCCACCTCGCCAGTGTCGTCACCGCGCACGTAGAAGCCGCCGCCGCCAATGCCAGAGCTCTGCGGTTCGACCACGGTCAGCGCCAGCATGGTGGCGATGGCCGCGTCGGTGGCGCTGCCGCCTTGTCGCAGCATCGCCGCCCCGGCCTCCGACGCGCGCGGATCGGCGGCGCTGACGACGCCGGCGGGTTGGAGCGCTGCCGGGGCTGGCGGCGCCTCGAGAGTGGCGCAGGCGGAGAGGGCGAAGAGGCTGGCGAGCGCGGGGAGGAGTTTCTTGTGCATCGCAGCGAAGGCTATTCGCTTCCGACCGCCTCTGCAATGGAAGCAAAGCCGTCGCGGCGCATTAATTGGTCCAGCCCTGCCGTGATCGCGCGGGCGATGCCCGGCCCTTCATAGATCATCGCGCTGTAGAGCTGGACCAGGCTGGCCCCGGCGCGGATCCGTTCCCACGCATGCTCGGCGCTGGCAATGCCGCCCACGCCGATTAGCGGGATCGCCCCGCCCGACGCCTTGCGGAAATCGCGCAGCCGCTGGAGTGCGAGTTCGCGCAGAGGCGCGCCCGACAGGCCGCCCGCTTCCTCCGCATGGCGGCTGGCAAGCGCGGGCCGTTCGAGCGTGGTGTTGGAGACGATCAGCGCCCCGAGCCCCTTGTCGAGCGCGGTGCGGGCGATGGCGTCGATCTCGGTAAGGGTCAGGTCGGGCGCGACCTTGAGGAACACCGGCGGCAGGTCCGACGTCGCGGCCTCGCCGCGCCCCTCCAGCACCGCATCGAGCAGATGGCCGAGCGCGCCCTCGCCCTGCAATTCGCGCAGGCCCGGCGTGTTGGGGCTGGAGATGTTGACCGCAAGGTAATCGGCATAAGGGGCCATCAGCCGCGCCATCAGCGCATAATCGGCCACCCGGTCGGCTGAATCCTTGTTCGCGCCGATATTGATGCCCAGCACCCCGGCATTTGCCGTCCGGTCGCGGCGGACCAGCCGGGCGAGCGCCGCCTCAGCGCCGTGATTGTTGAAGCCCATGCGGTTGATGACGGCGCGGTCCTCGGCCAGCCGGAACAAGCGCGGACGCGGGTTGCCCGCCTGAGGCAGCGGCGTGATCGAGCCGATCTCGGCAAAGCCGAAGCCCTGCGCCATCGCGGCGTCGGGGACTTCGCCATCCTTGTCGAACCCGGCCGCCAGGCCCACCGGATTGGGGAAGTCGAGGCCTGCCACACTGGTCGCCAGCGGGCCGCCGGGGCGGGGCGGGGCAGTTTCGGGCAGCAATTGCAGGGCCAGAATGGCGAGCCGGTGCGCGGCCTCGGGCGAAAGGGTAAACAGGGCCGGACGCAGCAGCGAATAGAGCATGGGCGGGCCTATGGCAGGCCCCTTGGCGCATGTCGAATATTGAGCGCCACGGTGGCCCCTGTTGCCTTCGGGAGACATGTTCGGCGGTAAGCAGTGAAAAATCCTGTCATGAGACGCGCTGTCGCTTTCATACAATGTCCCGTCATACGAATCGGCTAATTCCTTCTTGCGACCCGAAGGGCTCGGCGCCTTTGGCGACGGGTTCTCGACTTTACAGGGCGGCTTCTGCTTTTGCGGGGCCGCCCCTTTTTTGGGCGGCTTTGGTTTGCGCGCCCCCATCCGGGGTCGCGATCCTCGGGGCTGCTCCCTCCGTCTCGCTTCGCGATACTGCGGGGCCCCTGCGGACGGCCATTCGGCCTTGCGGCGCGCTGGCATCGCGCGTCGGTTTGGAGGCAATTTCCAGGCGTTCTCATGTTTTCTGGTCGCGGCAGCCAAAGCGCGGAGTCGAAGCCGAAGGCGTAGACGTGCGAAGCACAACTGCCCGCGCGTCCGCAGCGAGTCCGGCTCTGCCGGACGGAGGCGAGGATAGCCAAGCGGGCCGGATGGCCCGCGCCCGGCGCCTGAGGGCGCAAACAAACAATGCTAACGACTCGCAACAGGCTGTTTTGCGTTGAAACAGCCAATTCGCGCGCATAAATGCCCAATCGGAACAATTTGGTCCGATTAAGTGTGCTAAGCCGATGAGCCAAGCTCAATGAGACTGTCAAACCTTGCCGATTACGCCGTCGTCACGATGGGTGCCGCGGCCCGCCATTGCGGGAAGGCATCGCTTGTCGATGCCGCCAACAATGGGCGTGCCCGCACCAATGCGGGCGAACTGGCGGCTGAAACCGGCCTGCCTTTGCCCACGGTGCAGAAGCTGGTCAGCAAGCTGACGGCGGCCGGTCTGCTGCGCTCCACGCGCGGCGCGGGCGGCGGCTTGCAGCTGGCGCGCCCGGCGGCGGCGATCAACCTCGCTGACATTGTCGAGGCGGTGGAGGGGCCGATTGCGCTGACCGCCTGCGTCGAGGGCGTGGATTGCGCGGTCGACCATGATTGCGCGGTCAAGCCGCACTGGCCGGTGGTCAATGCCGCTTTGCGCGGGGCGCTGGCCGATATCTCGCTGGCGCAGATTGCCCGGACCTCGACTGCGACGAATACGAAAGAACCTGCATGAGCGACGATATCGAAATCCAGGATAAGGATGCGCGCGAGGCCGCGGCGAAAGCTGCCGACTACGAGTTCGGCTGGTCGTCGGACATCGACACCGAGTTCGCGCCCAAGGGCCTGTCGGAAGACACGGTGCGCTTCATCTCGGCCAAGAAGAACGAGCCGGAATGGATGCTCGAATGGCGGCTGGCCGCCTATCGCCAGTGGCTCGAGATGGAAGAGCCGGTGTGGGCGCGGGTCGATTATCCGAAAATCGACTATCAGGACGCCTATTATTACGCCGCGCCCAAACCTAAGCCGAAGCTGGAATCGCTCGACGAGCTCGATCCCGAAATCAAGGCGGTTTACGACAAGCTGGGCATCCCGATTGCCGAGCAGGAATTGCTTGCCAATGTGGAGGGCGCTGCGCCCCAAAGACCTCCCGTCGCGGTCGATGCCGTGTTCGACAGCGTCAGCGTCGCCACGACCTTCCGCGAAGAGCTGAAGAAGGCGGGCGTGATCTTCCTCTCCATCAGCGAGGCGATCCGCGAATATCCGGACCTCGTGAAGAAGTGGCTCGGCAAGGTAGTGCCGCGCCATGACAATTACTTCGCGACGCTCAACAGCGCGGTCTTCTCGGACGGCACCTTCGTCTACGTGCCTGAGGGCGTGCGCTGCCCGATGGAGCTCTCCACCTATTTCCGCATCAATGCCGAGAATACCGGCCAGTTCGAACGCACGCTGATCGTCGCCGAAAAGGGCAGCTATGTCAGCTATCTGGAAGGCTGCACCGCCCCCCAGCGCGACGAGAACCAGCTCCATGCGGCCGTGGTTGAGCTGGTCGCGCTCGAAGATGCGGAGATCAAGTATTCGACCGTGCAGAACTGGTATCCCGGCAATGCGGAAGGGCAAGGCGGGATCTACAATTTCGTCACCAAGCGCGGGCTGTGCCAGGGCGCGCGCAGCAAGATCAGCTGGACGCAGGTCGAAACCGGCAGCGCGGTGACGTGGAAATATCCGTCATGTGTCCTCAACGGAGAGGACAGCGTGGGCGAGCTCTACTAGGTCGCTGTGACCAACAATTTCCAGCAGGCCGATCCCGGCACCAAGATGATCCATAACGGCAAGGGCTCGCGCTCGACGATCATCTCCAAGGGGATTTCGGCGGGCAAATCGAACAACACCTATCGCGGGCTGGTGCGCGTGGGCGCCAACGCCGACAATGTCCGCAACTTCACCCAGTGCGACTCGCTGCTGCTGGGCGACCAGTGCGGCGCGCATACCGTGCCCTATATCGAGGTGAAGAACCCGACCGCACAGATCGAACATGAGGCGACCACCTCGAAGATCAGCGACGACCAGCTGTTCTACGCCATGCAGCGCGGGCTGGGCGAAGAAGAGGCGGTGGCGCTGATCGTCAACGGCTTCGCCAAGGAAGTGCTGAAAGAGCTGCCGATGGAGTTTGCCGTCGAGGCCCAGAAGCTGCTGGCGATTTCGCTCGAAGGGAGCGTTGGGTGATGGCTAGGGATGATAACTACTCTGTAAGCTTCGAAATTGAAACGACCGAAGAGGCCGTTCACATCGAAGTAGGCCCATTGCGTGCCGTGCCGCGAGAAGGGGAAGTTGTTGCTTGCAACTACGTGCACGGTACCAAAATCGAATTCCGCGTCGATACAGTCGAGCACTTTCTTTACAGTTCGGGCAAGGACATCATTCAGATGGTGACGGTCAAAGGGCGCGAGGTCTGAAGATGACTGACCGCAAGACTCTCCAGCTTCGCGATCCATCCGAGCAGGCCGAGGCCCCCGCGCTCAAGAAGAAGGGCCGCGGCTGGGAAATCTCGGAAAAGCGGCTCGACGTCCTGCACGAGTCTGCGCGCGAGTTGCGCCGCCATTCGTCCGAAGCGCACAAGGCGCTGGCCGAGCGTTTCGCCCAGGCGAGAATGGGCCCGTTCACCTTCAAGCGGCATGCCGTGGTCGGCTCCGCCATCGTCGATTTCAACTGCCATAATCTCGGCATGGCGATCATCATCGATGAGCCGGATCAGGACGAGGCCATTGCGCGCCGCCGCGACAAGTCGCTGGAATCGGTCGGCATTCGCGTGATGCGGATCAAGGCCACGGATATTCTTGAAAATATCGACGAGGTGCTCAAGCGCATCACCGCCGGGATGCGCCTCCGCATCGCAGACAAGGGCGTCGCCCGCCGCAAGCATGGCGACCAGATGCGTGCCGGGCGCGCCTCGCGTGACAGAAAGTAGACAATGCTCAAAATCTCCAACCTCCACGCCGAAATAGACGGCAAGCAAATCCTCAAGGGCCTCTCGCTCACCGTGAATGCGGGCGAGGTCCATGCGATCATG
>CAYOSE010000095.1:0-8686 GCA_964406535.1 uncultured Sphingomonadaceae bacterium
CGGCTATAATTTCACGCCCGCACAGGTTCGCAGTCGATTGGACGCGGCTAAGAAGCAGGGTGCTAGGTTAGTAGCGTGAATGTCCGCTTCCCACCCAATTCCGGTCGTCCGCTCAATATTATGCCCGCTTGAAAGCAGACAATATTCCGGCCGGGTTCTGTCCACGCGGCCTAAGGCCCCTTCTCTCCCCGCTTCACCAGCAACAGGCTGCCAAGGTTGGGGCGGAACGCCTTCAGCCGCAGCGTGACCAACACCGATTCCACATTGGCCAGCACCGCCACGCAGACGGTCAGGATCAGCAGGCCCGGCGAGAAGCCGAGCACATACAGCCACACCACGAACACACCCGAAAGCACCGCCCCCGCCTTCGACAGATAGAGGTGGTAGCTGGGCAAGCGGGCGAACTTGAACAGGCAGACGGCAGCGGCAGCGGCATAACTTTGCAGGAAGGCCAGCAGCCACCCGGCATAGGGGCGCAGCAGGTCGCTTTCGAACAGATAGATGCCGATCAGACCGGCCACCACGGTCATGCCATCCGCCCAGGTGTCGAGCCGCGCTCCGCGCGCCGTGACCTGATCCAGCGCGCGAGCAATCGTTCCGTCGACCAGGTCGCTGGCGAAACTCAGCAGCAGCAGGATGTAGAACGCATCGCGCCAGCCCAGCAGCGCGATGGCCAGCAACACAGGCGCGGCCAGGATGCGGTACCAGGTCAGCCAGTCTGCCGGTCTCACGGTGTCACCCTCTCCATCCCTGCCTAGCGACTGCTGACGACCCTCAGCTCCGGGTCGCGCTTCCGCAAGGTCTGGATCACGCCCGTGCAGATCAGGAACAGGCCGAGATAATAGATCGGCCAGTGCATGATCTGCGGAATGCGGCTGCCCGACAGCGGCCCCATCTCGGCAAACAGCAGCAAGTCGGAAATGAGGAACAGCATCGCCCCCGCCCCGACCCGGTAGCGCGGGAAATTGCTCGCCCATGCACCCGCCGCCATTGCGCCCAGCGCCAGCGCATAGAGCGCGACCGACCACGCCTCGCTGCGGTCATAGGGCATGAGATAACCGACGATCGGGGTCAGGATCAGCGTCAGCCCGCAGACCCAGCTTTGCGTCTTGGCCAGCTGCTCGCGGCGGTGGCGCAAAAACACACCCAACGCGAGGACATGGAACAGGAAGAACAGCAGCGCGCCGATGCTGCGGTCGAACTCCATCCCCATATCGCCCAGCGCCGCGGCGCCCAGCGCCCAGCCCAGCAGCTTCGCATCGGGGCTCGAATGGCGCATGAAGGCATAGACCGCGAGCATGGCCGCCGCCGCGCCCTTGACCGGGACGAGGTAGATTTCGGGCAGGCTGCTGACTCGCAGGTAATAGAACGCCAGCGCCGCCGCGATGCTCAGCAGCAGGAACGGGCGTTTGTCGACAAGGGCGCGGCGCGGCATGCCCCTCCCTTGACGCGAGACGGCGCGGGTAGCAAGCGCCCATCCATGACGCATGACGTGCACATTATCGGCGGCGGGCTGGCCGGCAGCGAGGCGGCCTGGCAATTGGCCCGGCGCGGCGTACGTGTGCGCCTGTCGGAAATGCGTGGGTCGGGCGATGGCATGACGCCAGCGCACCAGACCGATGGCCTCGCCGAACTCGTATGTTCGAACTCGTTCCGTTCCGACGACGATGCAAAGAATGCGGTCGGCCTGCTCCATCACGAGATGCGGCGGCTCGATTCGCTGGTGATGTGTGCAGGCGAAGTGGCGCGCGTGCCCGCCGGCAGCGCCATGGCGGTGGACCGCGACGTGTTCTCCGCCGAGGTCGAGAAGGCACTCAGCCAGCATCCCAATGTCGAGGTGGTGCGCGAGCGGGTCGACAGCCTGCCAGCCAGCGGCCTCACCGTGGTCGCCACCGGCCCGCTGACCGCAGAGGCGCTCGCCGCCAGCATCGTCGGCGCCACGGGTGCCGACCGGCTCGCCTTCTTCGATGCCATCGCGCCCATCGTTCATCGCGACAGCATCAACATGGACGTCTGCTGGATCCAGAGCCGCTGGAACAAGCGCACCGAAGCCTCGAACGAGGAAGGCGACTACATCAACTGCCCGATGACCAAGGAG
This sequence comes from uncultured Sphingomonadaceae bacterium, assembly GCA_964406535.1. Lineage (GTDB taxonomy): Bacteria > Pseudomonadota > Alphaproteobacteria > Sphingomonadales > Sphingomonadaceae > Alteraurantiacibacter. The sequence goes on from CAYOSE010000095.1 coordinate 2,099, forward strand.
CAATATCTGGCCTTCCATCAGGGCCTGCTCGATGCCGAAAAGGGCGAGTTCAAGCAGTGGGAGGCCGACACCCCCTATTTCGATGGCTGCATGCCGATCGAGGTCATGGCCGAGCGCGGGGTGGAGACTTTGCGCTATGGCCCGATGAAGCCTGTCGGGCTCGATAATCCGCGCGACGTGACCGAGGAATTTCCGCAAGGCCGCTGGCCCTATGCCGTGGTCCAGCTGCGGCAGGACAATGCGCTGGGCACCTTGTGGAACATGGTCGGCTTCCAGACGAAGATGAAGCACGGCGCGCAGGTGGAACTGTTCCGGACGATACCCGGCCTTGAGAACGCCGAGTTCGCACGGCTGGGCGGGATGCACCGCAACACTTTCATCAACTCGCCGGTCCTGCTCGATCCGCAGCTGCGGCTGAAGTCGTCACCCAATATCCGCTTCGCCGGGCAGATTACCGGCTGCGAGGGCTATGTTGAAAGCGCTGCGATTGGCCTGCTGGCCGGGATCATGGCGGCAAGCGAGGTGGCCAGTCGCGACTGGAAGCCGCCGCCGCCAACCACCGCGATGGGCGCGCTGCTGGCGCATATCACCCACGGTGCCGAGGCCGAGAGCTTCCAACCGATGAACGTCAATTTCGGCCTGTTCCCGCCGCTCCACTCGGTCGGCAAGAAGCAGCGCAAAGAGGCCTATACGACCCGCGCCAAGGAAAAGTTCAGCGAATGGCTGGCCGATCTGGACGCGGTCCCGGCCTGAATTTTTAACACTTGCAGCGGGGTGACGGGCTCGGACGCGGCTTGGGCGCGCTGGTGGCAAATTCAGCCTGCGTCAGCTCCAGATCCTCATTCGCATCCATCTCGGTAAAGCGCGTCGAGGTGGTGATCGCCCATTCCTCGAAGGTCAGCAGATTGTTGCCGTCGGTATCGAGCTTGCGGAAAGCGTCCGTGCGGGTCGACATCATCTCGGTGCGAGTGATGCGCCGGTCGCGATTGCGGTCATAGCGGAAGAAGCGCTGCTCCTCGCGCGTCAGCTCGCTCGCCTCGGGCGGCGCCGGACCTTCCATGTCGGTGACATCGGCAAAGGGCAGATCCTCCGGATCAGGCGTTTCCTCGACCGCCGTGGGATCGGGCGGCGGTGCGCCCTGCGCCACTTCGGCGCGCCCTTGCAGCCAGAACAGGCCCAGCCCGACCAGCGCCAAAGCGGCCAAAGCTCCCAGCACGATACGATTCATGGCGCTGATCTCCCCATTCGGGGAACTACCTAACGGCCGAACAGGCCTAGCCGCAAGGCGGTGAGCGCGGCAGCGGGCCCATCGAGCGCGGTTTCCGCGCCTTTTTCCAGCGCCCTGCGGGTCATTCCGTGCAACAGCGCCAGCGGACGCAGGCGGCGCGGCAGGCGCGGCGCGGATTCTTCGAGCGCGGCCTTGCGCGCACGGGCGATCTCTTCCGGATTGGCAAGGTTCAGCGCCAGGTCCGCCAGCGCATATTGCCGCGCGGCCTGCCTCGCGCCCGGCGCATCGTCGCCAGCCAGCCCCGCCCAGCCCGCCGCACGGCCCTGCGCGAACTGCGCCAGCGCCTCTTCGTCGAGCCACTCGCCGAGCAGTGCCTCCCACCCGTCGACCACACCGACCAGCGTGGCAGGACTGGCCGAAAAGCCTCGCAGCAACGCCAGCAAGGGCTCACCCTCCGGCCAGCCAGACGGGTCGGCGCGCAGCATGTCTCGCCACCACGCCAGTTTCATTTGTCGCAGGATGGGGTCGCCGGGCTGCCGCACCACGCCCGCCAGACGCGTATCGAGCGCCAGCAGCGCCAGCACATCGCCCCGCAAGCTTGCGGGCGCATGGGCCAGCGCGAGTCGCTGGAGCGGCGTCAGGGTTTGAAGAAAGTAATCATCCATCAGAGCAGCGCTTCGCGGGCGCTGCTCCTTGCGTCAAGGTCGGGCGTTCGGGTTACTGAGGCATCGAAGCAGCAGCCGTCGCCACGTCCTCTGCCAGCTGCGCCGTTGCACGAGATTTACTGGGCGCGGCCACAAATGGCTCGTTAGGATCGCCGCGAAGTTGCGGCGGCAAATCGTTCTGCTGTGGCGTCTCGATCATTTTCGCTGTCGGGCCGACTGGTTCTGGTGCGGCATTCCATTTCGCAAGGCCGACGGATGCATTCTGCGTTACGGCAGGCTCGTCCTCACTCTGCACAATCCGCGAATCAGCCTGGGCCGGCCCGGCGGGAATGTCGTCTGCAAAAAACCCGACAATAGCGGCAAGCACCATAACTCCGCCGGCCATAAAAAGCGTCATTTGCAGCTGCCGATATTCCATTTCCCGGACCCTCCTCAGGGGGTTCAAAACAATTTGCACTCGTCGGACTGCATAGCTCGGCAGTTGCTTGCCAAAGGTAAAGCGCGTTGGTTTACGCCATAGTAAGGCTGTTTCTAAGGCCAACGCTAAGCCGACGAGGTAAGCATTTCATAACCGTTCCCGTGCGATTGGCTCTCGTTGATCGATATTAAGCGGGGCTTTGAAAGATGTATCAACCGGCATGCAGCTTCCTGCGCCGTCTGAGGCGGGACAACGCAGGTAACACTCTCGCGATTGCCGCAGCCGCGTTGCTGCCTTTGATCGCCATGGTCGGCGGCGCCGTCGACATGAGCCGCTATTACATGGCTACGGCGCGCTTGCAGAATGCTTGCGACGCCGGTGCGCTGGCCGCTCGAAAATCGATGTCCGGCGACAATTTCACCACCGCCGACCGGAGTCAGGGCCTCGCCTTCTTCGATCAGAACTATCCTGCCGGCACGTTCGGAATGACCGACCGGACACGTAACTACACGGCTGACGGCGAAGGCACCGTAACCGGGACCGCCTCCGGCCAGTTGCCGACCTCGCTCATGCACATCTTCGGTCATGGCGAGCTATCAATTGACGTTTCCTGCGAAGCGGAAATCAACATTTCGAACACCGACATCATGTTCGTCCTCGACGTGACGGGCTCGATGAACTGCCCTCCCGGAACCGGCGGCAGCTGCGGCAATGTCGAGCAGAATGGCGCGAAGATTCGCGGGTTGCGTACGGCCGTGCTCGATTTCTACGACGCGGTCGAAGATGCGAGCACGGATGCCGCGCAGGTGCGTTATGGCATTGTGCCCTACGCCAGCAATGTGAATGTCGGCGCCTCGATCCCGGTCAGCTATCTCGCTCCGTCGCACACGTACCAGTCGCGTGAGCCCCAATGGGAAGTCGAGATCAGCTGGGAAACCCTGGGCTTCACGATTGACAGCGTCTACGATCAGACCTCGGAATACCGCAATGGCACCGATTGGGGCAGCTGGTCCCGCATGAGCGAGGCCGCGTGCATTGCAAGCATGCCCAGCGCAGATAACGACATTTACATCGATGACACGATCGATTCCGATACGCTCGAGCTCAACTCGGAAACGACAGTGGATGGCGTGCGGACGCGAGAGATGACAGCCGTAGGCGAGTTCTACCGGGGCGTGCCAACTTACCAGATGTTCTGGGGCTGGTGTCGCGTTGGCTATGAGCGTTACGACTATGAGGCGACTTTCGACTTCACGATCGTAGAGGAGATGACGGAAACGAGAGACTTCGATGGCTGGGTCTACAAGCCTGTCACCTATTCTTTGACCGACCTTTACGCCAACGGCTCGATGACCACGCCCACCGGTAACCAGGGTGCCGATGTAACGCACACCTGGACCGGCTGCATCGAGGAAGCCACCACGGTTACCGACGCCATCTTCGACCCGGTACCGAGCGGAGCCTATGACCTTGACATCAACCTCAAGCCCTCGAACGCAAATGAATACTGGAAACCGCAGCTGCCGCTTGCCGTCTACAAACGAGAAAGTGGCTATAGCAACACTCTCAGCGAATTGACCCAATGGGGTGATGAGAACCGCCCAGGCTATGATTGTCCGACCTCGGCGCTGCGTCTGTCGGATATCTCGCGCGACTTCCTCGAGGACTATCTCGATGCCGATAACGGGTTCGATGCACGCTCGAACACCTATCACGACATCGGCATGATCTGGGGCGCGCGCTTTATCAGCCCAACCGGCATGTTTGCCGCCGATAACGCGACGGCGCCCAATGGCGATGCCATTGCTCGTCATATCGTCTTCATGACGGACGGCACGCTTCAGCCAAACGACGAAGTTTACGGCACCTATGGCGTTGAGTGGTGGGACCGTCGCGTCCGTTCAGGAACAAGTGACAGCGACCTCAGCAATCGCCACGCGGCGCGCTTCCAGGCGGCCTGCAAGGCAGCCCGCCTCCAGAACATCTCGGTCTGGGTGGTCGCCTTCGGAACCAGCCTCTCGCAGAACCTGGAGGACTGTGCGACGCCGGGCCGCGCCTATCATGCGAACGATTCCGAAGAGCTGTCAGAAGCCTTTGAAGAGATCGCCGAGAAGATCGCAGCCCTGCGTCTGACGAATTGAGGCGATGATGACCTACAGGACTCTGCAAAGCCTCAGGCAGAACGAGGACGGCGCGACTCTCGTCGAGTTCGCGATGATTGCGCCGGTCTTCCTGCTGATGCTCATTGGCATGTTCGATATCTCGCACACGCTTTATACTCAGGCGATCCTGCAAGGCACGATGCAGAAGGCCGGTCGCGATTCCTCGCTTGAGGGCGCGAGTGGCAACCAGGCCGCGATCGAGGCCAGTGTCACAAGCCAGGTCAAGAAGCTTGTCCCGTCCTCCACTATCGAGTTCGAAAGGAAGGCCTATTTCGATTTCTCTGACATCGGCCAACAGGAACTCTGGGACGACGATGACGGCAATGGCATTTGCGACAATGGCGAGCCCTTTGAGGACGCGAACGATAACGGCCAGTGGGATGCCGACAGGGGGCAGGATGGCTTCGGCGGCGCCCGTGACGCAATCCTGATGACGACGACCGTCACCTATGACCGCCTGTTTCCGATGTACGAGCTGATGGGACTCGATCAGGAAATCACTCTCGAGGCGAGCACCGTGTTGAGAAACCAGCCTTACGACAACCAGGATCGCTCCGTAACCACGGGGAACTGCGACTGATGACCGACCTGCCTCCCTCGAAGCCCAGGCGGGGTTTCCTCACCCGTATGCGCGAGAACGTCGCGGGCGTAGCGGCGACCGAGTTCGCTCTGACTTTGCCGTTTTTCATATCGCTCGGCCTCGTCGGTTTCGACACCGCGCGCTACGTCGTTACGCATATGCGTATCAGCCAAATCGCCATGCACGTCGCTGACAACGGCAGCCGCGTAGGCGAACACAACGTGCTGGTTGCGCGCAAGCTGTACGAAAACCACATCAACGACCTGCTGGTCGGCGCTGACCGATATGCCGAAGGACTTGATCTGGAAGCTAACGGACGCATCATTCTGTCCAGTCTTGAACGCAATGACGATGATGGTCAGTGGATCCACTGGCAACGCTGCTATGGTGACAAGGACCACGAGTCATCTTACGGAGACGAAGGCGACGGCGAGGACGGTACCAGCTTTCCTGGCATGGGCCCCTCAGGGGCAGAGATTACCGCGAGCGAAGGCAGTGCGGTCATCTTCGTCGAAGTGGCTTATGACTATGATCCGGTTACGCCTTTCTCGATCTTTGAAGATGCCGAGATTGTCTACACCGGCGCGTTCAATGTGCGCGATTCACGCGATCTGACGGGCGTTTATCAAACGAACCCGACTTCGACCGTCGCCAGTTGCGACTAGGCAATTCCTCACTTGGCGGCCATCAACTACCCGGCGTAGCAGACCTTCTTCGCCGCCGCGACGATCCGGGCTGGATCGACCAGCGCCAGCTTTTCGAGGTTGGCCGCATAGGGCAGCGGCACGTCCTCGTTCGTCACGCGCAGGACCGGAGCATCGAGATTGTCGAAGCCCTCCTCCATGCAGATCGCGACGATTTCCGAAGCGACCGAACAGACCGGCCAGCCCTCTTCCGCGATGATCAGGCGGTTGGTCTTGGCGAGGCTTTCGAGCACCGTCTGCTTGTCGAGCGGGCGGATGGTGCGAAGGTCGATGACCTCGGATTCGATCCCCTGCGCGCTCAGTTCCTCGGCGGCCTTGAGCGACTGGCCCACGGCGATCGAGTAGGAGACGATGGTGACATCCGAACCCTCGCGCATGATCCGCGCCTTGCCGATCGGCAGGACATAGTCGTCCAGCTCGGGCACCTCGAAGCTCTGGCCATAGACCAGCTCGTTCTCCAGGAAGATTACCGGGTCTTCGGAGCGGATCGCGGCCTTCATCAGGCCCTTGCAATCGGCTGAATCGTACGGTGCGATGACCACCAGGCCCGGCACGCTGGCATACCACGGCGCATAGTTCTGGCTGTGCTGCGCGGCAACGCGGCTGGCCGCGCCATTGGGGCCGCGGAACACGACCGGGCAGCGCATCTGGCCGCCCGACATGTAATTGGTCTTGGCCGCCGAATTGATCAGGTGGTCGATCGCCTGCATGGCGAAGTTGAAGGTCATGAACTCGACGATCGGACGCAGGCCGCCCATGGCCGCGCCCGTACCGATGCCGGCAAAGCCATATTCGGTAATCGGCGTGTCGACGACCCGGCGCGGACCAAAC
>CAYOSE010000096.1:0-8504 GCA_964406535.1 uncultured Sphingomonadaceae bacterium
GGTGCGGGCGCGGGCACCGCGGCGGCTGCTGGCGCGGCCTCGTCGCTCATCCGGCTGGCATTGAGGCCCCACAGGGTTGCCGCACCCAGCAGTGCGACGAAGCCGACACCGGCCAGCAGGCCCAGCGCATCGGACTTGCCCTTGCGGTTGGCGACGGCGGGGTAGGAGGTGCGGCTGGCGAAATCGATCACCTCGGTCGTAGCCTCGTCGCGCGGATCGGCGTCGCGCGCCGCACTGCCGTTGTTCTTCTCAGGGTTTCGCATGGCCAGTTTCATTGCTGTCGTTCCCTTCTTCAGGCGCCTGCAGGCGCCGTGTTGACCAATGTCGCGACGTCCTTGCCCGAGCGCAGCACGATCTCGCGCGGCACCATGTCGAGCACGATCGTGTCGCCGCGCACCGCGAAATTGACCGGGCCTTCGGTACCTTCCTGATCCTTCACCAGGATGACGGGCATCGCCACGCCGCTCGGCCAGTAGAGGAAGGTCGCCGTTCCATCGTCATAGATGCGTGTCGGCAGCAGGTCGGCATCGCCATCCGCCGCCCAGCTGAAGTTGATCTGGTTGGGATCGAGGACCGCATAGGGGTCGGTCGCGGCGGCCAGCTCGGTCGCGTTGGGGCCGCCCAGTCCATTCGCTTCTTCTTCGCCCTCGGCCAGCTGCACCTCTTCCTCGGGCGCCTCCGGATAGGCGAAGGAGAGAACGTAGAACGGCTTCGTGCCCGGGCTGGCGACCAGGTCGAACAGATAGGTGCGCGCATTGGTGACCACGGTCATATTGGTGACGGCGCGGTCGGCCAGGGGCTTCACGAACAGCAGGTTGGCGCGCTTGTTCGGCGTCACCTGCCACTTGGCCGAATCGCCAATGGCGACATTCTCGATCGCCTCATCATCTCCGAAGCGGATCGTGGTCTGCACGCCGGTGCGGCCCTGCACGGTGTAGACCTCGCCCGGATCGTAGAACTTCTCGACCAGCCGCGGGTCGTCGGCCAGCGCCGGGGCGGCGAGGACGGTGGAGAGGGCGAGCGCCGCAGCAAGCGGGGCGAGGATGAGCTTACGGGTCATGCGGATTTTCCAGAGGAGCGAACGGGTGCGGATTTGAAGCGGCTGCCAATGCCGCGCGCCCGGTTGCCGATGCCGGACTGGCCGGTGCCTGAACCGGAGCCAGAGGCGGTGTCGATGATGCGTGTTTCGCGGACCGTGCCTGCGCCCGCGCCGGTATCGTTGGCGGCGAGCGGGGCGGCGGTCGCCACACGGATGTCGCGCGCCGGGGGCGGGGTGGCCTGCGCGGCACGGTCTCGTGCGGTGGCGGCGGTCATCGCCACGGGCGGTGCGGCATGCGCCGGGGCCGGACCATTCGCGGTACGCTCATCGGCGCGGGCGCTGCGGGCGAAGCCGAAGACGTTCCACCCGCTGACCATGGTGGAGGTGACCTTCAGCACCATGAACATCAGCGCCAGGTGCACGGCGCCGATCATGAAGAACGCCATCGCCGGGCGCACGTCGATCCGCCCGGGTGTTGCCAGCAGGCTGGAGAGCACCGGAATGGCCAGCTCCAGCATCAGCGAGCCGCCCAGCACCGCGAACAGCGGGGCCAGCGCCATCAGCACCACGCCCTTCAGCCAGCCGACGAACAGGCCGCGCGTGCCGTTGAACAAAGCGGTCAGGATGAAAATGGGCCCGAGCCCCATCAGGATCGCCAGCGCGATCTTGCAGGTCGCCAGAACGCCGACCGTGCCCAGCAGCAGCATGGTGCTGCCCGACCACAGCAGGCCCGGCGGCGAGAAGATCGAGGTGTCGTTGGCCATCGCATCGCCGCCCGAGGCCTCCATCAGCGAGAGCATGACGACGTCGAGCTTGTCGGCGAAGATCGTCGTCGCGCTGCCATCGGTGCCCATCAGCGCCGAGGCGACCGAGTCCGGCCCGAGCACGAACAGATTGTAGAAGAACATCTGGAACACGAACCAGCTCGTCGCGAAGGTCACGACGGCGACCAGCGTCACCATCTTGGGCGTCAGCGCCGACAGGCCCATGCGGGTGCGCCCGGTGATGAGCGCAAAGCCAAGCATGGCGATGAAGATCGTCAGCACTGCCGTCAGCGTCGGCCCGAGGAACCCGCCCTCGGTGAACAGCCGATTGAATGTCGCCTCGGTCATGGCGTTGGCCGCGCAGTCGACGCCGCGCAAGCTCGCGCCGATCCCCGCGCCGACGCTTTCCATCGCGCGCTGGCATTCGAGGCCGATACTGCCGATCGGGTTGCTCACTCGGCGGCCTCCCAGTTGAAGGCGTCCCCATTGGCGTCATAGTCGGCATCCTCACCGCCGGGCCCCGGCCAGCGGCGCCCGGTCAGCGCCGGATACCATTGCGCCGGATCGTCGCCGACCGCCTCGCGCAGCAGGTCGAGGCGGCGCACCGAGCTTTCGCGGCCAGACAGGATCGTCAGCACTTCGGGCGCGCCTGACAGGTCGAGCTGCACCACCACGCTGGCGTCGGGCTGACGCACCAGGAAGCAGCGGCTATGCGCGGGCAGCGTCTTGATCAGCGCGAATTCGTGTTCGGTGAGGCCGAAGCCGTCGCAATAATCTTCGGGCCGCGCGCGTGCATTGGGCATGAAGATCATCGTCGCGGTCTGTTCGACAAGCGCTGAGGAGATGCGGCTGTCGAGTGCGTCGCGCGCCGACTGGGTGGCGAAACCGACCAGCGCATTGCGCTTCCGCAGAGTCTTCAACCAGTCGCGGATGCGGGCCGAGAACACCTCGTCGTCGAGCGCCTTCCAGCCCTCGTCGATCAGGATCATCGTCGGTTCGCCGTCGAGCCGCTCGTCCACCCGGTGAAACAGGTACATCATCACCGGCGTCCGCAGCTTCGGATTGTCGAGCAGCGCGGTCATGTCGAAGCCCATCACGCGGGTCGACAGGTCGAGCCGGTCGGTGGCGTTGTCGAACAGCCAGCCATGTTCCCCGTCCTCGATCCAGGCGGACAGGCGGTCGGCCAGATCGCCCGGCTGCGGGCGGCGGCTGCCCGAGAGCAGCTCGCGGAAATGCCTGAGGCGGCGCAGCGAGGGATCGTTGGCATAGGCGGCATCAACCGCCGCGGAGATCGTCGCCAGTTCCTCGGGGCCGGTGGCGGACAGCAGCACGCCCAGCCAGTCGCGCAGGAAGCCGCGGTTGGCGGGGGTGTCGGGCAGCGCGAGCGGATTGAAGCCGGTCGGCTCGCCCGAGCGGATGCGGTCATAGGAACCGCCGATCCCGCGAATGAACAGCTCTGCGCCGCGATCCTTGTCGAACAGGATGGTGCGGGGGCTGAACTTCTGCGCCTGCGCGGCGAGGAAGTTCATCACCACGGTCTTGCCCGAACCTGACGGCCCGATGACCGAGAAATTGCCCAGGTCGCCCCCCCCTGAACCTGAAGCGTGGAAATTGAAGAAGAACGGGGTCGAGCTGGTCGTCTGCAGCAGGGTGACCGCCTCGCCCCAGTGATTGCCCGTGGCCTGTCCCAGCGCAAAGCCGTGGAAGCTGCCGAAGCTCGCCATATTGGCGGTCGAGATCATCGCCCGGCGCACCAGATAATGCTCGTTGCCGGGGAACTGGCCCCAGAAGGCGGGTTCGAGATTGGTGTCCTCGCGCACCGCGATTGCGCCCGTGTCGGCCAGCGCGGCGGCGACCGAGGCGCTGGCATCGTCGAGCCGCTCAAGGTCGCGCTCGCGCACCAGCACGGTCAGGTGGTGGTCGCCGAAGCCGACCGAGCCCGCGCCCAGCTCGTCGCGCGCGGACATCATCTCCACCCGCTCGGCCTGTGCGTCCTCGTCGACCGACCGCAGGCGGCGGATCGCAAGGTCGATCTTCTCGCGGGCGGTCTGGCGTTCCTGCGGCGCATAGCTTTCGGAGACGACCATCTCGTAGGGCAGGCGCAGCATCGCATCGAGCAGGCCGGGGCTGGTCGCCTCAGGGTAGTCCTTGAGGCTCAGGATCGAGGCGAAATCGGCTCCGCCTGCGCCGCGCAGCTCCATCGCGTCGAGCCCGAAACTGGCGCGGCGATAGGGCAGCATATTGCCGATATCGGTGTCGACCTCGGGGCGGCGCACGGGCCGCATCTCGCCATTATAGAGGGCGCTGAGCAGTTCGAGCAGCTCGTTATTGGTGCCGCCGCTGGGGCCGGAATAGTCGCCCAGCATTTGTGCGCCATACTCGCCCAGATTGGCGGCCAGCGCCTGCAGTGCACCGCGCAGCGCGCGCAGGTCCTTCGGGTCGACCTCCTCGGCCTCGGTCGCCTTGCCCTTGAACATACGAGAGAGCTTCTCGCCCCAGCCCGCCTTGCCGCGCGCCGGACGGCGCACCAAAGTAATGAACTGATCGTTCACGAACAGCGAGCCGGACGACAGTTTCTCGCGCCAGCGGCGGTCGATATGTGCCGACAGCGGATCGTCGAAGCGGGCCTCCAGCTCCACCGCCACGCGGCGGCGAATGACGTGATGATAGAGCACGAAGCGCGCATCGAGGTTCGACCGCAGCATCACCTCGCGCGTGGCCGCATGGGCGTTCAGCGCGTCGGTTTCCTCGGTCTCGAACAGCAGGCCGGGGACCTGCAGCGCGCCCATCAGCGAGCCGTCGCGCAGCAGCAGCGTGCCCGCATCGACGAGGCGCGCATAGGGCAGGCGGTCACCCGCAGGCGCTTCCTTCGCGCTCCATGCCGCTGCGCCCAACCACTTGGTCTTCATGCTCATGCTCCATGCCGCCCATGCCGGCGGCGCGTTTCACGCAGTCCCGTCAGGGCGCGTAGGAATTACAGCCCCATTTCCCGTAATTGCGGACCCGCGAGCACTTGCTCACCTTGGTCAGCCACAGGTCGAAAATGCGCGGTTCGCGCAGCGAAGCGAAATAGCCGATGCCGTGTATCACGAAGGGGATTGGGGCGATCCACCAGCTCTTCAGGATCAGGAAGGCCTCGGTCGTCACCAGCGCATTGATGACGAAATAATTGAGCGTCACGCCCATGAACATTTGCGGCCGGGTGAGCGCGCGATGGACGGGATGGCGGACGAGTTGCGTCACGACCGCTCAGCCCGCCGCCGACTGGATGCCGGCGACGATCGAGCCCGCGCCGAAGATGATGAACACGCCGATGATCACCGTCGCACCGAAGCGCCAGTTGAGCCGCCCGGTCAGCATCATGAAGCCGACCGCCGCCACCGCCATCACCGCAACGGTGGTGGCGACCGTGCCGAGCATGGTCTGCTGCATCCACGAGAAGGCGTTGTTGATCGGGCTGGACCCGGCGGGATCCTGCGCGAAGGCGGCAGAGGGAACGAGCAGCGCGGCGAGCGCGCCCAGACGGGCAAACAGGGACATAATTATTCGGAACTCCGGGAATAGTCGGACAGGCGCCCCATGACCGAGGCGACGTAATTCTGGGTTTCGCGAATGCGCGGGATGCCGCCTGCGCGTTCGACGCGCGCGGGCCCGGCATTATAGGCGGCCAGCGCCTTTTCGAGATCGCCGTCAAACCGGTCGAGCTGTTCGCGCAGATAGCGCGCGCCGCCTTCCAGATTGGCGAGCGGGTCGTCCGAATCGACGCCGAGATATTCGGCGGTGCCGGGCATCAGCTGGGCGAGGCCGCGTGCCCCGACCGGCGACACGGCGCTCTCGCGCCAGCGGCTTTCCTGCCACACCAGCGCCTCGATCAGGGCCGGGCTGAGATCATAGCGGGCGGAGAGTTCGGCGACCTTCGCGGCATAAGCTGCGGGCACGACCGCATGGCCGGCCTCGGCATCGGCGACGGCGTTTTCGGGCAGGTGGCCGGTCAGCTCGGCGGGCACTTCGGCCAGCGCTACCGAAGAGGGCACAACGACGTCAGCGGCGGGCACAGCCTCGCCACCCGCGATCCAGCGCGCTTCGCCATTGTCGATTTCCAGCACGTCGGCCATCGCCGGAACCGGGCTGAGCGAGGCGAGGGCAAGGGCCGCCATGGCCGCCGCTCGCCTGCCGCTTTCCAGAATCATAGGACCCTCCAGGCGGCCCTGATGCTAGCAACAAATGACAAAGGCGTGACAGCGCCGCCCGATCGCTATCGACAGCAATTTTCCGTCCGGCAGCGCCCATGAGAAAAGGCCCGGAAGTGCGCGACTCCCGGGCCTTCATCCATGGCGAAACGGTCGCGCGAAGGCGACCGGCACGGCAAACTTACCGCATGGCGAGCCGCTGTTCTTCGATGTTCGCCAGCGCCAGCCGGGCAGCGCGGCGCGAATCGACCCAGTTGCCGTCCGCCAGTTCCATCCGGTAGCGTACGTCCGACCGGGCGGCGCGTTCGTAGAAATCGGCGGCCTTGTCGAATTCGCCCTTCGCGGCCCAGGCGCTGCCCAGGTTGATCAGCAGGGCCGGGTCGTCGGGATTGTCGTTCAGCTGCGCCTCGATCCGCGCGATGGCCAGATCCGTCTGTCCCGAGGCCAGTTCCTCATAGGCAACGTCTGTCTGTTCGACGGCCTGTTCGGGCGCCTGGTCAGCGATCCCGGCCTGCGTGGACAGCAGCGCGGCGAGTGCCAAGATGCCTGTCATTGCAATTCTCCTCTTTATTTCTTGGCCGGGAGAATGCGGGGAATTGGGCGTTTTTGCAACAAAAGCGTCATACTGTCATAAAAGTGCAATATCTGTGGTGGCCGATGTCTTTGTGGTCTGGGCGTAAATAATATAAACCTTTGATTAAATGAGAAGGTTTCCTGTTTTTGACAGGATTGCGTCCCCAATCCGTCACAGTGAAAACAAACTGTCACGCAGCATCCCTAGCTCGCGATTCGCGACTGCAATTCGCATTCCTGATTCTCGGTTTATTGAGGGGACCGTTCGCTGTGACTCACCTTTCCCGTTCGCTCGTTATGGGCGCCAGCATTCTTGCACTTGCCGCCTGTGGCCCGGAAGACCTCGGCTCGCCCGGCGTCAATGGCGACATCAATATCGGCACGATCGACAACTCGACCAATTCCGGCAGCGGCGGTAGCGGCGGCGGCTCTGGTGGCGGCACCGGCGGCGTGACGCCGGCCAATGGCTGCCCGACGATCGGCACCGATGTGCTGGTCGAAAGCGGCACGATCACCGGCCCCGAAGGTGAGTGGCTGGTCTGCACGCTGCCTGCCGCCTTCACCGACGATGCGACCCTGCCTTACGTCCCCGGCCTGCTCTATGCGATGAACGGCCGTGTCGACGTTGGCGGCGACGATGGCCCGACCGCCGACGCCACCGACGGCATCACCGGTACCCCGGTCGAACTGACCATCGAACCGGGCGTGATCGTCTACGCCTCGACCGGTCGTTCCTACATGGTCGTCCAGCGCGGCAGCACGATCGAAGCTTCGGGCACTGCCGGCGCGCCGATCATCTTCACCAGCCGCGACAACGTGCTGGGCAACAACAACGTCTCCTCGTCGCAGCAGTGGGGCGGCATCGTGCTGCTCGGCCGCGCGCCGGTGTCGGACTGCTCCTCGGGCACGCCGAACCCGGTCAACCAGATCGACTGCCAGCAGGAACTGGAAGGCGCGCTGAACCCGCCGAGCTTCGGCGGTGACACGCCGGACGACTATTCGGGCACGCTCGAATATGTCCAGATCCGCTATTCGGGCTTCACCCTGGCCTCGGGCAGCGAGCTGCAGTCGCTGACCACCGGCGGCATCGGCAATGCGACCGTGATCAGCCACATCCAGTCGTTCAACAGCTCGGACGACGGTGTCGAACTGTTCGGCGGCGAGCCCAAGCTCGACCACTTCATCGTGGTCGGCGCCGAGGATGACAGCTTCGACATCGACACGGGGGCCAAGGCCGACATCGAATATGCCATCGCGGTCCAGCGCGCCGGTGCGGGCGACAATGCGCTCGAACTCGACTCGCCCGACGGTGACTACGACTTCACCGCCCTGCCGCGTACCAACGCGCAGTTCGCCAACTTCACCTTCTGGGCGGCGGGCAGCGGCTCGCAGGCCATCCGCGCTCGTGGCCAGGCCGACCTGACCATGGTCAACGGCGTGGTCGTGAAGGCCGGCAACTGCCTGCGGATCGATGAGGAAGACGATGCGGCCGCCGGTTCGCGCGACGATGAAAACGGCCCGCCGATGTTCCTGTCGACCGCGTTCGACTGCGACACCAACGCGACGCTCGACACCTACGCCGCGGATGCCAGCAACACGATCGGCTACACCAACACGCTGACCGCCAACTACCTGAACGGCGCCACCGAAGACGGCTACACGCCGGTGTTCGATGCCTCGGCCCTGTCGAGCTATTTCGGTACCGCCACCGCCATCGGTGCGGTTTCGCCGGGCGACGACTGGACCGTGGGCTGGACCTGCGATTCGGCGACGGTCACCTTCGGCAGCGGCGAATCCTGCCTCGCACTGCCGGTCTACTAAGCAGTCCATGAACTGGGGGGAGGGGCTCGCGTTGCGGGCACCTCCCTCTTTCGCTCCGGGCGCACAGCCCATACAATTTCAGGGCCCGCATAATCTCAGGGCTTCTAATATGAGGGG
>CAYOSE010000097.1:0-8378 GCA_964406535.1 uncultured Sphingomonadaceae bacterium
CCGCCCGCGACACGCGCGGGTTGATCAAGCTGGTCGCGGACCGGGCGACCGACCGACTTCTCGGCGGCGTTATCATGGCGCCGGAAGGGGCCGACAGCGTGCAGACGCTCGTATTGGCGCTCAAGGTCGGCATGACGACAAAGGCACTCGGCGAGACGATCGTTCCCTATCTTACCACGGTCGAGGCGCTGAAGCTCGCCGCGCAGACCTTCGACAAGGATGTCGCGAAGCTGTCGTGTTGCGCGGGGTGAAGCAGTGCTGTACCAGCGTCCACTTCACAGAGGGCGTAGAATACTCTGAGATGAGTCATCTGTCACCTCGACCGTCTCCGTTCAGGAATGTCGCTCGAAGATCTCGGTAGAGCCGTCTTGCAGCAGCAACAGTGTGTCGAAAGCATCACGCTGGTTGCCCATCTCCATTCCCGGAGAGCCGATTGGCATGCCGGGAACCGTCAGGCCGAGCGCGCCGGGCCGCTCGGCCAGCAGTCGCTCGACATCGCCGGCGGGCACGTGACCTTCGACGACGTAGCCGTCAACGAGCGCCGTATGGCAGGAAGAAAGCTCCGGCGTGATCCCGGACTGCGCCTTGAACGCATAAAGGGCGTCCTGGTCCACATTCCGTGCGTCCACGACAAAGCCGGCGCGCTCCATATGCTCGATCCACGCCGAGCAGCATCCACAGGTCGGCGACTTGTAGACTTCAAGGCGCGCCGTCTGCGCACTGGCCCGGCCGGCCAATCCGGTTGCTGCGGCGCTCGCAACGAGAAAAGCGCGTCTGTTCATTCGTGTGTCCATTCCCAAATCCTTTTCGGTTTTCGCGGCCGCATGACCCATGGTCGTTTATCAGGTCGTCAGGCCGGAGTGGCGGGATAGCCGGCCTCCTTCAGGGCGGCCTGAAGCGTGGCGGCATCCTGCGCGGACATGATCGTGACGGTCTTCGAAGTCAGATCGCTATCGACTCTCGCGTCCGGATCGATCGCCCTGAGAGCCGTGTCTATGGCTGCGACGCAGTGACCGCAACTCATGTCGGGCACGTGGAACTTCATCTCGATTTATCCCTCCATTTCAGGCACCAAATGCATTCATTTGCTCGCATTGGCAAGGGTGGACGGCGGCGGTTTCCTTGCCGCGGCTCATCTCGCGCGTCAGCCAGAAACCGGACAGGAGCAACAATCCTCCACCGAAGATCATGCCCTGCGCTGGAACTTCGCCAAAGACAAGGTATCCCAGAGTCGCCGCCACGATCGGCGAGACGATGATATCGACCAGCGAATAGATGTTCGCCGAGATCTTCTTGAGCACCAGCGAAATCCCGAAATAGGCGAACCCCGTCGAGACGACGCCGAGGCAGACCGCCCACAGCATGACCGGAAGCGAAACGCCCAGGGCGGGATAGGCAACGAGTTTGCCGACTTCGCCCGGCCCGGCGAGACCCAGCGCCGGCGACAGCAGGACCGCTCCGACCGCCATTGACCAGAAGATATCATTTCCCGCCTCCTCGCGTCCCTCATGGCGCATGTATGTGACCATGGCGGCATAGATCGCGCCGGTGCTGAGCGCGACAAGGTTGCCGAACCAGTCGCCGCCCGCCAGCGGTTTGGCCAGCACGATGCCCACCAGCGCCAGCCCGAAGATCAGCACGTAGCTTTTCTTCGCGGGCTCGCCGAGGAACACCGCCGAGAAGATGAACACGAAGAAGGGAGCCACGCTCCAGAACACCACAGCGTTGGCGATCGGCACGAGCGTCATCGCATAATTGAAGACGCTGATCTGAGCGGCGATGAGCACCCCGATGATGACCGTGTCCTTCACGTTGCCGCGCGGAAAGCGCAGAGGGCGGCCGGTCGCGTGCGGGATGGCCAGTGCGAGGAACGCGGCGGCAAAGCTCAGCGCGTAGAAGTTCAGCGTCTGGATCGGGATCGCATCCCCGGTCAGCTTGACGAAGACGCCGATCGTGGCTTCGGAGACGGTGATCAGGGCGAGAAGGAGTACAACCGGCATCAACCCGCCCCGGTCTGGTCGTTTCGCGTGATATCGATCGTCTCGGCGCCGCTTTCATCGAGACAACGGTCCTCGACCTGCAAGGTAACGAAGAAGAAGCCGAAGCGGTCGCGCAGCATGCCGTGCGCGGCCTTGAGCACGTCCTGTGGGTCGGTGCCCTCCCGCACGCGCAGGTGACCGGAGAATACGTGCTTCCCGCTGGTGAGTGCCCAGGCGTGAACGTGGTGCGCGTCGGCAACGCCGTCGAGGGCTTCGAGCATCCGCGTGATCTCCGGCAGGCTGACCCCGCCCGGCGTGCCCTCCATCAGCAGGTGCATGGAGTCGCGCAGGATCCCCCAGCTTGCCCAGAGCAGCACAAAGCCGAACGCCATGCCGAGGATCGGGTCGATGAGCAGGAAGCCCGTGAACTTGATCACCAATGCGGTCACGATGATCAGCAGGCTGCCGACGAAGGTCTGGATGATGTGCCAAAGCGCCCCCTTCACGTTGAGGTCGCTCTGGCTCTGCTTCCAGATGAGCCCCAGCGATATGAACTCGGTCACCAGCCCGCCGGCAGCGGCCAGCAGCATGGGGCCCGTGGGCAGGTCGATCGGGTCCGACAGGCGCATGGCCGCCATAACGATCACCACCAGCGCCATGCCGAGCAGGAAGCCGCCGTTGACCAGCGCACCGATGATTTCGGCGCGATACCAGCCGAAACTGCGATCCGCATCGGCGGGACGCCGGGCCAGACGCGCGGCGACGATGGCCACCAGGACGCCGCCAACGGCGGAGAAGGTGTGGAACGCGTCCGAAATCACCGCGATCGACCCTGTCCAGAGGCCGATGCCCATCTCGATGACGAAGTAGACTCCCGTCAGCCAGGCGGAGATCGCCATGCCGCGCCCGCTCGATGGCATATGCCCGTGATGCCCGTTGGCCATGACTATCTCCTTTCGATCAGAGCTTTACGCCCCGCAGCCGCAGCGCGTTCGAGATGACGGAAACCGAGGACAGGCTCATCGCCGCCGCCGCGATGATCGGGGACAGGAGCAGGCCGACGACCGGATAGAGGATGCCCGCCGCGATCGGCACGCCCGCCGCGTTGTAGGCGAAGGCGAAGAACAGGTTCTGGCGGATGTTGCGCAGCGTTGCCTTCGCGAGTTTCCGCGCCCGCACCAGCCCCACCAGATCGCCGCGCATCAGCGTGATGCCCGCGCTCTCCACGGCGACGTCGGCGCCCGTGCTCATGGCGATGCCCACGTCCGCCGCCGCCAGCGCCGGGGCGTCGTTCACACCGTCGCCGGCCATCGCCACCGACGCGCCCTTCGCGCGCAATTCCTCGACCAGCTTCTGCTTGTCCTCGGGCAGAACGCCGGCGCGCACCTCGTCGATGCCCAGTTGACGCGCGACAGCCTCGGCCGTTCGCTGGTTGTCGCCGGTGGCCATGATGATCGTCAGACCGAGCGCGTGCAGATCGCGGATCGCCCCTTCGGTGCTTTGCTTGATCGGATCGGCCACGGCGACGATCCCCGCGAGCGCCCCATCGACGGCAACGAACATCGCCGTCTTGCCATCCGTGCGGAGCGTGTCGGCCCGCGCCTCGGCTTCGCCGGTCTCGAGCCCGAGATCCCGCATCATCGCCGGATTGCCGAGCGCCACGTTGCGTCCGTCGACGGTGCCGCGCACGCCCTTGCCGGTGACCGCTTCGAAATCGGCCGCGCTGCCGGGCGACAGACCGCGATCCCGCGCGCCCGCGACGATCGCCTCGGCCAGCGGATGTTCCGAGCCACGTTCCAAAGCGGCGGCGCGGCCCAACACCTCCGCCTCGTCGCCCTGCAGCGCCACGACATCCGTCAGCGTCGGCTTGCCCTCGGTCAGCGTGCCGGTCTTGTCCACGATCACCGTGTCCACACGCGCCATCCGTTCCAGCGCCTCGGCGTCCTTGATCAGCACGCCCGCTTGTGCGCCGCGCCCCGCGGCCGTGGTGATCGAGATCGGCGTCGCGAGGCCGAGGGCACAGGGACAGGCGATGATCAGGACGGAGACGGCCGAGGCGATGGCGAATGCCAGCGCCGGCTCGGGACCGAAGGCAAGCCAGGCGAAGAACGCCGCGATGGCCACCGCGACGACCGTCGGTACGAAGATGGCCGAGACCCGGTCCGCCAGCCCTTGGATCGGCGCGCGCGAGCGTCGGGCACCGGCCACCATGTCCACGATCTGCGCCAGCACCGTGTCGGCGCCAACTTGCGTCGCCCGGATCGCGAGCGAACCGTTCTTGTTGATCGTGCCGCCCGTGACACGGTCGCCTTCTGCCTTTTCGACGGGCACGGGCTCGCCGGTGATCATGCTTTCGTCAACGGACGTGTGGCCCTCGACCACTTCGCCATCGACCGGCATGCTGTCGCCGGGGCGCACCCGCAGCAAGTCGCCCTCCACGATGTTCTCGAGCGGTGCATCATATTCGCTTCCGTCGGGAAGAATTCGCCGCGCGGTCTTGGGCGCAAGGTCCATCAGCGCGCGGATCGCGTCGCCGGTGCGTTCCCGTGCCCGCAACTCGAGCACCTGGCCCACGAAGACCAGCGCAATGATGACGACGGCGGCCTCGAAATACGTGCCGACGCCTTCGCCCATCCGATACTGCTCCGGGAACAACCCCGGCGCGAAGGTGGCGACCAGCGAATACGCATAGGCCGCGCCGACCCCGAGCGAGATCAGCGTCCACATGTTCGGGGACAGGCTCCGGAAGGAGTCGACGCCGCGCCGGAAGAACGGAAGCGCTGCCCAGAGGACAATGGGCGTGGCGAGGACGAATTCGATGTAAACCGCCAGCTGGTGGCCCAGCCAGTCGCGAACCGGCAGGCCGACCAGCTCGCCCATCGTCAGGATCACGAGGGGCACGGCCGCGGTCGCGCTGATCCACATCCGGCGGGTGAAGTCGGTCAGTTCCTCGCTGGGCTCGTCCGAGGGCACCATCGGCTCCAGCGCCATGCCGCAGATCGGACAGCTTCCGGGTTCGTCGCGGATAATCTCGGGGTGCATCGGGCAGGTGTATTGCGTGCCGGGCTGGGCTTTCTGCGATGTCTTCTGCGCGTTTCCCGACGCGTAGAAATAAGGATCCACACCGAATTTCGTCTCGCAGCCTTCCGAGCAGAACCAGTAGGTCTCGCCGCCATACTCGCGCGACCGCGCGTCCTCGCGCATCTCGACCTGCATGCCGCAGACGGGATCCGTCGCGGTTTTCGCGCCGGAGGCCGGAGCGTGGTGGCGGTGGTGATGGTCGTGGTCGGACATCGGTTATCCCTTTTTTTGCATATACCACTCACGTAGGGCTTCCAGTAATGGGAAGGTCAAGGTGCGATGCGCCGATCCTCTCATTTCCACCGGCGCCGATCATCACGCCCGTTCCCATCGCCACGGCGTCGGGCAGGCTGAGGCTGTTCTTCTTGTAATCCGAACTCATGATCGACCGGCCTCCGTGGTGTCTTTCGCCCGATCGTCTTTTCTCGAGGTTGCGCCACGGCGAAGCGCAACCAGCAAAAGGGGAAGGCCCGTCATGAGGCCCAGTCCGAGGGCGATCCATTCCGCGCTGCCGAAGGCGCCGTCCATCGCAGCGCTGCCAAAATGCGCGAGCACGAAACTCGCGGGCAGGATGCCGGCCATCGTGGCCAGGGCGAAGCGCCAGAAGTGAAGGCGACTGAGCCCCGCGGCATAGCTCATCGCGTCGAACGAGACGAAGGGCAGAAGGCGGCTGGCGAAAACCGTGAGAGTCAGCGCGTTCTGCGAGCCCAACAGGCCGTAATCGGCTTTTTCGCCCAGAAGGCGCTCGACCGGACCACGCCCCAGCCCGCGGGCTATGAGGAAGGCCGCAAGTGCGCCGAGCTCGGATCCTAATGCCACATAGAGAGTGCCGGCGTAGTGACCATAAGCGGCCCCCGAAGCCAGCGCGACCGGCGCGCTTGGAATGGGGCTGGCAACGACCGCGACCGTCATGAGGAAGACAACCGCGAGTGGACCCAGAGATCCGGCGCGCGCGACCCACGTCTCGACCGTCACCCGGTCCAGGTCGAACGACCACCATCCTGCAGCCCAGCCTACGAGGCCCAGCCCAAGGAGAGCACCGACGACAAGGGCGGCACCCTTGCCGAGGAACAGGTAGTTATTTCTCTTCGAGGCGCTCTCTTCGGGCACGTCAGGCAAGGTCCTCCGGCATCGAGGCAAGCGCTGCGTCCAGCGGAACCACGGGCAGACCGGCAGCAAGCCAGCCGGGACCCCGGCGAGAACCCAGCATTCCCTCGGAGATATCCACGTAGCCCTCGTAACGAGCCTGCCGGAGCGCACGGAGCAGGGACGCCGAACGCCCCCCGGTCGCGCAGATCAGGCCGACGTCTCGGGATCCGGCCAGCGCCTTCGCCGCAAAGAGGCGATCCGGAAATCGGTCCTCGTGCATGCTGATCGGCCAGACCCCGGCCCCGACGCCGGTTTCCAGCCACTCCTCGCGCGACCGCACATCGACGACGCGCGCGCTGTCTGCCAGAAGGGCGTCATAGGCCTCGTCCGCCGACCAGATTGTCCGGGCCTGTGCGGTCAGGGGAGACGTGATGAGGGTGACAGGCCCTGCCGCCAGCCCAATTACGAAGAGGCGCCGACCGTGTGCCGTTGTCATCGACGTCCTCCTTCAGGCCGCATCCACAGCGCGCACGAGCATGTCGCGGACCTGGCCGGCGACCGCGTGCAGTTCGGAGTTGTCCACGGCCGACATGGAGGCAACCGGATCGACCGCACTCACCTCGGTCCCGCCATCGACGCTGCGAAGGATCACGTTACAGGGCAGCATCGCGCCGATGCGTGGCTCAAGACCGATGGCCTCCCAGGCCATTTTCGGATTGCATGCGCCGAGGATTACATAGCCGTCCATATCGGCATCGATCTTCTTCTTCATCGTGGCCTGCACGTCGATCTCGGTCAGAACGCCGAAACCGGCGTCTGCCAGCGCCGCGCGCACCCGCGCATCTGCTTCGTCCATTCCGGTTTCCGCCATCAAGCGGTTATGCGTATATGCCATTCTGTCTCTCCTTTCATGGGATTGGCCCGGCGCCGCAAGATGCGGGGCCGGGCAATGGGTGACGGCACACCAGGCTCAGTTGTCGTCCATCATGCCGCCGTTGCCCTGCATGCCGCCGGCATCCATCATCCCGCCCTTCGGTCCGCGCATCGTCCCGGGCATCATGCCGTCGCGCATGGTCTGCATGCGCTCCATCACGTCGGCGGGTTTCACAATCTCTGCCACCGTCACCGCACCATCTCCATCGTCGTCGAGGAATTGGAAGCGGTCCACCATCGTTTCGCGAATAAGCGCACTGTGGAGCGTCTCGAATTCGGCGAGTGACAGGGCTTCGTCGCCATCGGCGTCATATTCCGCCAGCAGGGCCTGCAACCCTTCGTGCGCCTCCTGCGATGTGACCGTGCCATCGCCATCCGTGTCGAACTGCTCCATGGCCATACCAATGAACGGCGCGCCGCCGCCCATCATCCCCATGCCCGACATGGGGCCGCCGGACCCCATCATGGCCACGCTGCCCATGGACCCGCTGCCCCCCATCTGCGAGTGCATTCGCATCATCATCTGCATCATGTCATGATTACCGTCGCCCGGACCCTGCGATCCCGGAGCGGCCCGACCACCATTCGCGTGATCGCCTGCGGCCAGGGCGGCACCGCCCATAGCCATCAAAATGGCGGTTGCCGCCGCGAGTTTCTCTCTGGTTTTCATGTCTGTATCCTTTCTCGTGTGAACCCCTGACTGACATGGGAACACAATAAGGACGACCAAGGCCGTGTCATTCCCGATCTTGTATCCGTTCGTCGCAATGCGCGTAGCTGATACAAAGCGTTACAATCCCGGTGCTGACCTTGTGTCGCCACACTGCCAAATGAGAAGTATGAACAGTTTGCCGCATATCCTCGTCGTCGATGATCACCGCCAGATCCGGGACTCGGTCACGCGATTCCTGGAACGCAATGGCATGCGGGCGACAGCGGCCAAGGATGCCCGGGACATGGACGAGAAGCTCGGGAAGGGTCATTTCGACCTTATGGTGCTCGACGTCATGATGCCGGGCGAGGACGGGCTTTCGATCTGCAAGCGCCTGTCGGCCGAGAAACGGCTTCCCATCATCATGCTCACGGCCCTCGGGCAGGACCAGGACCGTGTCGTGGGCCTGGAGATCGGCGCAGACGACTACCTGCCGAAGCCGTTCAACCCGCGCGAGCTGTTGGCACGGATCAAGGCGGTCCTGCGCCGCGCGCCCGAGGAGAGACGCGAGGCCGGGCCGGCGGCCCCAGGTCCGCTGGACCTCACGACCCTCGCGCTGGGCGCACTGGACGGCGCCATCCGAG
>CAYOSE010000098.1:0-8302 GCA_964406535.1 uncultured Sphingomonadaceae bacterium
CGGGGCACGAGGACTTCTCCGAAGACACCTACCGCACACTGACCGCGGTCGATTCGGCGATCATGGTGCTCGACGCCGCCGCCGGTATTGAGCCGCAGACGCTGAAACTGTTTGAGGTCTGCCGCCTGCGTTCGGTGCCGATCATCACGCTGATCAACAAGATCGACCGTGAGGGCCGCGACCCGTTCGAACTGCTCGACGAGATCGCCGACAAGCTGGCACTCGATGTTTCGCCGATGAGCTGGCCGGTGGGCATGGGCGGCCTGTTCGAGGGCGTGTTCGACTTCGAGACCGGCGAACTGCACCTGCCCGAAGGCGATGCGAAGGAGTTCCTCGGCAAGACCGTCCAGACCGAAGGCGCCGAGGACCCGGTGCTGGCCGAACACCTTTCCGCCGATGGCGTCGCGCGCGTGGCGGAAGAGGGGCTGCTCGGCCGCGAAGGCTATGCGCCGTTCGACCTCGATGCCTATCGCAATGGCGACCTGACGCCGGTCTATTTCGGCTCTGCGCTGAAGAACTTCGGCGTCGAACAGATTGTCAACGCGATTGCCAAATATGCGCCCGAGCCGCGCCCGCAGCCCAGCGAAGCGGGCGAGATCGCGCCCGACCACGATGAGGTTTCCGGCTTTATCTTCAAGGTCCAGGCCAATATGGATCCCAATCACCGCGACCGCATCGCCTTCATGCGAATGGTCTCGGGCACGTTCAAGCGCGGCATGAAGTTGACGCCTTCAGGCCTCGGCAAGCCGATCGCCATCCACTCGCCGATCATGTTCTTCGCGCAGGACCGCGAACTGGCCGATACTGCCGAGCCGGGCGACATCATCGGCATCCCGAACCACGGCACCTTGCGGGTCGGCGATACGCTGAGCGAGAACAACAAATTGCGCTTCACCGGCCTGCCGAACTTCGCGCCGGAAATCCTGCGCCGTGTGCGGCTGGTCGACCCGACCAAGACCAAGCAGCTGAGGAAGGCACTCGACGACCTTTCGGAAGAGGGCGTGATTCAGGTTTTCTACCCGGAGATCGGCGCGCAATGGATTATCGGCGTGGTCGGCCAGCTGCAGCTGGAGGTGCTGATCTCTCGCCTCGCCGCCGAATACAAGGTCGAGGCCGAGCTGGAGCCCTCACCCTTCGATACCGCGCGCTGGCTGAAAGGCACCGACGCGGACCTCAAGGGGTTCGAGGAGTTCAACCGGGCCAACCTTGCCCGCGACCGCGACGGCGACATGGTTTTCCTCGCCAAGTCCGCCTGGGACGTGAACTACCAGCAAGAGAAGAATCCGGGCCTCGCCTTTTCGGCGACCAAGGAACGGTGAGCTTGCGCGCAGCGGAGCAAACCGGCATCGCCATGCCATCATGATGGCCGGCCCTACCTCGCACAGCTTCACCTCGCAGCGCCTGCGGCTGCATTATGTCGACTGGGGCAACCACGACAAACCACCGCTGCTGCTGGTCCATGGCGGGCGCGACCATTGCCGCAGCTGGGACTGGACCGCCGAGGCTTTGCGCGAGGACTGGCATGTCATCGCCTTCGACCATCGCGGCCATGGCGACAGCGAGTGGGTGAGCGATGGTACCTATCAGGCGGCGGACATGGTCTATGACCTGGCGCAGCTGGTCCACCAGCTCGACCTCGCGCCGGTCACCATCGTCGCGCATTCGCTGGGCGGCAATGTCAGCCTGCGCTTTGCCGGGGCCTTTCCCGAACAGGTCCGCAAGCTGGTCGCGATCGAGGGGCTGGGCTACTCGCCCGAGCGGCTCGCCGAGATGTTCGCGCAGCCCTACCCGGAGCGAGTCCGCGAATGGATCGAGAAGAAGCGCGATGCCGCCGCGCGCCAACCCCGGCGCTACGACACGATCGAGGATGCGATCGCGCGCATGCACGAGGCCAACAGCTTCCTCTCGGACGAGCAGGCGCGTCACCTGACCGTCCACGGCGTCAACCAGAACGAGGATGGTACCTTCAGCTGGAAGTTCGATCCCTATCTCAACGTCTGGCCGACCGAGAACACCGCGATCGAGGACGAGCAGGCGGCCTGGGCGGCGATCACCTGCCCGACCCTGCTGCTGTACGGGAAAGAAAGCTGGGCCTCCAATCCGCTGGAGGACGGCCGCATCGCGCCGTTTCGCAATGCCGAGGTCAGGCTGGTCGAGCAGGCCGGCCACTGGCTTCACCATGACCAGTACCTCACCTTCATGCAGCTTTTGCGGGAGTTCCTCTGATGGCCGACTTTACCGATACGCTGACCGAGCAGCATGTCGCGATGATCGCCGCGCAGCCGGTGTTCTTCGTCGCGACGGCAGCGGATGAGGGGCGCATCAACCTCTCGCCCAAGGGCTATGACGCATTCCGCGTGCTGGCCCCCGACCGGGTTGCCTGGCTCGATCTGGGCGGTTCAGGGAACGAGACCAACGCGCACCTGCTGGCCGATGGTCGGATCACGATCATGTTCTGCAATTTCCAGAACCCGGCGCTGATCCTCAGGATCTACGGGCGCGGTCGACCGGTGCTGCCCGCCGATGCCGACTGGGCCGAGCTGGCGGGCCACTTCACCCTGTTGCCCGGCACAAGGCAGATTTTCGATATCGCGGTGGAGAGCGTCCAGACCTCGTGCGGCTGGGGCGTGCCGGTGATGGAACTGGCGGCTGAGCGGCAGACACTGGTCAAGTACCATGCCCAGGCCGATCCGGAGAAATGGGTCACCAAGACCATGGGGCGCACCAGCAGCATTGAGGGCCTGCCCACGCGCCCGACCGACCGCTATATTGCCGGGGCCAGACTCGGGGACGCGCCCAAAGCCTGATGCGCTGCACTTTCGCCAGCTACAACATCCACAAGGCGGTCGGGCTGGACCGCCGCCGCGACCCGGAGCGGATCCTTGCCGTGCTTGGCGAAATGGATGCCGATGTGGTGGTGCTGCAGGAGGTCGACCGGCGTTTCGGTGCGCGCGAAACCGCGCTGCCGCGCCAGATGGTCGAGGAGGCGCAGTGGCAGATCGCTGCCGTCGCCCGCCGTCCGCTCAGTATCGGCTGGCATGGCAATGCGGTGCTGGTGCGCCGTGACTGGACCTTGCTCGAGGCAAACCGTATCGACCTGCCCGTGCTCGAACCGCGCGGCGCGGTCAGCGCGCTGGTCGAGGCCCCCGACGGCACCCGCCTGCAGGTCGCGGGCATGCATCTCGACCTGTCGGGGTTCCGCCGCCGCCACCAGGTCGAGGCGGTCTGCGCCGCGCTGGGGCGGCCCCGCTTGCCGACCGTAATGATGGGCGACCTCAACGAATGGTCGCGCGAGAAGGGCGCGCTCGCCGCCTTCGACGACCATTGGCGCATCGTGACGCCGGGCCCCAGCTATCCTAGCCGCCGCCCGGTGGCGCGGCTCGACCGGGCGATCCTTTCCGAGCACTGGCAGGTGGTCGACGTTGAGGTGCATCATTCCGTGCTGGCCGCCCGTGCCTCGGATCACCTGCCGATCCGGGCCGTGCTTGAAATCTAGCGCAGCCGCCGCAGAACAATCTTGCCGAACGCGCGGCTGTAGGCGTAATGAATGAACACGCATTGGCCTGGAGAGGCCACAAACGGGGGAGAGCATATGAAACTCATCATCGCCATCATCAAACCGTTCAAGCTGGAGGAGGTTCGCGAAGCGATCGGCTCCATCGGCGTGGCCGGCATGACCGTCAGCGAGGTCAAGGGCTACGGGCGGCAGAAGGGCCAGACCGAGATTTATCGCGGCGCCGAATATTCGATCAACATGCTGCCGAAGGTGAAGCTGGAGATCGTCGTGGCCGACGATCTGGTCACGAAGACGGTTGAGACCATCCAGCAGGCCGCCAGCACCGAAAGCATCGGCGACGGCAAGATCTTCGTACTCGATGTCGGCTCGACCATGCGAATCCGCACGGGTGAAACCGGGGAGGCTGCGCTCTAGGGCGCGCTGCAAACAGGGGGAATTGTCATGATCAAGAAATACCTTGCCGGTGCGGTGACGGGCGGCGCAATGCTGCTCATGTCCGCCGCCGCCTTCGCGCAGGAGGCCGCCGAAGCGGCCGCGCCCGTTCCCAATCCGGGCAACAATGCCTGGATGATGACCTCGACCGTCCTCGTCCTGATGATGATCCTGCCGGGTCTGGCGCTGTTCTATGGCGGCCTGACCCGCTCCAAGAACATGCTTTCAACCATGACCCAGATCGGCGCGACCGCCGCGCTGGCGATGCTGGTGTGGATCATGTGGGGCTATTCGCTCGCCTTCGGTCCGGAATCGACCGGTGCGCTCAGCGCCTTCTTCAGCACGGGTAGCTATTTCCTCTCCTCGGTCACGCCGGATACTTATGCCGCGACCTTCTCGGATGAGGTGATCAGCGAATATGTCTTCGTCAGCTTCCAGATGACCTTCGCTGCGATTACTGCCGCGCTGGTACTGGGCGCCACGGCTGAGCGGATGAAGTTTTCCGCGACCATGCTGTTCACGATCCTGTGGCTGACCGTGGTCTATTTCCCGATTGCCCATATGGTCTGGGCTGGCGGTGGCCTGCTGTTCGAAATGGGCGCGCTGGACTTCGCCGGCGGCACCGTCGTGCATATCAACGCAGGTGTTTCGGGCCTCGTGCTCGCCTACCTGCTGGGCAAGCGTGACGGCTATCCGAGCGAGATCGACCCGCCGCATTCGATGGTCATGACCATGATCGGCACCGGCCTGCTGTGGGTCGGCTGGTTCGGCTTCAACGCCGGTTCGGAGCTGGAAGCGGACGGCTTTGCCGGTCTCGCCATGATTAACACCTTCGTCGCCACCGCGGCCGGCGGCCTGACCTGGATGGTCGTGGAGAAGCTGGCCGGGCACAAGGGTTCGGCGCTGGGCTTCTGCTCGGGCATCATTGCCGGTCTGGTCGCCGTGACGCCTGCGGCGGGCAATTCCGGCCCGTTTGGCGCGGTCCTGCTCGGCATTGCCTCGTCCGCAGTCTGCTATTTTTGCGTGGCGAAGCTCAAGCCGGCGGCTGGCTATGACGACTCGCTCGATGCGTTCGGCATCCATGGCGTGGGCGGCATTGTCGGCGCCATCGGCACCGGCATTGTCTACCAGCCGTTTCTGGCCGGGCCGGGCGATGGTTCGACCAGCACGATGGCCCAGGTCACCATCCAGATCATCGCGGTGGCGGTGGCTATCGCCTGGGCGGCGATCGGTACGCTGATCGTCGGCCTGATCGTCAAGTACACGATCGGTCTGCGGGTCACGCCCGAGGTCGAGAAGGAAGGCCTCGATATCGCCGAGCACGGCGAACGCGCCTACAACTGAGCGCGTAACTGACAGGCTCCGCTTGCGGGGCACGAAAGGGGCCGGGGCGCAATGCTCCGGCCCTTTTTCTTGCGCTGCATCAATTTGGCGGCCATTGCCTCAAGTGCAGGCAGCTGCCCAAAATTTAGGCAGAGCGATGATGAAAATCCCCGATTCGAAGTGTTAAAAATATGTGAATCGACCGATTTTCAACTTGGCACGTCCCTTGCTTAGCTGATCCCCGGCCGGAGGATCGTTCGGCAAAGCAATAGGGGTCAGTGATGAAATTCATCATCGCCATTATCAAACCGTTCAAGCTCGACGAAGTGCGTGAAGCACTCGGCGCGCTGGGCGTCGCGGGCATGACTGTGTCCGAGGTCAAGGGCTTCGGCCGGCAGAAGGGGCAGACCGAGATTTATCGCGGGGCCGAATATTCGGTGAACATGCTGCCCAAGGTGAAACTCGAGATTGCGGTCAGCGACGAGCTGATGCCGCAGGTCGTGGAAACCATCCAGCAGACCGCCAGCACGGAAAGCATCGGCGACGGCAAGATCTTCGTTCTCGATCTCGCCTCGACCACGCGCATCCGCACCGGCGAAACCGACGAAACCGCGCTTTGAGCCAAGGGGTCCTCTCGATGAAAAACATTCTCAAACTCGGTGTGCCCGCGCTGGCGGCGCTCACCCTTGCCGAGCCCGCGCTCGCGCAGGAGGCGGCGCCTGACGCCGTTTCCGGCGGCACGGCCTATATCTTCAACACGCTGCTGTTCCTGATCGGCGGCTTCCTGGTCATGTGGATGGCGGCCGGTTTTGCCATGCTCGAAGCGGGCCTCGTGCGCGCCAAGAACACCTCCACGCAGTGCCTCAAGAACATCGGCCTGTACTCGATTGCCGGTCTGATGTTCTGGCTGATCGGCTACAACATCGCCTATCCGGGCGACTTCAACGGCTTCATCGGCGGCTTTAGCGGCATCTACCCGATGCAGGGCGTTGGTGAAGCGGACGTCGACACCGGTTATTCGGTGGCTTCGGACTGGTTCTTCCAGATGGTCTTCTGCGCCACCACCGCCTCGATTGTTTCGGGCACGCTGGCCGAACGCATCAAGATCGTTCCGTTCTTCATTTTCGTCACCGTGCTGACCGGCATCATCTACCCGGTCGTGGTGAGCTGGGAATGGGGTGGCGGTTACCTCGACAGCGTCTGGGGCTTCTCCGACTTCGCCGGTTCGACCCTCGTCCACTCGACGGGTGGCTGGGCCGCTCTGGTTGGTGCGCTGATCCTCGGCCCGCGTCTTGGCCGCTATGTCGACGGCAAGATCGTGGTCTTCCCGGGCACGAACATTCCGCTCGCCACGCTGGGTACCTTCATCCTGTGGCTCGGCTGGTTCGGCTTCAACGGCGCCTCGCAGCTCGCGATGGGCACCGTGGGTGACGTGTCGGATGTGTCGAAGATCTTCGTGAACACCAACATGGCTGCCTGCGGCGGCGTGGTGATCGCGATCATCCTGACGCAGCTGCGTTACAAGAAGGCCGACGTGACCATGGCCATGAACGGCGCGCTGGCCGGCCTCGTGTCGATCACCGCCGAGCCGCTTGCGCCGACCGTTGGTCAGTCGATCCTGATCGGCATGATCGGCGGCGCCATCGTGGTCTTCACTGTTCCGCTGCTCGACAAGCTGAAGATCGACGACGTTGTCGGCGCCATTCCGGTGCACCTGTTCGCCGGCATCTGGGGCACGCTGGTCGTCGCCTGGACGGGCGATGCGACCTTCCTCGGCCAGCTCGTTGGCGTCCTGCTGACGATGGTCTGGGTTGGCGTCACTTCGGGTGTCCTGTGGTTCATCCTCAAAGCGGTCATGGGCCTGCGCCCGTCGGCTGAAGTCGAAATGGCTGGCCTCGACCTCCACGAGACGGGCGTCGAAGCCTATCCGGATCTCGCTGCCAAGACCTGAGCAGCATCCAGCTTGGCGGGGGAGCGACCTCTCTCCTCTCTCTCCCCCGCCTCCACTTGTTCCTCCTGCGAACAACACCTCAAGGGGTCGGCGCCACCAGCGTCGGCCCCATTTTCTTGCCTGTGGGGCAGCCAACGCGTTGTCGGAGGTCGAAACGCAGCTTCGATCCGCAACAGCGGCTGTCGTGTGCCTTTTGGGCAACACCGCCTTGGGCGATTGAGAAAATTCCGCGCGAAACCGCCAAAATTTGATCGCGATTCAGGAACTTTGCACGAAGTTGCGCTTTCGGGGGGATGTCGTCTGTCACCCGATTGGTGACCTTGTGGCGGGGCAGAGCACTTAGTGCTGTTGCCTGAATATTGCGCTGCAAGTATGATTGGCTTTGAAGGTTCGAGGAGGAAACTCGTTATGAAAAAGATTGCGCTCAGTCTTGGCGTTGCCGCGACTGCCATTGCCGCTCCGGCGATGGCGCGGGACGGCCAGGGTTATTTCGGGGCGGACGCCGGTGTGGTGTTTCCGCAGGATACCGACGTTTCTGTCGATGGTGTGCCGGACGTGGCAACGATCGATACCGAAATGGGCTGGGAGCTGGGCGCAGTGCTCGGCTACGACTTCGGCATTATCCGGACCGAACTGGAAGGTGCTTACAAGGAATTCAATCCCCAGACGCTGGAAGATGCGTTTGGCGCCTACGACGTGGGTGGCGAAGTGCGCCTGACCACGGCGATGGCCAATGCCCTGCTCGACTTTGGTGGCAATGATGGCATTGGCGTCTCTGTTGGCGGCGGTTTCGGTTATGCCTGGATGGGCGGCAACGTTTCGGACGATGCCGGCACGGTCCTGTGGCCCGCCGACACCTCTGACGAAGGTTGGGCGTGGCAGGGCATTGCCGCGGTCCGCATCCCCGCGTCGGAAAACTTCGATGTCGGCCTGAAGTACAAGTACCTGCAGACCGAGGATTTCGAAGTTACCGATGCCTTCGGCGATTCGAACGAGTTCAAGCTCACGACGCACTCGGTGCTGGCGAGCCTGATCTACAACTTCGGTGGTCCGGAAGCTCCGCCGCCGCCGCCTCCCCC
>CAYOSE010000099.1:0-7954 GCA_964406535.1 uncultured Sphingomonadaceae bacterium
CCTCTTCCACGGTGATCACGCCTTCCTTGCCGACCTTGTCCATCGCCTCGGCGATCTTCTCGCCGACTTCCTTGTCGCCATTGGCCGAGATGATGCCGACCTGGGCAATCTCGGACGAGCCGGAGACGTCCTTCGAACGGCCCTGCAGGTCCTCGACGACCTTGGACACGGCGAGGTCGATGCCGCGCTTCAGGTCCATCGGGTTCATGCCGGCGGCAACGGCGGTCATGCCTTCGCGCACGATCGCCTGGGCCAGCACGGTGGCGGTGGTGGTGCCGTCACCGGCAGCGTCGTTCGCCTTGCTGGCGACTTCGCGCAGCATCTGCGCGCCCATGTTCTCGAACTTGTCCTTCAGTTCGATGTCCTTGGCGACGGTGACGCCGTCCTTGGTGATGCGCGGCGCGCCGAAGCTCTTGTCGAGCACGACATTGCGGCCCTTGGGGCCGAGCGTGACCTTCACGGCATTGGCGAGCGTATCGACGCCCTTGAGGATGCGTTCGCGCGCGTCGCGGCCGAACTTAACGTCCTTGGCAGCCATTGGTGTGTTCCTTCCTTCTTCGTCATCCCAGCGAAAGCTGGGACCGGTTGGCGCCTGGCGCGCCTTCGAATGTTCTACTGCGTCTCACGAGACCCCTGCTTTCGCAGGGGTGTCCGTTCTTTCCTGGTGCTCAGGAAAGAACTCCCATGATGTCGCTTTCCTTCATGATGATCAGGTCTTCGCCGTCGATCTTGACTTCGGTGCCCGACCACTTGCCGAACAGCACGCGGTCGCCCGCCTTCACGTCGAGCGGGGTAACGGTGCCATCTTCGGCCTTGGACCCGGTGCCGACGGCGACGATCTCGCCTTCACTGGGCTTTTCCTTGGCGCTGTCGGGGATGATGATGCCGCCGGCGGTCTTTTCCTCGGCTTCGAGCCGACGGACCAGAACGCGGTCGTGCAGGGGACGGAATGCCATGTTGCTGACCTCTTCCAATATGGTGAATCGTTTATTGGCACTCTCCCCACGAGAGTGCCAGCGGCGCGCATATGGTTGGGGGCTGGCTCTGCGTCAACACCCGGTGGCAGAGAAATTTTCTTTTCCAGGTTTGTGGACCGGCACCGGCCCACTCCCCCTCCCGACCTCCCAAAACCTACCCCGTCGGGAGGTTGGGAGGGGGAGCGGGCTGGCACCGCACCCATTTCAGCTCTGCTGAAACGGACACTAGCGCGCAGCGGTCAGCCCCAGCGCCTCGCGCCGGTTCCAGCGCCAGATCAGCAGGAAGGCCGAGCAGACCAGCCCGCAGGCGAGGCCGATCCACACGCCCTTGCCCGCCAGCGGGGTAGCCAAGCCAAGTCCGGCGGCGAGCCCGAAGCCCGGCACCCAATAGGCGAAGATCGCGATCCACATCGGGATGCGCGTATCCTGCAGCCCGCGCAATGCGCCCGCCGCGACCGCCTGCACCCCATCGAACAGCTGGAACGCGGCGGCGATGACCAGAAAGCCGATAGCGGTTTCGACCAGCAGTGCATTCGCCGGGTCCGCCGGGTCGATATAGAGTGACAGGAGAGGCTCAGGCACCAGCAGCATCGCCAGCGCGGTCGTCGCCATGAAGCCCGTGCCCATCGCGATCCCGATCCACCCGGCGCGGCCCATCCCCTGCGCGTCGCGCGCGCCATAGAAATAGCCGACCCGGATGGTCGCTGCCTGCCCCACGCCGAACGGCACCTGGAAGGCAAAGGCGGCGAGGTTGAGCGCCAGCGTATGCGCGGCCAGTTCCAGCGCCCCGATCCGGCCCATCAGGAACGCCGCCGCGCCGAACACCCCCGCCTCGGCCAGAATGGTGATCGCGATGGGGGTGCCGATCCGCAGGATCGCGATGAGCCGCGGCCAGTCGGGCCGCCAGAAATAGCCGAGGATATGATAGCGATGCAGCCGCGCATCGGCTCGGATCGCCAGCGCATACATCGCCACGATGACGAGCGAGGTCAGGATCGTGGCGATCGCCGCCCCCTCAAGCCCCATCGCGGGCGCGCCGAACTTGCCGAAGATGAAGATCCAGTTGGCCAGCGCATTCACGCCGATGCCTAGCGCGGTGATCGTGGTCGCGAAGAACGGACGGCCAAGCGTGGCGACGAAATTGCGCTGCACCCCGGCGACGATCATCGCCGGGGCCGACCACAACAGCACATCCATATAGCCGGTAGCCATGGCGGCGATGACCGGGTCCTGCCCGGTCAGCGCCATCAGCGGCCCGGCGAGCGCGCAGACACTCATGCCAAGGACGGAGACAGCCGCCGACAGCCACAGCGCCATCCGCATCGAGCGGCGCACGGGCCTGAGCGCTGGTCCGCGTGCGCCCAGCTCGGCTGCCATGATCGGCGCGACCGCCCCGGTCAGACTCTGCAGCGACCACAGGACCAGGCCATAGACCGCCACCGCCAGCGCCGAGGCGGCCAGCGCGTCGCCGCCCAGCCGGGCGATGAACATCACGTCCACCGCATAGGTGAGCATCTGCAGCAGGTTGGCGAGCGCCAGCGGCCCCGCGAGGCGGAGCGTTTCGAGCGTCTCGACCTTGCGGCCGGGCGTAGGAGGGTGGGCAACAGGCCGCATGACTGGTTTCTGCTGAAAGCAGCCGGGCCGGATAGGCGAGGGCCATGACGGGGGAAAGGGAAAAGGCGCCATCGACTCGGAAAATCGCCAAACAAAAAGGGCGGCGCCGTCGCTGGCACCGCCCCTTTCATTCTTCAGGCGAAGAGCCTGGTCGATCGAGATCCCCGCTTTCGCGAGGATAACGGCGGCGGGCCAGGAAAATCTCTGGCCCGCCTGTCCGTTACTTCAGCCTGTCCGTTACTTCAGCTCGACGGTACCGCCGGCAGCTTCGATCTTGCCCTTGATCTCTTCGGCTTCAGCCTTGTTCACGCCTTCCTTGATCGGCTTGGGCGCGCCTTCGACGAGGCCCTTGGCTTCGGTCAGGCCCAGGCCGGTGATGGCGCGGACTTCCTTGATCACCTGGATCTTCTTGCCACCGTCGCCGGTCAGGATGACGTCGAATTCGTCCTTTTCCTCGGCAGCGGCGCCACCGTCACCACCGCCAGCGGCGGGGCCGGCAACCGCGACAGCAGCAGCGGCGGAAACGCCCCATGCTTCTTCGAGGGCCTTGGCGAGTTCGGCGGCTTCCATGACGGTCAGCGCCGACAGATCTTCAACAAGCTTGGCAATATCGGCCATTGTGGTTCACTCCAAAATTGAGGCGGGGCGATGTTGCCCCATTAAATCGTGCTCTTGCTCGAAACGTCTCAGGCAGCGTCCTTGGCGGCATATGCGCCGAAGACACGGGCCAGCTTGGCAGCGGGGGCGTTGACGACCTGGGCAACCTTGGTTGCCGGGGCGTTGACGAGACCCACGATCTTGCCGCGCAGTTCGTCGAGGCTGGGCATGGAGGCGAGGGCCTTCACACCAGCTTCGTCGAGAACCTGCGTGCCCATCGCACCGCCGACGATCTCCAGCTTGTCGTTCGACTTGGCAAAGTCGACGGCAGCCTTGGCGGCTGCGACCGGATCTTCCGACCAGGCAAGGCCGGTCGGGCCGGTGAGGAATTCCTCGATCCCGGCATAGTCGGTGTCCTTCAGGGCGAGCTTGGCGAGGCGGTTCTTCGCAACCTTGTAGGACGCACCGGCTTCACGCATCTTCGAACGCAGGGCGGTGGACTGATCCACCGACATGCCGAGGTTGCGGGTGACAACCACCACGCCGACCTCGTTGAAGACCGCATTGAGCTGGGCGACCGAATCGGCTTTCTGCGAACGATCCATGCCATACTCCTTCTCTGACCGCCGCATGGCTGAACCATGCGGTGGCACTGTGATCGGCCGGGATGGCTCCCGGACGACCGGCTCAAATCACCACGCCGCTCATGCGACATGGCTAAGGTCCGTTGATGGGGAAGGAGCACGCCGAAGCGTGTTGAGCGACGGACCCGAGGGCACCGCCGGAAAACTCTGTTCCCCGTCTAGGCTGCAAATTAAGACCGGCATATTCCGGTCAGCAACTGTCTCGGACGGATGACCTCATTAAAGAGGTCGGGCGCGCCTTTAGCCGTACGGGCGGCAAAGTCAAGCATTCCGGGCAGTGGCGGGCTGGACGCAGCGCGCGCTAAAAGCTGCGTTCAGGCGAACATCAGGCGCACGGCGTCGATCGGCGCAGAAACGAGTTCGACGCGAAAGCCGTCGGGATCAGTCACCAGCGAAAGGTCGGCCTTGCCCGAGGCGGTCCGGCCATGATGAACCAGCGTACCGCCGAGCGCCGCCAGCCTGGCAGCGGTTTCGGCAGGGCTGGGGCAGGTGAACGACATGCTCAGCGGGCCCAGTTCGCGGGCGGATTTGCGCGCCTTGTCGCCCAGCGGGGAGGGCT
This sequence comes from uncultured Sphingomonadaceae bacterium, assembly GCA_964406535.1. Classification (GTDB taxonomy): domain Bacteria; phylum Pseudomonadota; class Alphaproteobacteria; order Sphingomonadales; family Sphingomonadaceae; genus Alteraurantiacibacter. Next base: position 4,392 of record CAYOSE010000099.1, read on the forward strand.
CCAGCAATTGCATCAGCATAAGCCGGGCGTCGGGCCTGGCGAGAAAGCGGAGCTGGAATTTGCAGCTGTCGAGTTCCAGTGTACCGGCGGCTTCGTCGCCGCGCTCGGCAGTCTGGCCCACGCCAAAACCCAGACCTTCGCAATAGAAGCGGGTCGAACGCTCCATGTCGGAGACGGCCAGCAACCAGCCGATTGCGTGAATGTCCTGTTCGGCATGGGTGTTCATGATCTCTCCCGGCGCGTGCGCCTGTGTGAATGGGCGCCGATGCGGACCTATCGGGAAGTGCGACAAGCGACAAGGCCAGCCGCGGATAAGCGGTCTGGCCTTGTCCGGTCGTCGCAGGGCCCCCAGGTGTTCAGCCCTGCGAGGCGTCGCGATATCCCAGCAGGTCACCTGGCTGGCACTCCAGCTCGCGGCAGATCGCCTCGAGCGTGGAGAAGCGGATCGCCTTGGCCTTGCCGGTCTTGAGGATCGACAGATTGGCGAGGGTCAGGCCGACACGCTCGGCCAGTTCGGTCAGCGTCATGCGGCGGTCGTGCAGCAGGTCGTCGAGCTTGATCACGATGTTTCCTCCTTCTTCGGCAGGCATCAGACGGTCCCTTCCAGGTCTTCGCGCATCTCGGTGCCCTTGCGGAACACACGGGCGAGGATGAACAGCAGGATCACCAGCAGGATGCCGCTGGCGTCGATTCCGCCGCCGCCAACCTCGGCATGCAGTTCGTGCGCCTCGTCGGCATATTCCATCAGCCGCATTCCGATCGCGCTGGCTGGCGCCAAAAGCAGCTGCGTACCCAACATCACCCATGCCATCACGCTGAGGCGCCGGGCGTTGGCGGGCTGGAACGGATCGCCCTCGCCGACCGTGCCGATGATGCGGCGCAGTTTGTCGAAGAAGACAAACAGCAGCGCCAGGATGATCAGGCCGATCAGCATGACGCCCGCCAGCAGGCCCATCGGCAGGCCGAGGGCGGCGGCCTTCTCGGCGGCATCCATGCCTGTGATCATCTCTTCCCGGAACAACAGCAGCGCCGGCGTGGCGATGGCCAGCGCGACCGCGCCGAGTGCCATCATGGCTTGCATGAAAATGGTGATGATCTTGCCAGCGATGAGCAAGGGGTCCTTGACGATGGTCTTCATGAAACTCTCCGGGTTATCCGATCAGGCCAGCATTCAGGCCAGCACCGGGGCCGTGACCTGGGCATGGGCGGTCTGGGCCGGGACGCTGGTAACGACGGCGAAGCTGCCGGCCATGAGCAGGACGGCGGCGAGGCTGGCGGAGGCATTGCTGAGAAAACGGGTCATTTATCGATCTCCTTGAAGTGAGTTATTGAAAATCGATATGAGCGAGTCGCGGCATATTGTCAATCAATAATATCGAAAAACAATATGTCAGCGGTGATCGGGCTCGCTCCCCCTTGGCGAGAGCGAGGGTCGGCATGCCGAACTTTGCGGCGGAAACCGGCGGCCTTCATCTGGCGAAGGTCCCCCCACTGGTGCTAGCGCGGTTGATCATTCGGGAAGCCAATCGGCGCGCGATGCGCCTGTGACCTTGAGGGATCGAACGATGAAGAAGACTGCCACTATTTTTGCCTGCCTCGCCGCTGTCAGCCTGTCGGGCTGTGTCGCGGTGCTAGCCGGTGCTGCCGGTGGTGCCACTGCCGTGGCCTGCACCGAGGACGAGCTCGACTGCCCGGTCGACTAAGGCATTCAGCGCTGGTGGCCTGCAAATGGCGATGTCTGGCGCTTCCGGTGCTCACGACCGCATAGAAGGTCGTTCGTTGCGCGCCGGGTCGCCAGACCTCACCCTTTTCGGCTCACCATCATCTGAATATATTCGGCGCCTGATCGGGTCATTTTTGGCCGTCAGCACGGCTTGACCGCGTGCCGGGCCGCTCCTATATCCGATCGCCTATCGAACAACTTCGAGCAAGGCGCGCCTGACGCGGGGGCGCGCCGCAGGATGGAAGTTTCGGTATTCCGTGAGACGATGACAAGACCGTAGCGGCGGCCCCGGCAGGGGTGCGCGTGCTGCGCGCTTTTTGCGTTTCACGGGTCTCCGCTCACGCAGATGACACAAATTCAGTCCGGCCCTGTTTTCATGGGGTGCGGGCGCAGCGCAAGAAGGCAAGTCCCCGACATGGCGACCAAGACTCCGGCCCGTAACGCAGGCTCCAAGAAGAAGCGGATCCGCAAGATCTTCGGTGACATTCACGAGGTGGTGCAGATGCCCAACCTCATCGAGGTGCAGCGCGAAAGCTACGAGCAGTTCCTGCGCTCCGACCCCTCGATCGACTATGTCTCGGGCCTGGAAAAGACGCTGCGTTCGGTGTTCCCGATTCGCGACTTCGCCGGCACTGCCGAACTCGACTTCGTCCACTACGAACTCGAAGACCCGAAGTACGACACCACCGAGTGCCGTCAGCGCGGCATTACCTATGCCGCCCCGATGAAGGTCACGCTGCGCCTCATCGTGTTCGAGGTCGACCAGGAGACCGAGACCCGCTCCGTCCTCGATATCAAGGAGCAGGACGTCTACATGGGCGACATGCCGCTCATGACCGAGAACGGCACCTTCATCATCAACGGCACCGAGCGCGTGATCGTGTCGCAGATGCACCGTTCGCCGGGTGTGCTGTTCGACCACGACCGCGGCAAGACGCATTCCTCGGGCAAGTTCCTGTTTGCCGCTCGGGTCATTCCCTATCGTGGCTCGTGGCTCGATTTCGAGTTCGACGCCAAGGACATCGTCAATGTCCGCATCGACCGCAAGCGCAAGATCCCCGTCACCGCGCTGCTGTTCGCGCTGGGCCTCGACCCCGAGGAAATCCTCGCCCATTTCTACAACACCGTCACCTGGAAGCGCGGCCCCGACGGCTGGGAAATCCCCTTCGTCGCCGAGCAGTGGCGTGGCGCCAAGCCGACCTTCGCGCTGACCGATGCCAAGACCGGCGAGGAAGTGTTCCCCGCCGGCCAGAAGGTCAGCCCGCGTGCAGCCAACAAGGCCGAGAAGGATGGCCTCAAGACGCTGCTGATCCCGACCGAGGAAGTCTTTGGCCGCTATGCCGCGAACGACCTGATCGACGAGAAAACCGGCCGCATCTACATTGAGGCGGGCGAGGAAGTGTCGCCTGAAAACCTCGAAAAGCTCGACGGCGCCGGGATCGACCAGCTCGACCTGCTCGACATCGACCACATCACCACCGGTCCGTGGATCCGCAACACGCTGGCGGTCGACAAGGCCGAGAACCGCGAGGAAGGCCTCGAGGCGATCTACAAGGTCATGCGTCCGGGCGAACCGCCGACGAAGGAAACTGCCGAGGCGTTGTTCGAAGGCCTGTTCTTCGATAGCGAGCGCTATGACCTGTCGGCCGTTGGCCGCGTGAAGCTGAACATGCGCCTTGGCCTCGATGCCGAGGACACCGTGACCACGCTCCGCAAGGAAGACATCCTCGCGGTGGTCAAGGAACTGGTCGACCTGAAGGACGGCAAGGGCGAGGTCGATGACATCGACAACCTCGGCAACCGCCGTGTCCGTTCGGTCGGCGAGCTGCTCGAAAACCAG
>CAYOSE010000100.1:0-7925 GCA_964406535.1 uncultured Sphingomonadaceae bacterium
ACCCAGGACGATGCGCACCTGTTCTGCACCGAGGATCAGGTCGCCGACGAGCTGCCGGCATTCATCTCGCTGGCGGACAGCGTCTACAAGGATTTCGGCTTCACCTACGACATCAAGCTGGCCCTGCGCCCCGAGCAGCGCTTTGGCTCGGATGCTGATTGGGACAAGGCTGAGCAGGAATTGCGCGACGCGCTGACCGCCAACGGCCTCGAATGGGAAGAGTTGCCCGGCGAAGGCGCGTTCTATGCGCCCAAGCTCGAATGGCACCTGACCGACGCCATCGGGCGCACCTGGCAGGTCGGCACGATCCAGTCCGATCGTGTGCTGCCCGAACGGCTCGATGCGAGCTATGTCGGCGAGGATGGCGAGCGCCATCGTCCGGTCATGCTGCACCGCGCGATCTTCGGTAGCTATGAACGGTTCATCGGCATATTGATCGAGCATTATGCCGGGCGTCTGCCCGCCTGGCTCGCCCCGGTGCAGGCGGTGGTGGCGACCATCGTCTCCGACGCCGACGATTACGCGGGTGAGGTGCTGGCCAAGCTGGCGGCGGCGGGCATCCGTGCCGAGGCCGACCTCAGGAACGAGAAGATCAACTACAAGGTGCGCGAGCACTCGCTGGCCAAAGTCCCCTACCTGCTGGTCGTCGGCAAGCGCGAGGCGGACGAAGGCACCGTGGCGCTGCGGACGCTGGGCGAGAAGGAGCAGAAGTTCCTTTCGCTCGATGAGGCGCTGGCGCTGCTCGGCACGGCGGCGGTGCCGCCCGACCTGGCGTGAGCGGAAACGCGCCCCTCGTCATCCTGCCGGGCCTGACCTGCTCGCCCGCCTTCTTTGCCGAGACGCTTGCCGCCTTCCCCGGCGCATTGGCGATTGGCGACTATTACGGCGGCGCCGACAGTCTGGAAGGCATGGCCGATTACGCGCTGGCGCTTATGCCGGAGCGCGCTGTGGTTGTCGGCCACTCGATGGGCGGGCGCGTGGCGCTGGAGGTCTGGCGCAAGGCACCCGAGCGAGTGGCGGGGCTGGCCCTGTGCGATACCGGGGTCAACGCTGTCGCTGCGGAGGAACGCGCGAAGCGGTACCGGGTGCGCGATCATGGCCGCGCGCATGGGTTCGAGGCGCTGATCGACCTTTGGCTGCCGCCGATGATCGGGCCGCAGCTGCGCGACGACCCGGCCTTCTATGGCCAGGTGAAGGCGATCTGTTTGCAGGCCGGACAGAAGGTGTTCGAGGCGCAGACCGAGGCGCTGCTGAACCGGCCCGAGGAAGAGAGCCTGCTGCCGGGGATCACCTGCCCGGTCGCAGCGATCACCGCCGAGGACGACGAATGGTCGCCGCCCGCCGATCATGCTGCCATGGCGCAGGCGGTGCCGGATGGCACGCTCACGGTGGTTCCGGGGGTGGGCCACATGCTGCCCGTGGAAGACCCGGCCGCGTTCAACGCGGCACTGGCGGAATTGCTGGCGCGGGTGTGATTTAGAAGGGGAGCGCCTGCCCGGCGGCGATCAGCGCCAGCGCGCAGGCCGAGACGATCACCGTACGGGCGATCTCGACGCTGTGGTTGGCGGCGCGGTGCGAAAGGGCGATGGCCTTGCTCATGCGGCCACTTTCCGCCCTGATCTCCTAACAAATCGTTAAATTAGGAGTGCTGGTTCTGTTTCAGTGCACTGAAACAGACGGGCGGCACCGGCCCTCTCTCCATCCCGACCTCCCAAATAATATCCTATCGGGAGGTTGGGAGGGGGACTGGGCTGGCACCGCACCTGTTTTCAAAGATTTGAAAACAGGCTCTATTTGGTCACGTGCTGGCTGCAGCAATGGAAGCTGCCGCCGCCGGTCAGCACGGCATCGGCGCGCAGGCCCACGGCGACCCGGCCCGGAAACAGCGCCCCGATGGCCTCGACCGCCTCGTCATCCATGACCGAGCCGTAGATCGGCACGACGACGATCTCGTTGGCGATGACGAAGTTCATGTAGCTGGCCGGTTCGACGTCCTCGCCGAACCCCATCCGCCCCGGCGAGGGCGCGCGGGCGACCTCCAGCCCGAAGGCAGCGGATCGGGCGGCGGCATCGTCATAGACCGCCGCATTGGGGTCGTCCTCGCCGCTGGCCTCGGGAATGGCGATCTTTCCCGGTGCCACGAAGCGCGCGAGATTGTCGACATGGCCATCGGTATGGTCGCCGAGCAAGCCATCGCCGAGCCACAAGATGCGGTCGAAGCCGAGGTCGCTGCCCAGCCGCGCGGCGATCTCGGCGCGCGACAGGCTGGGATTGCGGTTGGGGTTGAGCAGGCATTGCTCGGTCGTGGCGACGAGTCCGGTGCCATCGGTGTCGAGCGCCCCGCCCTCCAGAATCCAGTCGGCGCGTTGATAGGGCAGGTCGCCCGCTTCGGCGAGCGAGGGGCCGGTCTCCTGATCGCCCTCGAGCAAATACTTCCCGCCCCAGCCGTTGAAGCCGAAGCCCTGCGCGCGGCGCTCGCCAGCGGGGCCGAGCAGCGTCAGCGGGCCGATGTCGCGCAGCCAGATATCGCCATAGGGGTGGCGCTCGAACCGGACGCCCTCATGCACCAGTTCGCGCGCTTTTGCCTCAGCGGCGGCGTCGCGTACCACAAGCCGCACCTGCTGCCCGGTCTCGGCAATCACGCTGGCGAAGTCGGCGACCTGCTCCTGCGCGGCGGCGAGGTCGTCCTCCCACAGATCGGCGGCGGCGGGAAAGCCGATCCACAGCCATTCCTGCGGAGCCCATTCGGCGGGCATGCGGAAGGTCATAGGATCAGCAGCCGCCTTCTGGCGCGCAGGTCGCGTCACGGATGCCGCGGAACTCGTCGCCCTCGACCCAGTTCGGCCAGCTTGTGCTCGTCGCCAGCGCCCGGCCGACGCGGTAATAGAGCTGCAAATCCTGCATTACACCCGACCAGTCCCAGTCCTCGTCAAATTCATCCGAGGGGGCGTGATAGCGATTGTCGCGGTAATCGGCCTCGGCCGCCTCGCCCGCCGTGCGTCCGCCCTCGATCAGGTCCTGCCCGCCGTCGAAATAGAGCATCGGCACGCCGCGCTTGGCGAAGGCGAAATGGTCGGAGCGGTAGTAATAGCCCGCTTCGGGGTTCGGGTTGGGGGTGGCGTAGCGCCCGTCCGCCGCCAGCGCCGCGCCGAGAAAGGCGTCGAGCTGCGACTTGCCGGGGCCGACGACGGTGATGTCCCTGCTCGGGCCTGCCACCAGGAAGGCGTCCATGTTCACCCCGCCCACGGTCCGGGCGAGCGGGAACACCGGGTTGGCGGCGTAGTAGTCGGCGCCCAGCAGGCCCGATTCCTCGGCCGTCACGGCCAGGAACACCTGGCTGCGGTCGGGCGCGCCCGCAGCAGCGTTCGCCTCGGCCAGCGCCACCAGCGCAGCGGTGCCTGTCGCGTTGTCGACCGCGCCGTTGCAGATCTCGTCGCCGTCTACGGGCGTGCAGCGGCCCAGATGGTCCCAATGCGCGGTGTAGAGCACATATTCGTCAGGCCTTGTCGCGCCCGGGAGGACGCCCACCACATTGTGCGACACCATTTGCGAGAAGGCATTGTCGAAGGACAGCGAGGCAGTCAGCCCGAGCGGCACGGCGGTGAAGCCCGGCTGTTTCGCAGCGGCCATCAGCGCGTCAAGGTCCTGCCCGGCTGCATTGAGGATTTCGCGCGCGACCTCTTTCTGGACCCAGCCATTGGCCATGGTCTGGTCGCTGCCGCCATTGGCGCTCTGGGCGTAGAATTGCGGGCCCGACCAGCCGCTTTCGACGACGTTCCAGCCATAGGAGGCGGGGGCTGTGTCGTGCACGATCAGCGCGGCGGCGGCCCCCTGGCGGGCGGCCTCCTCGAACTTGTAGGTCCATCGCCCGTAATAGGTCATCGCCTTGCCGCCGAACGGCCCCTCCAGCGTCTCGGTCCCGAAATCGGCATCGTTGACGAGGATCACCACGGTCTTGCCCGTGACGTCGAGCCCGGCATAGTCGTTCCAGTCGCGCTCGGGCGCGTTGATGCCGTAGCCGACAAAGACCAGCTCGCTGTCGGCGATGTCGATGCGCGGCACCTCGCGATAGGTGACGGCGACATAGTCCTCGCCGAAGGTGTAACTCAGCGGTTCCGCGCCGCCGCCGATCACCAGCGGGGAGAGGTTGCTGGCGGCAATCTCGACCAGCGGCACTTCCTGGAACCAGCTGCCATTGTTGCCCGGCGTCAGGCCTGCCGCGGCAAAGCGCTCGGTCAGCAGGGCGAGCGTCTTCTCCTCTCCTGCGGTCCCCGGCGCGCGGCCCTCGAACGCGTCGGAGGAGAGCGTGCGGACCACGTCCTTCATCGTGGTTTCGGAGATCGTACCGGGCGCGATCTCGGGAATGTCGAGCGCGGGTTCTGCTGCGGCGACGGCCACTGGCGGAGCGGTTTCGGGCGGTGTGGCGCAGGCCGCGATCAACAGGGAGGCGCCAAGTGCGGCAAGACGATGGACCATGGCTGGAAATTTCCCGTGCGGCGACCGAGGCGGTCGACATTTGCGGCGCAGTCCTTCGCAATTTCGTGCGGGCGTGGCAAGGACCGCTGCATGAACCACGACTGGCCTTCCGCCCTTGCCCGTGCGCGGGCGCATGCGCCGTTCCTGCGGCGGCTGCTCGACCGTTTCCCCGACCTCGCCGCGCTGCTGGAGCAGGGGCGCGGCGACGAGGCGCTGGCGGCGGCCAGGGCCTTTGCCGAGGGCGACGCCGAGGCCGCGGTTCGGCTGCGCCGCGAACGCAGCGCGCTGGCGCTGGTGCTGGGGGTGGGCGACCTCGCCGGGGCCTTCCCGCTGACACAGGTGATGACCGAACTGTCGGACTTTGCCGACCGCGCGCTCGATACGGCGATCCGCGCGGCCATCGCCCAGCGCACCGGCGAGGATACGGCGCAGGGTTTCACCGCGCTGGCGCTGGGCAAGCAGGGCGCGCGCGAGCTGAATTACAGTTCCGATATCGACCCGATCCTGCTGTTCGACCCGGAGACGCTGCCGCGCCGCAGCCGCGACGAACCGGGGGAAGCGGCGCAGGCCTATGCCCGCAAACTGACCGAGCTGCTCTCCCATCCTTCGGCGGATGGCTATGTGCTGCGCGTCGACCTGCGCTTGCGCCCCGCCTCCGAGGTCAGCCCGCTGGCGATCCGCTTCTCGACCGCGCTCAGCCATTACGAAAGCTCGGCGCTGGCATGGGAGCGGGCCGCCTATATCCGGGCGCGGGCGGCGGCCGGCGATATCGCGGCGGGGGAGGCCTTTCTCGACGAAATCCGGCCGTTTGTCTGGCGGCGCAGCCTCGACTTCACCGCGATCGAGGAAATCCGCCGCCTGACCGCGCGTATTCGCGATGCCTATGGCGGGCCATTGGTGCCCGGCCCCGGTTTCGACCTGAAACGCGGGCGCGGCGGCATTCGCGAGGTCGAGTTCTTCGCCCAGACGCAGCAGCTGATCTATGGCGGGCGCATGCCCGATCTCAGGGTCCGGGGCACGCGGGCGGCGCTCGATGCGCTGGCGGCGCGAGGGATCGTGACGGCAGAGGCGGCGCAGGAAATGGGCGCGGCCTATGACCTGTTGCGCGAGATCGAGCACCGGCTGCAGATGGTCGAGGATCGCCAGACCCATTCGCTGCCCGACAGCACGGCGGCGATAGATAATGTCGCGCAGCTCCACGGCCCCGCCGACGGGCAGGCGTTGTGCGCCCTGCTGGGCGAACAATGCGCGAAGGTGGCGGCGCATTACGGCGCGCTGCTGGGCGACGGCGAGGGTGAGGCGCAGGCGGTTGGCGGCGGCGCGGTGCTGGCGGACGACCATCCCCTGCGGGAGCGGGCGGAGAAATGGCGTGAGCGCTATCGCTGCCTGCGAAGCGAGGAGGCGCGACGGGCGTTCGAGGCGATCCTGCCCGACCTGCTCGAAGCCTTTGCCGCCGCGCCTGACCCCGACCGGGCGATGGCGCGCTGGGAAACCTTTCTGGAGAGAATTCCAACAATTATTAACCTGTTTCGCCTGTTCGAGCAGCGCCCCGGCCTGCTCGAGCAGGTGCTCGGCGTCCTCACGCTGGCGCAGCCGCTGGCGGATTCGCTGGCGCGCCATCCAGAGCGGCTCGATTCGCTGATCGATCGCAGCGCGCTGGTCGCCCAGCATGGCCTCGACGAACTGGTCGAACGGATGCGGGCGAGCGAGGAGGACGATTACGAATCGCGGCTGGGCCGGGTCCGGCAGGTGGTCGGCGAGGAACGCTTCGCGCTCGGCGTGCGGCTGATCGAGGGGCAGGCCGACCCGCTCGACATTGCCGCCGCGCTCTCGCGCCTGGCCGAAAGCGCGATCCAGGTCGGCAGTGATGCCGCGCGCGACGAATTCGCCCGCCAGCACGGCCAGATCGCCGACAGCGAGATCGCCATCCTCGGCCTCGGGCGGCTGGGCGGCGGGATGCTGACGCATGCCTCCGACCTCGACATCGTCTACCTGTTCACTGGCGAAATCGGGGTGGATTCGGACGGGCGGCGCCCGCTCACTGCCTCGCTCTATTACAACCGGCTGGCGACGCGGATCACCGGGGCGCTGAGCGTCCCCACCGCCGAGGGCGCGCTGTACGAGGTCGACACGCGGCTCCGGCCGCAGGGGCATCAGGGCCCGCTTGCGGTCAGCGTGGCGAGCTTTGCCAAGTACCAGCGCGAACAGGCGTGGACGTGGGAGCACATGGCGCTGTGCCGGGCGCGGATGGTCTATGGCTCGCCGGAAACGCGCGCGCTGGTCGAGGGCGAATTGCGCGATGTTCTGCATCACGAGCGCCATGCGGGCGACCTGCGCGAGGCGGTGCTGAAGATGCGCGGAACGATGGCCGAGCACAAGCCGGGCGCGGGCGCGCTCGACGTCAAGCTGCAGCGCGGCGGGCTGGTCGATTGCGAGTTCATCATCCACTTCCTGCAATTGCGCGACCATGTCGGTCTCTCGCCGCACCTGCCCGAGGCAGCGCATGCCCTTGCCGCGGCGGGGCTTGTCGCCTCCGGCTTTGTCGAGGCGGAGCGGCTGTTGACGCGGGTGCTGATCGCGGCGCGCCTGCTCGCGCCCGATGGCGTGGAGCCGCATCCCGCCGCCGCCGTCCGGCTGGCCGTGATTTGCGGCTTTGCCGACTACCCTGCCCTCTTGCGCGGCGTTGCCGAGGCACGGCAAGAGGTGGCGCAGCAATGGTGCCGGACCTTCGGCGAGACACTGGAGACATAAGCAATGAGCGAGCGCGTGGATGTGGGCGATGCAATGCCCGACGTGGCAATGGAGACCTCCGATGGCGGCAGCGTCAAGGTGAGCGACTTTGCCGGGAAAAAGCTGGTCGTGTTCTTCTACCCGAAGGACGATACGCCCGGCTGCACGACCGAGAACAAGGACTTCACCGCGCTGAAGGGCGAATTCGACGCGGCGGGCGTGGCGCTGTTGGGTGTCTCCAAGGACCCGCCGGCCAAGCACCAGAAATTCGCCGCCAAGCATGACCTCGCTGCCCCGCTTGCCTCCGACCCGGTCGAGGACGGGCTCGCCGATGCGCTGGGCATCTGGGTCGAGAAGAACATGTATGGCCGCAAATATATGGGCATGGAGCGCACCACCTATCTGGTCGGGCCGGACGGCAAGGTCGCACAGGTCTGGCGCAAGGTGAAGGTCAAGGGGCACGCCCAGGCTGTGCTGGAGGCGGCCAAAGCCCTGTGAGCGCAAGCGACCTGTCGCAGTCGATCCGCGCCACGCTGCTGACCGCTGACCCGCATGCCAAGGTCATGGCGACGCGCAAACTGGTGCGTGACTGGCGCGGCGGGCGGCTGGCGCATGGCTTCTCGGCGGAGGTGCCCGATCGCCCTAACTGGCCCGACCGGCTGCAATTGCTCCCGCCGGGGCAAATGCCCAAGCGCCGCAGCGGCGGGTCGGCGGACAAG
>CAYOSE010000101.1:0-7910 GCA_964406535.1 uncultured Sphingomonadaceae bacterium
GTTTCGCAGTCCTCGCGGAAATTGGTCTCGATAATGCCCGAGCGACCGCCGCCCACGCCGCTGGCATAGGCGAGCGCGATGTCATGGGCATTGCCGCTGGCGTCCTGGTGCACTGCGATCAGGCAGGGCACGCCGCCGCCGCGGACATATTCGCTGCGGACCGTGTGGCCGGGGCCCTTGGGGGCGATCATGATGACGTCGATATCGGTCGGCGCCTCGATCAGGCCGAAATGAATGTTGAGGCCGTGGGCGAAGGCCAGCGCGGCGCCGGGCTTCATGTTGCCCTTCAGGTCATTCTCCCAGATCGCGGCCTGATGTTCGTCAGGAGCGAGGATCATGAGGATGTCGGCCCAGCCGGCGGCCTCGGAATTGGTCAGCACCTTGAACCCGGCGGCTTCCGCCTTCTTGGCGCTGGCGGAACCCGGACGCAGCGCAATCGCCACCTCCTTCACCCCGCTGTCGCGCAGGTTCTGGGCATGGGCATGGCCCTGCGAACCATAGCCGAGCACGGCGATCTTCTTGTGGGTGACCAGATTCAGGTCGGCATCGGCGTCGTAATAAACTTTCACGTCAAATTCCCTATCTTGATCGTCATCCTCGCGAAAGCGGGGATCCAGTAAGGCGAAGGTCCCATAGCTGGATTCCCGCCTGCGCGGGAATGACGAATTGCGGTATTGTCTAAAGTTGTCCTAGGCGGCTTCGGCCCCACGCATCATGCCCACGATGCCGGTGCGTCCGACCTCGACCAGGCCCAGCTCGCGCATCAGCGCAATGAAACTGTCGATCTTCTCGGGCGTGCCGGTCAGTTCGAAGATGAAACTGGAGGTCGTTGTGTCGACCACGCTGGCGCGGAACACATCGGCGAGGCGCAGCGCCTCGACCCGGTCCTCGCCCTGGCCGGCGACCTTGATCAGCGCCAGCTCGCGTTCGACATGCGGCCCTTCGTCGGTGAGGTCGGTGACCTTGTGCACTGGCACCAGCCGTTCGAGCTGCGCCATGATCTGATCAATCACCGGGGGCGGGCCCTTGGTGACGATGGTGATGCGGCTGGTGTGGTGGTCTTCCGAGATATCGGCAACGGTCAGGCTGTCGATGTTATAGCCGCGCGCGGTGAACAGCCCGGCGATCTTCGCCAGGATGCCCGCCTCGTTATCGACGGTGATCGTGAGCACGTGACGCTCGGATTCGCGGTGTTTGATCTTCATCACGATATTGCCCCTAAACCAGCGCCTTGGCTTCGTCTTCCATGGTGCCGGCCACCTGATCGCCATAGAGCAGCATTTCGGTATGCGCCGCGCCTGAGGGGATCATCGGGAAGCAATTGGCTTCCTTCGACACCTGGCAATCGACGATCACCGGGCCATCATGCGCCAGCATTTCCTCGATTCCGGCGTCGAGCCCGGCTTCGTCGGTGATGCGGATACCCTTCCAGCCATAGGCCTCGGCCAGCGCCACGAAGTCGGGCAGGCTGTCGGAATAGCTGTTCGAATAGCGGCTCTCATAGGTCAGTTCCTGCCACTGGCGGACCATCCCCATATATTCGTTGTTGAGGATGAAGACCTTGATCGGCAGGCGGAACTGGCTCGCGGTGCCCAGCTCCTGAATGTTCATCTGGATCGAGGCTTCGCCCGCAATATCAATCACGAGGCTCTCCGGATTGCCCAGCTGCGCGCCGATGGCGGCCGGCAGGCCATAGCCCATCGTGCCAAGGCCACCGCTGGTCAGCCACTTGTTCGGCCCGAAGAAGCCGAAATATTGCGCGGCCCACATCTGATGCTGGCCGACCTCGGTGGTGATGATCGGGTCCTTGTCCTTGGTCAGCGCGAACAGGCGCTCGACCGCGAGTTGCGGCATGATCTCGTCCTTGGCTTCCGGATAGGCGAGGCTGTCGCGCGCCTTCCAGCCCGCGATCCGTGCCTTCCATTCGCCAAGGTCGCGCGTCTCGCGCGTACCCCAGGCCTCGACCAGCTGGTCGAGCACGGTCGCGCAATCGCCGACGATGCCGATATCGACGGGCACGACCTTGTTGATGCTCGCGCGGTCGATATCGATGTGGATCTTCTTCGAGCCCGGCGAAAAGGCATCGAGCCGTCCAGTGACGCGGTCGTCGAAGCGTGCCCCGATATTCACCATCACGTCGCACTGGTTCATCGCCATGTTGGATTCGAGCGTGCCGTGCATCCCCAGCATCCCCAGCCAGTCCGGGTGATCGGCGGGGAATGCGCCCAGACCCATCAGCGTCGAGGTGATCGGCGCACCGGTCAGCTGCTGCAGCTTACGCAGCAACTCGCTGGCGCGCGGGCCGGAATTGATGACCCCGCCACCCGTATAGAGGATCGGACGTTCGGCATTGGCGATCAGCTCGATCGCCTCGGCAATCTCGTCTGCCGCTGCAACCATGCGCGGCTGATAGCGCTTGGGCCGCTGGATCGCGCCGTCAGGCAGCAGCGCCGTTGCGACCTGCACGTTCTTCGGAATGTCGATCACGACCGGGCCGGGGCGGCCGGCGGTGGCGATTTCGAATGCTTCCTCGACCGTCGCCGCCAGTTCGGACGGGTCCTTCACGAGGTAATTGTGCTTGGTGCAGTGGCGAGTCAGGCCGACCGTATCCGCCTCCTGAAAGGCGTCGGTGCCGATCAGGTTCGTCGCGACCTGCCCGGTGATGACCACCAGCGGGATCGAATCGAGGAAGGCATCGGCAATGCCGGTGATGGCATTGGTCGCGCCGGGGCCCGAGGTGACGAGCACGACGCCCGGCTTGCCGGTCGAGCGGGCATAGCCTTCGGCGGCATGGGCCGCCCCGGCCTCGTGCCGCACGAGGATGTGGCGGATGCGATCGTCCGAAAACAGCTCGTCGTAGATCGGCAGCACCGCGCCGCCCGGATAGCCGAACACGAATTCGACACCCTGCCGGGCCAGCACTTCGCACAATATCGCAGCGCCACTGCGTTCTTCGGTCACTTTACATCTCCCGGAAATTGCCGGTTGTCTGAATTTGACTGGCGGAAATGACAGGCCCGACACGATCGCTCGCGCCGGGCCATCCTCTCCAAACCGTGGCAGGGCTAATAGGTAGCAGAAAATATCGTGTCAACAGTCAATATCAGAATAATATTTCAAACTGCGATCCTAAATCGACATTTTCAGGCGCAAGGCGGGGCCATTCTTGCGGGGGTTGGTGTCTGAGCCAGGTAAATTGGCGCTTGGCGTAATTTCGTGTCGCCTGCTGGCCGCGGGCGAGCGCTTCGTTGCGCGTCCATTCGCCGCGCAGCATGGCCGCGATCTCGGGCACACCAATGGCGCGCATGACGGGGAGGTCGGACGAGAGCTGGCGGGCGAGCAGCGCCTCGACCTCCTCGACCGCGCCGCCATCCAGCATTTGGGCGAACCGCCGGTCGCAACGCTCGTAGAGCCACTCGCGCTCGGGCAGCAGCACCAGCGGGGCGAGGGCGATCCGCTCGCCGATGCCGCCTTCGCGCGCCTCCTGCCATTGCGCCAGCGTCCGCCCGGTCGAGCGTACAACTTCCAGCGCGCGGGCGATCCGCTGGCTGTCGGCGGGGGCGAGGGCGGCGGCGCGTGCGGCGTCTTCGACCTGTAGGGCGGCATAGGCCTCGGCGGTCTCCATCGCGCGGACAGTTTCGCGCACGCCCGCGTCAATCTCGGGGATCGGCGCGATGCCGTCGAGCAAGGTCCGCAGATAGAGCCCGGTTCCGCCCACGAGGATCGGCACAGCTTCAGCGCCATGCGCTGCGTCGATTTCCAGTGTCGCCGCCGTCGCCCAGTCCGCCGCCGAGCAAGGCTGCGCGCCGTCCCACGCGCCGAACAGGAGATGCGGTACGCCGCGCATTTCCTCCTCGCTCGGGCGCGCGCTCAACACCGCCAGGTCGGCATAGGCCTGCGCGCTATCGGCATTGATTATGACCGCCTCGCGCCCGGTCTCTTCCACAGCCAGCGCCAGCCGCACGGCAAGATCGCTCTTGCCGCTGGCGGTCGGCCCTGCAATGAGCGCGACCTCTTTTCGCTGGAGACTTTTACCCGTGCTCATCGCCCGGCTGATAGCAGACCCTGCCACTCTGGAAACACGCCTCGATGCGGCGACCAAGGCGCTGGCCGCGGCGGGGATGAAACTCGCCCAAGCGCAGATGCTCGATTTCTGCGGCGACGTCTTGGAGCTGGAGCTGGCGGCGGACGATGCCGACGCCCTGCGTGGCATCCTGATCGACCATTTCGGCCCCTGCGATGCGCTGATCGCGCATGACGAGATTCGCGTGCCGCAGATCTTCGTCTCGGACATGGATTCGACCATGATCGGGCAGGAATGCATCGACGAGCTGGCCGATTACGCCAACATCAAGCCGCAGATCGCAGAAATTACCGAGCGCGCGATGCAGGGCGAGCTGGATTTCGAGAGCGCGTTGCGTGAGCGGGTCGGCCTTCTGGCGGGGCTGGGCGAGGAGGCGATCGAACAATGCCTCGCTGAGCGGATTCGCCCCAATCCCGGCGCGCGCGTACTGGTCGAAACGCTCAAATCGCGCGGCTGCCACACCGTTTTAGTAACCGGCGGTTTCCACCATTTCGCCGACCCGGTGGCCGAAATGATCGGGTGCGAGCGGGTCGTCGGCAACCGGCTAGAGGTCATGGGCGGCAAGCTGACCGGCGGCTTGGTCGGCGCGATCACCGACAGCTCGGTCAAACAGTCCGTGCTGGAGGAAGAGGCTGCGAGGCTGGGCGAGGGCGTGGTGACGATGGCGGCGGGTGACGGCGCGAACGATATTCCGATGCTGGCTGCCTCGACCTATGGCGTGGCCTATTATGCGAAGCCCAAAGCGCGCGATGCCGCCAATGGGTGGATCGACCGGGGCGACCTGACCGCGCTGCTCAAGCTGCTCGAAATCCGCGAGGAGGATTGGGTCGCTTACTAGCGTCCCCAGCGGCCGCATGGCATGACCATAGTAGATAAACAGGAGAGCGAGATGCCGGTTGCAGGATCCATTGTGCTGGTGACGGGGGCGAATCGCGGAATTGGCCGCGCCTTTGTCGATGAATTGCTGAAGCGCGGTGTCGCCAAGCTCTATGCCGCCATGCGCTCGCCCGAAAAAAGCGACCTGCCTGACGACCAGCGCATCGTGCCGATCCAGCTCGACCTTGCTGACCCGGCGAGCATCGAGGCGGCGGCGGCGCAGGTCCCCGACTTGGAACTGCTGGTCAACAATGCCGGTTATGCGGGCATGTCGGGCGTCTTTTCGGCCGAGAGCATGGATGCCGCGCGGCAGGAGATGGAGGTCAACTATTTCGGACCGCTGCAGCTCGTGCGGGCCCTCAGGAACACGCCGGTCTGCTCGGCCAAGGGCGGGATCATTAATGTCGGGTCCTATGCCGCTTATGTGACGCTGCCGATCACCGGCACCTATTGCGCCTCGAAGGCGGCTAATCTGGCGCTCAGCCGCACCATGGGGGCGGAGCTGAAAAGGCGCGGAGCGCGGGTGATCGCGGTGCTGCCGACGCTGGTCAATACCGAGATGGGCGAGTGGCATTCCGGGCCGAGCATCGAACCGTCCGTTGTGGCGATCGACGCGCTCGATGCACTCGATACCGACCTTGAGGAGGTCTATCCGGGCGACCGCGGCAAGATGATTGACGCAGCCTATCGCGCCGACCCGGTCGCGATTCAGGCGCGCATGTCGGCAGAACGGGTCACGCCCTTCTGAGCGGTCAGTCCTGCACCGGAAACGTTCCCGAGCGCACAAGCGGCAGCAGGTGGCCGATGTAATCGGCCTTGCCGAGGTCCAGCCCCTTGTTCCGCAGGATCGAATAGGCGGTCATCACATGGAAGTAGAACTGCGCGAGCGCCCAGTCGCGCGCATATTGCTCGGCGGTAAAGTCGAAGATCATGCCCATCGGCAGTGCCAGTTCGATGGCGGCCTCAGGATCGGGGGCGACGGCATCGGCCGCCAGCGCCCGGACACCGGCAATCGTCTCGTCGAGCCGCGCCCTGGCCTCAGCAAGCGTTCCCGGAAGCTCTCCGGCATTGCGACCTTCGTCGAGCAGCTCGTCCACCAGTGGCGGAAAGGCCTCGCCCCGCAGGCGATAGAGACCTTCCAGCGCCTGCACGCAGGCAAAGCGGATCTGGGTCGACAGCGGGAACATGTCCGGCGCGAGCCGCGCGGCAAGCAGCGCCTCGGCCTTGTCGGGCCCCAACTGGGCCTCCGCCTTGTCCAGCCATGACGCCATCGTGCCCAGCATCTGCCCATAGGTCGGGGCGAGCATGTCGATCAGGCTGGTCATCGGGCTACCCTTCCATCCACTCGCTGAAGAAGCTCTGGTGCGCGGCGCGCAGGTCGGCGACCTTCACGCCCAGCAGGCTATCGCCGCCGACCGTACCGATGCGGCGGAAGCCGACGCGGGCCATGTCCTCGTCGCGCGTACCCTTGGCCATCTGCGCGTTGAAGGCCGCCGGGTCGGGCACGGTGATGACATAGCGGCCCTGATCCTCGCCGAACCACCACTGGGCAGCGGTGTAGTCGGGATTCGCAGAGACGTCCGCGCCCATGCTGCCAGCCATCGCCATTTCGGCGAGCGCCACGGCGAGGCCGCCGTCCGAGATGTCGTGCACGGCATTGACGAGGCCGGCCTCGATCAGTTCGCGGATCGTCTCGCCGGCGTTTTTCTCCAGCGTCAAATCGACCGGCGGGGCGCGCCCTTCATCGCGGCCATGCACCTCGGCCAGCCACAGCGACTTGCCGATATGCGAGCGATGCGGATCGGGCGTCGCCCATTCCTCCGCCGCAACGAGGTAGATCGTGTCGCCCGCAGCCTTGAAGGGCATGGTCATCATCTTCGCGTAATCGTCGATCAGGCCAACGCCGCCAATCGCCGGGGTGGGCAGGATCGCCGAACCGCCGCCGGTCGCCTTGCTCTCGTTATAGAGTGACACGTTGCCGCTCACGATCGGGAAGTCGAGCATCCGGCAGGCCTCGCCCATGCCTTCCAGTGCATGGACGAACTGCGCCATGATCTCGGGCCGCTGCGGATTGGCGAAATTGAGGCAATTGGTGACCGCCAGCGGCTTCGCGCCCACCGCGCACAGATTGCGATAGGCCTCGGCAATGGCCTGCTTGCCGCCCTCATAGGGGTTGGCGAAGACATGACGCGGTGTGCAATCGGTGCTGATCGCCAGCGCCTTCTTGGTGCCGTGTACGCGCACCACGCCCGCATCGCCGCCGGTCTGCAGCGTGTCGGCCATCACCTGGCTATCATATTGCTCCGCGATCCAGCGGCGCGAGGAGAGGTTGGCGGAGGCGAGCAGCGTCAGCAGGTCCGCGCCCGGATCGGCGCTGTCGGGCCGGTTTTCCATCGGCTTGATGCCCGCCCAGGCGCGATAGTCCTCCTTCGAGAGATAGGGCCGGTCATATTCGGGCGCATCGGCGGCCAGCGGTCCCAGCGGGATGTCGCACACGACCTCGCCATCGAACTCCAGCACCATGTGCTGCGTGTCGGTGACCTCGCCAATGACCGCGAAGTCCAACTCCCACTTGGTGAAGATCGCCTCTGCCATGGCTTCCTTGCCGGGCTTGAGGACCATGAGCATCCGCTCCTGGCTCTCGCTCAGCATCATCTCGTAGGGCGTCATGCCCTCTTCGCGGCACGGCACCTTGTTCATGTCGAGGCGGATACCCGCCTTGCCATTGGTCGCCATTTCGACGCTGGAGGAGGTCAGACCGGCCGCGCCCATATCCTGAATCGCAACGATGGCGTCGGTCGCCATCAGTTCCAGACAGGCCTCGATCAGCAGCTTTTCGGTGAACGGGTCGCCGACCTGCACGGTGGGGCGCTTGGCCTCGGCATCCTCGCCAAACTCGGCGCTGGCCATAGTCGCGCCATGGATGCCGTCGCGCCCGGTCTTGGACCCG
>CAYOSE010000102.1:0-7888 GCA_964406535.1 uncultured Sphingomonadaceae bacterium
TACACGACGCTCTTCCGATATCGGAAGAGCGTCGTGTAGGGAAAGAGTGTATTGGGCTCCGCCCCGAAGGCGGTTGCCGCGCCGGAGAAAAGCTTCGCCTTGCTGGTGACCTGCGCGTGGACTTCGAGACCGACGACGATCTCCCAATCGCCGGTGGCACCCTGGATACGGTAATTGCTCATATGCCTGCCTGATAATGTGCCCAATATGTATGGGTCAGTTGACGGTGTTCTCGTCCCCCAAAAGCACATTCGCCGCCAGACTTCCATCTTCTGCGACAAGCAGGGCCGCAAATTGCCGCTCCACCTCGTTCTCGATGGCGGCATAATCGATCCCCTCGACCGTATCGGCCGGGGTCTGGCGCAATTTCGCGAAGCTGATGTCGAACTCGCCCTCGATCTCCTCGCGCAGCGCGCCGTCTTCGGCGACCTGGTTCAGCGTGAAGTCGATTTCCGCCGTCTGCACACCGCTGCGATAGCTGGCGAGCCATGACAGGTAGAACAGCGCATAGACGCGTTCGAGCGAGAGCTGCGCCGCGAACAGGCGGCCGACGCGCAACATCACCAGCCGCGACCTGTCGGGCACGCGGTTGACCACCATCCGCATGGCATTGGCCTGCCAGGTCGAGGTCAGCGCATTGACGATGCGCGCCAGCGGCCGTGACAGCAGCAACTGGGCGATCGTGCCGGGGATGAAATAGCGGTTGTCCTCGGTCCAGCCATAGGAGCGGAACTGTTCGCGCGGATCACGCCAGAGATAGATGTGCTTACCCCGGAACAACCGGTCCCAGGACTGGTGCTGCAGGCCCGAACGACAAAAGCCAAAGAAGGGAATCTGGCCCGAGGATCTGGAGATCCGCGCCGCGGCCAGCAGGTATTCGTTACATTCCTCGCTCGCCTCGTTGTAGACGTTGCGAAACGCCGAGGCGGGATCGTAGAGATTGCCCAGCACCTCGTCCGTCTTCGGATCGCGCTCCTTGTAGATGTCAATCACATGCGTCGTCATCTCGGGATGGCGCATGTCCTTCAGGCGCTGCTTCTGCTCCTCCACATCTGTGACGATGTGTTCGGCATCGGCGATGTTTTCGTGCAGCGGCTCGTAGAACAGTTCGTATTTCGGTGCCGTCGCAAAGAGGTTGGCCAGATAGGTACTGCCCGTGCGCCACATGGAATTGGCGATCACCGCCCGTTCCTGCCTGGGGCCGGGCATGGCGCTTTCCGCGGATGCGGCAAGCAGACTTGTCCGGGGCTTGCTGCCGCTGACTGGCGAAATCTCCAAGGTGCGGCTCCTTTACCCGGGCTTTCGCGGCGAATCCCCGCCTGCCCTGTTGATTTTATTGCGAAAGGCTACGTGTGCCCGGCAACCGGCGCAAGCGCCGAAGCGGCGCAAGAACAGGGTGTCTCGCAACTGCACAACAATCCGTCCCGACGCCGCGAATATCCGTGCCCGCGACCACCTTCAGCCCCGAGGCCCAGCCCGTCGGCCAGTTCACATCATTCGCTGGCCGGATCGTTGCCGCGCCGTTGCGCGCCTGGCGAGGCCCGGCATGGTGTTGCTGAAACCGTCGAAGGAATAGCCCAGCTCGCGGATGCTCTCGCCATAGAGCGAACCGACAATGTCGATCATCTCGTTGGTATACACATCGCGATAGCCCTGCTTGCGGGTCACCCTCGTCTTGTTCAGATGCGTCAGCCGCGCCTGCGGGTTGACGTATTTGCGGACCTTTTCGAAATCCTCGCGAAAGGTCTCGTACCGACCGACATAATCGAACGGATACATCCCGCCGTCCCGATCGCGCAGGTAATGCAGGCTGGACCGGAAGTGGAGCTTCTGACGCGCCTCGGGCCGCGGCAGGATTTCGAGCACGAACTGCTCGAAACTGTCGCAATCCTTCAGATAGGTTTCCGCATAGTCGGCATCATATTCGGGCCAGCCGCCCGCTTTCAGGAAGCGATAGGCCGAATAGACGCGGTCCCAAGGATTGCGGACGAAGGTGAAGGTGAAGATCTTTTGCAGCGCGTCGTCGCGGAAGATGTCCTGATAGACGCTTATCGGGCGGTGGCCGTAACCGAGATTGCCGTACAGCGCCTGGGCGACCGAGACCCCGGCGGCCTTGGGAATATGCACGAACAGGCTCTTCGTCTCCACGAAGCCGGTCAGCGAATAGACCTTCTCGCCGCGCCGGACTCGTGCCGCCGACAGCAGGCGGACGGCAGCGCCGGGCCCGAAATGGCGCAGGACGCCCGGAAGGTTGACCGAGAGGGCCGCCTGTCCGGGAATCACGACCCATTACCCCTGCCGGGATTGCCGACGGGCCATCCGTCACATCTGACTGTCGGAACAATGGTCTGAAACATGGGACACCCCCATCGGTGTTAAAGGTTCAGCTGTCGCGACCCCAACACACATCCAGCCCAGGAAAACTCGTTTGTTATCGGCTTTGCGGAACATCGAGCTTGTGGCCCAATTTATAACATACACCGTCATTAACCATAATAATCCACAGAGCCTACCCCTTCGGCAGAACTTGACTCAGCTGCTCGTCAAGCGGGCCGCACGGCACGTGCTGCGCCGTAAGACTAAGTATTTTACGGTATTCAATGGCTTGCCCGAGTCGCTTGAGAAACAGAATCATGGTCGATGCACGGTGCGCCCCGCTTGTGCGCGGCCCGGGGTCGCGCCCGCAGGCCGCGAGCGGGGCGCCGGAAGCCTGCGCCGTGCCCATGCGAAGTCCCCGAGTCGCACAAGGGGAACAGCCCTCCGGACCCGCAAATCAGGCGGCTATTACCACCACTTCTCCGGCTCTGCGGCAAAGCCCGCCCGTTGCTCGATCGCAAGGCCGGCATTGAGCACCGCCTGCTCGCCAAAGGCCGGGCCGACCAGTTGCAGACCGAGCGGCAGGCCAGCGGCATTGAGCCCCGCCGGGACACTCATCGCCGGGAGGCCCGCCAGCGAAGCGGGCACCGAGAACACGTCGTTGAGATACATCGCCAGCGGATCGTCCAGCTTGTCTCCCAAAGGAAAACTGGCCGTCGGGGTGGTCGGCGCGAGGATGACATCGCACTCGGCGAACGCAGCGTCGAAATCCTGCCGGATCAGCGTCCGCACCTTCATCGCCTGCGTATAATAGGCGTCGTAGAAGCCAGCGCTCAGCACATAGGTGCCGATCAGGATACGGCGCTTGACCTCGTCGCCGAAGCCCGCTGCGCGGGTCGCCGCATACATGTCCTGCAAACCGGCCCCCTCGGGCAGGTCACGCAGGCCGTAGCGCACCCCGTCATAGCGCGCGAGATTGCTCGATGCCTCGGCAGGTGCGACGATGTAATAGGCGGGCAGCGCATATTTGGTGTGCGGCAGGCTGATATCGACGATTTCGGCCCCGGCATCCTTCAGCCAGGCGATCCCGGCATCCCAGCTCTTGAGGATTTCCTCGTCAGTGCCGTCCATCCGGTATTCGCGCGGAATGCCGACTTTCTTGCCGCTGAGATCCGCGTTGAGCGCCGCCGCCCAGTTCGGCACAGGCATATCGAGGCTGGTCGAATCCTTCGGGTCGAAGCCCGCCATCGCCTCCAGCATGATCGCGCAATCCTCGACGCTCCGCGCCATCGGCCCTGCCTGGTCGAGCGAGGAGGCGAAGGCGACGATGCCCCAGCGCGAGCAGCGGCCATAGGTCGGCTTGATCCCGCAAATGCCGGTAAAGGCGGCAGGCTGACGGATCGATCCACCCGTATCGGTGCCGGTCGCTGCGGGCACGATGCGCGCGGCGACGGCAGCGGACGAACCGCCCGACGAACCGCCGGGTGCCAGCGCGGCATTGCTGCCCTTCGACTTCCACGGCGAAACGACATTGCCGAAATAGCTCGTCTCGTTCGAGCTGCCCATCGCGAACTGGTCGAGATTGAGCTTGCCCAGCATGCCCGCGCCCGCATCCCACAGCTTCTGCGAGACGGTGCTTTCGTATTGCGGCTCGAACCCTTCGAGGATGTGGCTCGCCGCCGTGGTCTGCACGCCCCTGGTGGCGAACAGGTCCTTCATGCCGATCGGGACGCCCGCCATGGGGCCGAGTGTTTCCCCGGCGGCACGCGCCGCATCCACCTTGTCAGCAGCGGCCAGCGCATGGTCGGGGGTGGCAACGATAAAGGCGTTGAGTTCAGCCGCCCCGGCGACGGCGCTATTGAACGCCTCGGCCACTTCCTTCGCGGTGAAATCGCCCACGGCGACACCGTCGCGGATGGTCTTGACGCCAAGCTGGGTAAAATCTGTCATAGCTGCCCCCGTTCGCCCTGAGCTTGTCGAAGGGCGAATTCGTGCTTCGACAAGCTCAGCACGAACGGTGTTTGATTTTCGCGACCCACTATTCGATCACCTTCGGAACGGCAAAGAATCCGTGTTCGGCCACCGGCGCATTGGCCAGCACGTCTTCGCGCTTGCCACCGCCGGTCAGCGGGTCGGCATCGACCACGTCTTCGCGCAGGCGCAGCTTCTGGTCGATGACTGCGGTCATCGGCTCGACGGCTGAGGTATCGACCTCGCCCAGCTGCTCCACCCAGGCAAGGATGGCGTTGAATTCGGGGACCATGTGATCGAGCGCGTCCTCATCCATGCGGATGCGGGCGAGCGCAGCGATCTTGGCGACTTCTTCGCGGGTGACTGACATGGCCAGCGCGTTAGCCGCGCGTGCGGCGCGCTTCAAGCGCGCATGGCACGGTTCTGGCCGGTTTAGGTCGCTTTGTGTCCGCCGACGCCGGTGCAGGCGCCGGTAGACGTACTGGTCAGGGGACCGGAACCTCGGGCGCTCCCATCGGCGGGCCCATCTCGCCCATCGCCTGCAGCATCGCGGTGTAGCGCGTGTCGGCCTCTTCGCGGGACATGAAGTCGACCAGCGTCATCTCGAAATTGAGGTCCGCGCCCGGCGGAATCTTCGAACCCGGCTGCGGGTTGTCGCCATAGGCCAGCTCGGCCGGAATGCGGACATTGTAGGTGCCGCCCTTCTGCATCTTCACCAGCGCATCGGCAAAACCGGGAATGACCCCGTCGAGCGTCATCGGCGTCGCATCGGGCAGGATGCCCGGAACCGGCCAGCCGGGTTCGGGCGATTCGTCGAACACGGTGCCATCGTCCAGCTTGCCGACATAGGTCACGAAGGCGACGTCTTCCTGCGTCGGGCTCGGGCCGCTACCGGCGGTGATTTCGTCAACGATGACGACCACCGGGCGCGGCGTCAGCCAGGCGGCCAACGCAGCCAGCACGGCAAGGACGGCGAGGCCGATCCACAGACGCGACAGCGAACCGCTGGCGATGGGTTGCAGGGGCACGCGGGTGACTTCGGCCATGAGAAG
Organism: uncultured Sphingomonadaceae bacterium; assembly: GCA_964406535.1. Lineage (GTDB taxonomy): Bacteria > Pseudomonadota > Alphaproteobacteria > Sphingomonadales > Sphingomonadaceae > Alteraurantiacibacter. The sequence goes on from CAYOSE010000102.1 coordinate 5,340, forward strand.
ATCCTGTGTATCACTGGCGCCGCCCCGGCCGGGGCGGACAAACAAAAAGGGCGCGGGACTTATCGGCCCACGCCCCTTTGGCGTAACGGTGCGGAAGGTTCAAGCGGAAGCCGCGAGAACCATTGCCCCGGCTTAGCGGACGCCGTCGCGCTCGGCGCGCTTGCGCTCCAGCTTGCGGGCGCGGCGCACGGCGGCGGCCTTTTCGCGGGCGCGCTTCTCGCTCGGCTTCTCGTAATGGCGACGCAGCTTCATTTCGCGATAGACGCCCTCGCGCTGCAGCTTCTTCTTGAGCGCGCGCAGGGCCTGTTCGACATTGTTATCGCGGACGATGATCTGCATAAACCTAAGCCACCTTATCTATCTGTCTTTGCGGCGAAAAAGCTGCCAACCCCGCACATCCACGGCGCGGGTGACGCCTTCCTGCCTGCCAATGAAAAGCGTGCCGAATCCATCCGAGGACCGGCCCATTGGGGCGCGCGATAGGCGAAAAGCGCCTGCAAGGCAAGCTTGGAAGCGCCGCATTCAGCTGCAGCGGGCGGCCAGTCGCACGGGGTCACAAATGGTGACCTTGCCGTAATGGCTCTCGACCAGCCCGCTTTTGGCAAGATTGCGGACCAGCCGCGATACCACCTCGCGCGAGGTGCCCAGATGGCTGGCCAGCCGGTCATGCGACAGGCAGACCTCGCCGCCCTCCCCTGCGAGGTCGAGCAGCAGCCTTGCCAGCCGCGCCTCCAGCGGCAGGCGCAACGCCTGCTCCAGCGTGACGAGCACCTGGTAAAGCCGTGCCGATGTTTGCGCGAACAATGCCTGCAGGAAGGCCGGATCGACGCGCACCAGTTCACGCGCGGCATCGCCACCCAGAACGAACAGGCTGGCCCCCTCCTCTTCGGCATCGGCCCAGGCCGGATAGGAAAATTGCGAAAAGACGCAGTTCAGCGCCAGCACACAGGCCTCGCCCGGTTCGAGGCGATAGAGCGTGCCGTCATGCCCCTGCGCGTCGAGATAATGGACCCGGACCGCCCCGGCCTCGACGAAATAGAGGCCCGCGACCGGATCGCCCTGGCTGAGCAGTGTCGACCCCGGCGCGGCATGAATTGTCCGGATGCTCCCGGCGAGCAGCTTGCGTCCCTCCTCGCCGAGTTCGCCGATAAAGGGCAATCTCGCCTGCAGGGCATCCGGACTCAACGACATGTTCGACCTCAGGCTGCTGGCTGCGCGAGGAGCATACTGAATGACGAGACGTCGGTCACCTCGGTAATCGAATCGTAGGTCAGGCCAATCCGCTCATGCGCGCGCCGCACGGCCTCTTCATCGGGGGCGAGGCTGACGCAGAACACCCGCCCCTGACCGAGACCGACACTGGCACGCAGGCTGGTGACGCCTTCCTCGCGGCAGGCCTCGGCATATTGCCGATACACCGCCTGGAACTGGCCTTCGGTCAGGCCTGCGGGCAGCGTCCCGTTGGCGGCATCATGGATGTCGATAAACATTTTCATCTTCTAGTGCTCCTGCGGCGCGGGATTGCGCCGGGCACGGGCCTAGACCCGCAGCAAGGGGCAAGACTGTAACATCGGTCACAGTTTGGGCGCGGCGGCGACAAACGGAAATGGCATACGCGCACTTTCACCCGCGCCATCAGGTGTATATGGCCGGTCGGATGCAAGGACCCCCGCAACTTTACGCTTCGCTCCTCGTCGCCATCGGTGGCGGCGTCGGCGCGCTCATGCGCTACCAGCTCGGCCGCTTCATGACCCATGTGCTGGGCGTGAAGGCGGTGATGACCTTCCCCTGGGCGACGCTGACCGCCAATGTGCTGGGCAGTCTCGCCATGGGCCTGCTGGCCGGATATCTGGCGCGGCACGGCGCGGGACAGGGCGAACAGCTGCGCCTTGCCGTGGGGGTCGGCCTGCTGGGCGGCTTCACCACCTTCAGCGCCTTCAGCCTCGAACTGATGCTGCTGACCGAGCGCGGGCAGACCAGCTACGCCTTCCTCTATGCGGCGATCTCGCTGCTGGCGGGGCTGTCGGCGCTCTATATCGGCCTTATCATCATGCGCCTGCAGGGATGAGCAAGCCGCCCTCCCGCACGACAGGTGCCAGCAAGACCGGCGCCAGCACCGAGGTCCGCCAGTTCACCGTCGCGCCCGACGATGACGGCGTGCGGCTCGACCGCTGGTTCAAGCGGCACCTGCCGCAGATCGGCTTTGCCACGATTTCGCGCTGGGCGCGCACCGGGCAGATCCGCGTCGACGGCAGCCGCGCCAAGCCGGAGGACCGGCTGGCGGCGGGGCAGGTGCTGCGCGTACCACCCGGCGGCGAGGCCCGCCCCGGTGGTGAGCGCAAGCGGCAACCGCTGACAGCGGAGGACGAGGCCGAGGCCGAGGCCATGCTGATCGAGCGGACCAATGCCGCGCTGGTACTCAACAAGCCGCCCGGCCTCGCGACGCAGGGCGGCACCAAGACCACCCGCCATGTCGACGGCCTGCTCGACGCCTTCGAGGACGAGGAAACGCCGCGCCCGCGCCTCGTCCACCGGCTCGACAAGGACAC